>JAUYPN010000031.1 GCA_030695725.1 Candidatus Omnitrophota bacterium
CTCGCCGCCTCCGGCGGCGGCCTCAGGATGACAAGTTTTTATCGAGTTTCTTTTGAGTCTGAACCGTGACTTTTGGGGATAAATTCTATTAAATTTTGCAGTTAACTGCGGAAGATGGGCTAGACTTCTTAATTTCCTTGTGATAGATTTGTGATAACTTTTCGTCAGTTTTTTCTGCTTTGAGGAAGGTCTAAAAATCAATTCTCCGTCGGGAAATGCCAATTTGAGAGGCTTTCAAAGCTCTTCATAACAAGTTTATGAGTCTCCTGCTCTATAAAATTTGTATACACAAATTTTGTGCCTACTGCTTGCCTATAGCCTTGCGGGCTACCAAACTGAGCTACAGGCCCACGAAATTTTAAACGGTTATTATACCCAAATTGTAATTCTGTGTAAAGATGATTATTCGGCTTCGCCCATCGCGAGGAAGTTCTTCAGCCTTCTCGAACGCGTCGGGTGCCTCAATTTTCTCAAAGCTTTCGCTTCGATCTGCCTTACGCGCTCTCTTGTGACTTTGAATATGGCGCCGACCTCTTCGAGCGTGCGCGGGTAACCGTCGCCTATTCCGAATCTTAGTCTCAAGACCTTCTTTTCGCGCTCTGTCAGCGTGCCCAATACGTCGTCCATCTCCTCTTTTAACATAGAGTAGGCGGTCGCGTTAGCCGGAGATATGGCGCGTTTATCCTCTATAAAATCTCCGAAATGCGTGTCGCCTTCTTCTCCTATGGGAGTCTGAAGCGATATGGGCTCCTGAGCTATCTTCAATATGCCGCGCACCTTATCTACGGGCATCCTCATCTTATGCGCTATCTCTTCGGGCGTAGGCTCTTTTCCGTTCTCCTGCACGAGCGCCCTCGACACCCTTATGAGCTTGTTTATCGTCTCCGTCATGTGGACGGGGATCCTTATGGTCCTGGACTGATCGGCGATCGACCGCGTTATGGCCTGGCGTATCCACCACGTCGCGTATGTAGAAAATTTATACCCGCGTTTATACTCGAACTTATCCACGGCCTTCATGAGGCCGATATTGCCTTCCTGTATCAGATCGAGAAACGAGAGTCCTCTGTTGGTATACTTCTTCGCTATACTCACTACCAGCCTAAGGTTGGCGGCCACCAGCTCTTTCTTATTTCTGTTCAGTTTGACTTCGCATGACTTTATAAATTTAAAATGTTCCTTCATAAAGTCAACAGGCTCACCGAGGGAGCGCTCTATCCTCTTTTTGTGCCTGTTCAGCCTCTTTATCTCGTCCCTGTTCCTGGTTTTTCTGGCGCGAGAGAGCGAGTTTTCTATCTTCGAATGTTCGCCAAGAAGTTCACCTATCTTTTTGATTATATCCTCGATCACGGACATCGCCAGATTCGACTCTTTTACTAGCCTGCCTATGCTCGACTTGGTCCTCGCCTTACGCAGGCTGCCGGCAAGATTATCTATCCTCTTCTTCATCTTTGATATCTTGAACTTGGGATCTACATTAAAATACTCTTCCGGGCTCACCTCTTCCTTGATCGCTTTGTTCAGTATCTCGAGCGCCTTGGCTTTGGCTATGGCCAGGTCCGAGACGGCATCCCTTACTTTATTTTCAGAATCCTTTATCTTACAGGCTATTTCTATCTCTTCTTTTCTTGTCAAAAGAGATATCTGGCCCATCTGCCTTAAATACATCTTCACGGGGTCATCTATCTGTATCAGCTTCGACACCTCTTCGACCGGAGCCGCATCCTCCTTCTTCTCTTCCGGCGCGTTACTCTCATTAGCCGCATCCTTGGAAGCTTCCTCCTCCGTATCTACGAGCTTTATATTCTCTTCCCCGAGGGCGCTTAGTATCTCGTCTATCTCTACCGAGGAGACTATCTCGATGGGAAGTATATTATTTACCTCTTCGAAAGTAAGATGCCCCTTCTCCTTGCCGAGCGCGATGAGCTCGGAAAGTTCTTTGGAGAGCTTCTTCTTCTGTTGGGGCTTGTTTTTAACGGGTATCGTTCCGTCTTCTTTTACGGGAGGATGCGCCTTCAAAACAGGCTTCTTTGTCTTTCGGATCTTTCTGCGAAAGGCCTTCTTCCTCGCGGAGCTCTTTTTTATCTTTCTCTTATTCTTCATCCTCATGCCTTATTCACTTTTAAAAGCTCCGTATATTCCGTCACGAGCTTTGTCACGAGCGTATCGTCCCTGGAATCATGCGCCATCTTGATCGCGTCCTGCAGCCTTCCGAGCACATCCTTTACGTTATCTTTCTTTATCCTGGCTATGCAATCGCAAAGGATCCTCTCTTTATTATCCAGCGTCTCGGAAAGATGCACCGATTCGGATATCAGCGCGGTGGCTGCCCCATTATTTTCGAAATGGTTCATCAATTTCGCCGCGTTTATTGACCTGTCTCCCCCGGACAGATCGAGCACGGCCTTAATGACGTCTCTTACCGAAGAATCTTTAAATTCGTCCGGAGACAGCGACTCCCTTATTTTTTTTACAAAACTTTCGCCTTCCAGCATAAGCGCCAGTATCATCTTCTCAGCACTCTTCGAATCTTTCTTCGCCTCAACCGGACTTATGCTGTAAACGCGCATGGTATAATCCGGCTTGACCTTCTTCAGTTCCTGTCTTATGGAATCTTCGTCTACGGAAAGTTTCTCCGCCAATTTCTTTACCAGATTCGACCTGAGCACCGCGTTCTCTATCCTGGAGATGGTCGGCAGCATCTCGCCGGCTATCGACGCTTTGCCGTGCGCGCTCTTTATATCGAAACGCGCGGAGAGCTTGGATATCTTGTAATCAAATAAGTTCTTGCTCTTCTTCGTGAGCTTTGTGAAATCTTCCGTTCCGAATTTTCTTATGTATCCGTCAGGATCGAAGCCTTTCGGCAGTTCGGCTATGTATACGTTCACTCCCTCGCTTATAAAGAGATCCATATTGCGTAAGGAAGCCGCTTCACCGGCCTCGTCGGGATCGTATACCATTATCACTGTATTCGTTAAACGCTTCAGCAGTTTTACCTGGTCTATGGTCAGCGCCGTGCCCAGAGTCGCTACAATATTGCGGATCCCGGCCTGATAGGGTATTATGAAATCCAGATACCCTTCCACCACCAAAGCATAGCCCGCCTTTTTTATGCTCTCCTTGGAGTGATTCAGTCCGTAAAGGTTTCTTCCTTTGGAATAAACGTAGGTCTCGGGCGAATTCATATATTTCGGAAGGCTTGAATCGAGCACCCTTCCTCCGAACCCTAAAGCTCTCTCCTTAAGATCAAAGATCGGAAATATCAGCCTCTTCCTGAACCTGTCGTAATAGCCTCCCCTGTCATTGGCTATGACGAGCCCGGCCTTTTCGGCGATATCACCTTTGATGCCTTTGCCGTTCAAAAATTTCAATACGCCGTCCCAGGAATCCGGAGAATACCCTATCCTGAATTTCTTTAACGTCTCGTCGCCTATTCCGCGCGAAAGAAGATAGTCGCGGGCTTCGCGGTCACGCGGCAGGCAGGCCTCAAAAAACTGTATGGCAAGCTCATTCACTTTATAGATCTGGGTCGCGAGGCTCGTCAGTTCCTTCTTGGGGCCAAAACGCGGCAATTGTATCCCGGCTTTTTCGGCGAGCATCTCGACGACTTCCGGAAAGGAGAGGTTCTCGTATTTCATCAAAAAAGAGAAAACGTTGCCGCCCGCGCCGCACCCGAAACAATGGTATATTTGTTTATCCGGGCTCACCACAAATGACGGCGTCTTCTCATTATGAAAAGGGCACGGGGCCTTAAAGTTCCTGCCCGCTTTAGCGAGCGGTATATATTTGGAGATGACCTCCACTATATCGCTTCTGGCCTGAACCTGGTCTACTATTGCGTCCGGTATCGCCATTCTACCTTTTGACCCTTACAAACCCGGAGCAGGGTATTATCTTCATCGCGTCTCTCTTCTCAAGCGCGTCCAAAAGCAGATTCAATCCCAGCGTATCGCTCGCTATATGGCCGGCTATGATCACATTTATAAATTCCGTCTTTGCCTGCTTGAAATGTTCTTCGCTCAGGTGCATGGCCACTATCGTGCCTACGCCGGACTGAGAGAGCCTGGAGAATATCCTCTTGGGCCCTTCTGTGCCGCCCGTCATATCCACAAATACCTTTCCGCACTTTTTCTTACCTTCGCCTATAAGGATATTGGGCCCTGCGTGTTTCTTAAGCGCGTCCGTATATTCTGGCATGGCTTTCAAAATGTTGAGCGCGTCATTCAGGGTCTTCGGCCTTCTTCTGTCGAATATACCCTGAAGATAGTTTGTCACATGATTATCGGCCGGAGTATGAACGCACATATACGGGATATCGAGCAATCTTGCTATATCCACGTTCCTCAGATGATTTGCTCCGGAGACCGCGCGACCGACCTCCCCCATCCTCTCTTTTATAAGCTCTTTTCCTACCTCAAGAGGCACGCCCAACTTCGCAAATCCGTCCGCCTGCAGACGCATGACATCGTAAAAGTTCGCCCAGGCACTCCCTTCCGGATGGTGAGCCATGACAAGATCTACAGGCTTACCCTTCTCATTCAGCCTGTCGGCCACCAGAAGCTCCGGCCCCTCCATATCGATGCCCACCATTATAGACTTGATATCGGTATCAGGATCTCCGTTAAGTATTCTTGTGTCGGCGTAAGGGTTTACGAATCTCTCTTTATCGTAACATCTGGCGTCTATACCCTTAAGCTTACGAAACTCTTTCTTCGATTCCGCAAGAGCGTCTTTGATCTGGCTCTTTGAGCGGGGATCCTTCTCGATACCTTTTTTGACGACAAAGCCGTATATCTCTTTTAATTTCATCTCTCTCTTCCTTTCGATTTTATATTTTTTAACTCTTTTTGCAGAAGATTCACTTCTTGGCGGGTTCTTTATGGACTGCAGGCTTGCCTGTTTCGTCCGATTTTATTGCCGGCAAAAATCTTCCTATCCTGTCATACATCCTGGGACCTGCCATCAAAATGTACTTTCCTGTAAGGGACTTATCCCTTATTGACCATTGCATATACGATAAAGGCATGAGCGAGAGGGCCGTCAAAACTATGCCTGTCACCACATAAGCCTTCATTATACCTACCGCCAGCCCTCCGAACTTGTCTATAACGGGATGCCATTGGACCTTCAATATTTTGTCGAGCACGATCCTCGATAATCTTACCAGTAAGCCCAGTATCGTTACCAGTACAAGAAAGCTTAAAAAATTGGCCAATTCCACCGGCATATTCATCATGCTCCGGGATACGGAACCGCCAAGAACGGCATAGTAGCGTATAGCCAGCACCATGATCAGAATACTGCCTAGGAAAGGGAATATCTCATGACTCAATCCGTCCCTGAAAGCTACGTAACTTATTCGCAGCATTAGAATTGCGACTAAAATATCTACCCAATTTATCCTTGCAATCAGTTCCATAGGTATTCTATTCAGCTTTCCGGAGAGAAAAAGTCTTACAAGTATATCACATGATATTACCATTGTCAAGGTGTGCGGTTTTCCGTGTTTTTCGGGCTTCTGGGTTTATTACTTGATGAGGGAACCCCTGGCGAAATTTATTTTGAAGGAATGAAGAAAGGCGATCGTGTAGATATCCCTGTCGATCACCGCGTAGAACAGTCCCAGTATTTTGCATACAAATTTGTCCATACCCATAGCGTCGCTATGCTCTTTCATTATGTGGAAATGTCTCTTTACCGGTTCACTTCTGTTATTTTGAGATCCCACCCAGGCCTGCAGTTCCTCGTCGCTATTCAGATGGACCACTTCCTTTATAAAGTAGAAAGATCTTCTCTCGGTCTTTGCGGTCACACCATCCCTCTCAAAGACTTCCTTCAAAAGAACGTCTTTCTTTCCGGAGCGCGCCGAAGTCAGGTTTTTGTATACAACCTCTCTCATAACATTCTCCATAGTAACTTCTTAAAACTTTTTAATTACATGGTAAAAAAAATTACACACCTCACACCCTTCTACACTAAAAGTATACATTATACATCATCGACAGTCAAGGCCGTAAAACTACCTTTTTTGAATATTAACTTTTTTCGTGCGGGAGAAAATTATCGTCCTATTCTCTTCTCTCTTTAGCAATCTTTTGATATTATCCTTATGCTTGTAAGTGTTTATTATACAGAGGATTACGCAAAAAATCACTATATAGAACGGTTGATCAAAAACAAGGGCTGTTATTGGAAGAGCTATCCCGAAAGCCAACGATCCAAGAGAAACATAATTTGTTGGAATGAATACTACGAGCCAAACGGCTAACGACACTAGGAGAACTAAAGGCGCCAGAGCGGCTATGACACCTACGGTGGTCGCTACACCCTTACCTCCTTTTAACTTCAGGAATACAGAATATATATGCCCCAGTATCGTTATCAGTCCCAAAAAAGTTTTATAGAATATATGGTCGATGTCCGGCAGATACCTGTAAAAAAAATCTGCCGCCAGGGTCACCACGATGATCCCTTTAAATATATCTATGACCAGGGTAAGCGCTCCCGGTAATTTTCCCGCGACGCGGTAGACATTAGTTGCGCCGACATTTTTGGATCCCGCGCCCCTGATATCGGCTCCCGTAAAGATCTTCGTCATTAAAAATCCGGTCGGGATCGATCCTATAATATACGCCGTTAAACAGGAAAAGATGAACACAAAAAAAGGTACCATCATACTTTCCTTCTGTTATTTGGGTTGTTCTCGTTTAGGGTTTGGCTGCCCTTAAGCATATAATCGACCCCCGATATAACGGTAAATATCGTTGCCGTATTCCAAACGTAGCAAGAATACTTAAATTGAACGAGAATGCTCACTATGGTCATCATCTGGAAGAACGTTGTAAGTTTTCCCCAGAAACTCGGAGCTATTTTAACTGTCCCCTTGACGACATGTATAAGTATTGAGCCCAAAACGATTATCGCGTCCCGGGATATAACTATTATCGGTACATAGGGCGGCAGCCTCAAGTTCTCCGGTACGCTCTTTATCAGCGTCAGGCATATGAACGCGCTTATGAGCAGTATCTTATCCGCCACCGGATCAAGGATGGTCCCGATGAAAGTCTGCTGATGCATCGATCTTGCCGCAAATCCGTCCAGCCCGTCGGATATGACCGCGGCCGCGAACAATACAATGGCTATATCCATACGGCCGTAAATCACGGCCGCGATGAATAGTGGGGTGAGCATTATCCTCGTTACCGTTATCCTGTTTGCAAGATTCATCATCTTATGACGCGGATCCTCTGTATGGGCCAATACAGAAAGACGGCCTTGCCGATAAGGTTCTTCTTCGGAAAAAATCCCCAATATCGCGAGTCTCTTGAATTGGCGCTGTTATCGCCTAGGGCGAAATAGGAGCCATTGGGGACCGTAACGGCCGTACCTTCTTTACCAAAATCTCCTCTGTTATAATAATAGTTCGACTTTACCGAATCCGGGCCGTCTATGAATCTACCGTTTATCAGGATATTTCCGCTCTTTATCTCGACGGTCTCGCCTTCAAGCGCTATCAGCCTTTTCACAAAATCTTTTTTCGGCGTCTCGGGGGAGACGAATACCGCTATGTCGCCCCTTTGGGGCGCCTTTAAAGCGGGAAGCCTGATATCCGTAAAGGGTATCCTGGCGCCGTAAATGAATTTACTGACGAATATCCTGTCGCCTATTTCGAATGTCGGTATCATCGATCCCGACGGTATTTTGAACGCCTGTATCACAAAAGTCCTTATCAGAAGCGCGAGTATCAGCGCTATTATTATGGACTCCGCCCATTCACGTATCTCCGATTTGATCCTGGTTTTAATCATTTTAAAATCCTTATGCCGTTTTCAGGGCGGCGAGAAACGCTTCCTGCGGTATCTCAACCTTCCCAAACTGCTTTAAGCGCTTCTTACCCTCTTTCTGCTTCTCCCACAGCTTTCTCTTTCTCGTTATATCGCCGCCGTAACATTTCGCTGTGACATTCTTTCCGACGGACTTTATTGTCTCTCTGGCTATGATCTGCCCGCCTATCGCCGCCTGAAGTATTATCTGGAAGAGGTGGCGCGGTATATTATCTTTCAGTTTTTCTATGACCGCTTTTCCTTTCGCGTACGCCCTGTCTTTGAATACCAGGCTCGACAGAGCGTCGCAGATCTCCCCGTTGATGAGTATATCCAGCTTCGCTATCTTCGTGGGGCGGTAATCGAGAAATTCGTAATCGAGCGAACCATAGCCCCTGGTGACCGACTTGATCTTATCGTAAAAATCGACTATGATCTCGGCCAAGGGTATGTCATACACGATCTGCACGCGCGACTCATCGAGATACTGCGTGGAGACATAAGTGCCGCGCCGCGATTCCGCGAGGTCCAGGGCGCTGCCCATGTACTCTTTGGGTATTATCATATACGCCCTTACGTACGGTTCGTCCACCGACGCCGTCTCGCCGGGCTGTGGCAGCCTCATCGGATTGTCCACCTCTATCACTTCGCCGGTATTCTTCATTATCCTGTATATCACGCTGGGGGAAGTTATCACCAGGTTGAGATCATGCTCCCTTTCGAGCCTCTCCTGTATTATCTCCATGTGCAAAAGGCCTAAAAACCCGCACCGAAAACCCATACCCAAAGAGGCGGACGATTCCGGCTCGTATACGAACGACGCGTCGGACAGGCGCATCTTATCTATCGCCTCCTTTAGCGCCGGAAAGTCCGCACTATTCACCGGATATATTCCGCTGAATACCATCGGCCTTACTTTCTTATATCCCGGCAGGGCTGAGCTTGCGGGATTATCCGCTTCGGTTACCGTATCTCCTACGGAGACCTCTTTTGCGTCCCTTATATTGCATGTGATATATCCGACCTCTCCGCAGCGCAGCTCTCCCGCCTGCTCCGGGGACGGTTTGAATACGCCCACCTCGAGAACGTCATACATCTTGCCGTTAGACATCATCATTATGTGGGCGCCTTTCTTCAGTACGCCGTTCATAAGGCGCAAAAGTATTATCACGCCCTTGTATGGGTCGAATTTCGAATCAAAGATCAGAGCCTGGAGAGGGTTTGTCTCCTCGCCTTTGGGCGGAGGAATTCTGGCTACAACGGCTTCCAATATAGCTTCGATGCCTGTGCCCATCTTGGCGCTGGCCAACAGGATCTCGTCCTTCTCCAATCCCAAAATATCAGATATCTGGTTCTTCACCTTTTCAACCTCAGCGCTGGGGAGGTCTATCTTATTTATTACCGGTATGATGACCAGATTATGTTCCATAGCAAGGTATAGATTCGCTACGGTCTGCGCTTCGATACCCTGGGCCGCGTCCACCACGAGAAGCGCGCCTTCGCAGGCACCTATCGACTTCGAAACTTCGTATGTAAAATCGACGTGCCCGGGGGTATCTATAAGATTAAGCTCGTATCCCACACCGTCCTTCGCTTTATAGTTGATGCGTACGGCGCTCGCTTTTATGGTGATGCCTCTCTCCCTTTCGAGGTCCATGTCGTCAAGTACCTGATCATGAAAATCGCGCTCGCTTATCGCGCCCGTCGCCTGAAGAATCCTGTCGGCAAGCGTGGATTTGCCGTGGTCTATATGGGCTATTATGGAAAAATTGCGGATCAGGGAGTTTTTCATTCTAAAGCTATAAGCCTTCCACTATCTTTTTACCGAACTCCAACATCGCAAGCGCTCTCTTCTCATTCGGCGCTTCGGCGTATATCCTTACTATCGGTTCGGTGCCGGACAGCCTCATCATGAACCATGAGCGGTCCTCCAGTATGAACTTATATCCGTCGTAATCCTTTACCTCTACGACTTCTTTATCGAGGACCTTCTTCAGGGGCTCAGTTCTAAGTAATTCCATAAGAGCCTTCTTTTTTTCGTCCGGCGCTCTCATGTCGAACCGCCTGTATTCGTACGTTCCGTATTCCTTATTTATATCCTTTATTATCTTATCCAGACTTTTGCGTCTGGCGGCGATCATTTCCAATATGAGGAGCCCGGAAAGTATGCCGTCCCTTTCCGGTATATAATTCTTGAACGCCACTCCGCCCGTCTCTTCTCCCCCGATCAGAATATCATCCTTACCCATCAGGCCGCAGATATATTTAAAACCGACACGTGTCTCATGCATCTTGAGGCCGTATTTTTTACATATCTTTTCTATCAAAACTGTACCGCAGATCGTCTGTATAACGTCCCCCCTCATCTTCCTGTCTTCCAACAGATGCAGAAGCAGGAGCGTCATGACTTTATGCCCCGTAAGAGGACTTCCGTCGGATAATACGACTCCGAGCCTGTCCGCGTCACCATCCGTGGCAAGGCCTACGGAGTATTTGCCTTTTTTGGCCGTCAGGGCAAGCTCTCTTAAGTTCGGCATTATGGGTTCCGGGTTTATACCGCCAAAAGACGGATTTATTGTGTTGTGAATAGTATCGACTTTGCACTTGCCGCCCTCGAGGAGTTCGGATATGTAACTATTGCCCGTGCCGTACATGGAATCCACTATCACTTTGAGAGGCGCCTTCTTTATCAGCCCCAGACCGACGTATCTTTTTATAAAACCGATATGCCTCGGAACTATGTTCTCTACGGTTATGGCGCCTTTAAGCTTTAATTCGTCCATCGGCTCGCACTTGACCGGGTTCGCGCCTAAGAGAAGCT
Organism: Candidatus Omnitrophota bacterium; assembly: GCA_030695725.1. Classification (GTDB taxonomy): domain Bacteria; phylum Omnitrophota; class Gorgyraeia; order 2-01-FULL-45-10; family 2-01-FULL-45-10; genus 2-01-FULL-45-10. Next base: position 10,645 of record JAUYPN010000031.1, read on the forward strand.
CCATCTTTTTTGTTATGTCGGGGCCCGCGGAACCGGAATAGTACGCTTTATACTTCATGCCGTTGTATCTGGCGGGATTATGACTCGCCGTTATGACCACGCCCCCCACGATATTTTTATCCTTGATGGCGTAACTGACCGACGGCGTCGGGCACGGCAGTTCAGCCAGTATGACCGGGATATCGTTCGACGCCATCACGCGGGCGGTCAATTCGGCGTATCTATCCGATAAAAACCGCGTATCATAGCCGACAACGACCTTGAACTCCCTGCCGCTCAGGACAGATCTTTGTGTCAGTACATAATCCGCCATCGCCTGAGCCACCTTCTTCACGTTATCGAATGTAAATGTATCGCTTATGACGGCTCTCCAGCCGTCCGTCCCGAATTTTATATCCTCCACTTTACACGCCTCCTCTAAGTTTTTTTATCGCTATAGAATAATCCTTCGCGCCGAATACGAAACTGCCCGCCACGAGCGCATTGGCGCCGCTCGATCTGCAGTCGCGGGAATTCTCTTCGTTTATGCCGCCGTCAATCTCGATATCCTTTTTGAATATCCTGCGCAAATTCTCTATCTTCGGAAGGCAGCCGGACATAAAAGACTGTCCCCCGAACCCCGGCTCGACCGTCATCACCAGGACCATGTCCACCATCGGCAGAATCTTTTCTATGGATCCAATATCGGTCCCGGGCTTAATTGAAATACCGGCCTTCTTTTTATAATATTTTATAAGCCTGATGACCTCCTTCGGGTCCTCTTCAATTTCGGAATGAAAAGTTATTATATCGCTTCCCGCTTTGGCGAAGCTTTCGATATATTTTTCCGGGCTTTTTATCATGAGATGCACGTCGAGCGTCAGTTTGGTGACCGGCCGTATGGATCTTACCACCGCCGGGCCTACAGTGATATTGGGGACGAAGTGGCCGTCCATCACGTCCACATGTATCCAATCCGCTCCGGCCTTTTCAATATCCTTTATCTCCTGTCCCAATTTTGAAAAATCCGCCGACAAAATGCTGGGCGCTACTATATTCTTTAGCATGTCATTCTCCGATCTTGAATTTACTCAAGTCCTCTCTGACATCGACCTGATGTCTTTCGTTGGAAGCGGCCATGTATATGAATATCGCTATCGCTATAAGCACTATATTGACGTTGACTATTCCGAAATAGGCGAACCCGACGGCGAATATGTGCCCCAAACCCACGGCGAACTTCGTGGCCTTAACGTATCCGATCCTCCCCGCCAGGAGAGACCTCAAAACCCTGCCGCCGTCCATCGGGAAGGCGGGTATGAGATTAAATGCCGCGAGCATCAGATTTATCCAGTAAAGATATGACAATGTGAGCGGCCAGGTAGCGGTTGAAAGGGGCCTGTGGAAAAGAACCTCTGTCCCTAGAAGGCTCTTCATGGGATTATAGAATATGACGATCACGGCAATGTTAAAGAGCGGCCCTACGATAGAGATGAAAAATTCCTGTACCGGTTTTTCCGGCATCGATGACATCGAAGCGATCCCGCCGATCGGCAGGAGCGTAATCTGGCGTACCTCTATCCCGTAATAACGCGCCATGAGCGAATGGCATACCTCGTGCAGCGTGACGAAACAGAAGACGCCTATTATCAAAGCCAGCCACTTTATGCCCCCGGAAAGAAAGAATACCAAAAGAAGCAGAAAGGTTACATGGATGTTTATGGATATGCCGAATATATTAAAGAGCTTTACCGATCCTCTCATTATAGATGCAATACCCCTTTCAATCCGCTCTCATCCTTGACGGGCCCTATGACGGCAAGATTCATCGATTCGTTTTTAAATATGGTTCCGGCAACCCTCATGATGTCATCTTTATTGATGCGCGCTATCCTGTCCACTATTTTTTTCACGTCCAGTTCCTTCTCCTTGGATATTATCTTCTCCCCCAGCCAGAGCATGCGGCTCATGGTATCTTCCATAGTGAAGAGAAGCTGCCCCTTATAGAACTCCTTCGCCCGATTAAGCTCTTCATCCGGAATGGGTTCACTCTTTATCCTGTTAAGCTCCTTAAATATCACCTCAAGGGCCTTAATAAGATTCGATTCATCGAGGCCCGCGCCTATGACGAAGGCGCCCGCATCTTCATATTTACGCACGCTTGACGATATCTCGTAGCACAGGGCCAGCTCATCCCTTACCACATGGAACAGGCGGGACGACATATTCGCCCCGAGGATTACGTTAAGGATACTCGCCGCATACCTGTCGGGCGATAAACGGTTCATTGCATGGAAGGCCAGCGCCATATGGGTCTGTTCCGTGTCTTTTTTTGCAACTTTCAGTAGCGGCTCGCGCTGATCATTTACGGCTTTTTCAAATTTGACGGGCTCCTGTCTCGCGGGCCTCGATAAATATTTACCCGCAAGGCTCAAAAGCTTACCCTCTTTTATCCTGCCCACACCGATCAGGAGCATATTGTTGGGATTGTAAAAAGTATTCTTATAAGCGTCGACATCTCTCTTATGCGTCGAATTAACGCTCTCCGGGGTACCGGCCAGCGGCATCCCGAGGGGTTGATCCGGCCAGAGCATCTCCGTAAGTATCTCATGGACATGCTGCGCGGGGATATCCCTGTACATATTGATCTCTTCCACTATAACGCTCTTCTCTTTCTCTATCTCTTTTTCATCGAGTTTCGGATTCAGCACCATGTCGCTGAGTATCTCCACGCCGAGTTCGGCGTCCTTGGCAAGGAGCTTCACAAGATAACAGGTCACCTCTTCGGATGTGAACCCGTTAAAGCTGCCGCCCCTGCCCTCTATAGCCTCTTTTATCTCTCTCATGCCTCTGGTCTCGGTGCCTTTAAAGAGAAGGTGCTCCAATAGATGGCTTATCCCGTTATTATTTCTGTTTTCGTACCTTGCCCCGGCTTTTATCCATATACCGAGAGATATGCTCTCCATGTGGCTCATCGGCTTGGCCGCCACGGCAAGCCCGTTATTTCTTATCTCAGTCGATTTTTCCATCAGTATCAATCTCTCTTTCTTGAATCCAGGTAGCTTTGCAGGATTATTTGGGCCGCGAGCCTGTCGGACAATTTTCTTCTTTTTCGACGGCTTATATCGCCTTCGAGCATTGCCCTGTCGGCCTGCGCGCTCGTAAGGCGCTCATCCCATGTCCTGACCGGCACACTTATCACTTTTTCAAGCTCACCCACAAATGAAACGGCTTCTTTGGTCTTCTCGCTGTACGTCCCGTTCATATTCAGGGGAAGCCCGACGATGACTTCACTCACACCATTCGAATCCGCTATCCCTTTTATCAGGGCCAGGTCGCTTTTCAGTTCTTTTCGCTGTATCGTATCGAGCCCCTGAGCCGTCAGCAATAATTCATCGCTCACGGCCACGCCTATGCGCTTAGTCCCAAAATCAAGACCCATGATCCTCACCCCGCCCATTCCTTTCTATATGTCTGCAATAACAATGTTTTATTAATTCTAACTATGTCTGGGCCGCGTAAAAAGCACTTCGGTTTTAGAATGGGCGGGGCTCACAGTATCTTGAGCACCTTCCCGTCTTTTTCTATAAAACGCCGGCCCTCAGCCTTCAGGACTTTCTTCAGACTGTCAAAACTGCCGATATCTTCCCATTTATACGAACCCTTGACGCAGTATATCTCATAGGCCTTTTCCATTATCGCGTAGTCCACCGATATATTGGGAAGCATATCGTACTTCTCTTCTATTTTACGCATATCCTTAAGAGGCTCATATATGCTTTTAGCCAGCCTCCTGACCGCGCCTAAAAATGTGACCGCCTTAAATATGAACGTCCCTGTATTCCAGAGGTAGTTTCCGTCTCCGATAAATTTACGCGCCGTTTCAATATCGGGTTTTTCAACAAATCTCTCCACTTTATATATATTTCCGTGGACTATGGACCGTGCCTGCCTGCCGGCAAGGCAGGGACCGCGGGCTATCTTAATATATCCGTAACCCGTCGCCGGGAAATTAGGCTCAAGCCCTATCGTGACGAGCGCTTTGGGATTACCTTTTACAAAATCGATGCCCTTCTTCAGGGTATTCAGATATACGCTCTCGTTGCCTATGTAGTGGTCCGCCGGAAGCACCACTACCACCGCATCGCCGGATCTCTTCCTTAATTCCAGGGATGCCAGGGCTATCGCCGGCGCGGTATTTTTCGAGGCCTTTTCGAGCAGCAGGTTTCCTCTTAATATTTTAGGAGAGCTCTTTCTGACTAAATGCGCCTGCCGTTTATTCGCCACAACTATGATATTTTCTATCGGGAGCACCCTCCTGATCCTCGCGATCGTCTTGGCAAATATTGTCTTTCTGTCCTTCGTGACCGAAAGGAACGGCTTGGGCGTCGAAGGCTTCGACAGAGGCTGGAGGCGTTTGCCTATTCCGCCGACGAGTATGACGGCGTAGACAGAAGTTGGGAGCTGAGAGCTGGGAGTTGGGAGTTTTTTACGCGCCATGAATTGCCCTCGCCAGTCTCTTTGAGAAGCTCGACACTTTTGAAATTAGCATCTTGTTATTTTTTTGATTATCCGCGATTATTTTGACGATCGCGCTGCCAACGATAACGCCATCGGCAACTTTTGCAATATCATGGGCCTGCCGCTCCCCGGATATGCCGAACCCTACCGCAACGGGTTTTTTTGTCATAGACCTTATCAGCCTTACGTTTGAGGCAGCCTCCGGAGGCAGCTCGCTTCTCGCCCCGGTAACTCCGGTCAGGGAGACGTAATAAATAAAACCTGTGGAATTATTAACTATATTTTTTAGTCTTGAGCGCGTAGACGTCGGCGCAGCCAAAAATATCGTCGCCACCCCTTCTCTTCCGGCGCCCTGTACCAGGTCTTTGGCCTCTTCATAAGGCAGATCCGGGATTATCACGCCGTCCACTCCGTCATATTTACAGCTTTTGATGAATTTTTCAACGCCGTACCGCAGCACAGGATTGTAATAGGTCATGAACGCTATCGGGATATCCGTCGCCTGTCTTAAGTCACGAACGGACGCGAATATCTTCTTCAGCGTAACCTTCTTCTGAAGCGCCCTGTAGGAAGCGGCCTGTATTACCGGCCCGTCCGCCAGAGGATCGGAGAAGGGTATGCCGAGCTCGATAATATCCACCCCCGCGCCTTCAAGCGCCAGCGCTATTCTTTTCGTCGTCGATAGGTCTGGGTCGCCCGCGGTTATATAAGCGATAAAGGCTTTTCTCTTCCGTTCTTTTAACTCCCTGAATTTTTTATCTATGCGATTCATTTTTTATTCTCCACTTGCTTTAACATTATCGGATAGTTCAGGATAAGCTCGTTATTCAGAAAAACTTCGACCCAATATTTGCCCGGATCCGGAAATAAGAGATTATTGAATTTCGAGATTATCGTGTGATGAGTGTCTATATCCGTCAATTGAAACGGCTGATCCTCGGTTTGGAAGACGAGGGCCTTATCTTTCGCGCTGATAATGCGTATCTTCTGCGTGAATGACCCCTCGCCCTTGCACCATCTGTTCGCGACGAAGAGCGTGTGATGCTTCGCCGGAAAGTTCACGGCATTTATCGCCTCGAAGATCCCGATGAGCATAAACTTCCCGTTATCCTCGCGCCTCACATCGTCGCACATCACCGAGAACTGCAGATTCGGCCTGATATCCATATTTATATTGACAAATCGTCCTTTCTACGATATACTTTTAGTAGAATCACGATGAGAGGTTACACCTAAGGTTTCGTCCGAAGGTTAATGCCTCTCTTTTTATTTCTCCTCATTCTTTTTGTCGTACTTCAGTTTGTTGCTTAGGCCATTCATATAAACAGTGTCGGAAGCGAATTTCCTCAAAAGCGACGAATATTGATTCATATTTGGAACTACCAATTTTAATAGCTTATCATGTTTTTTAAGATGCTCGATTAAACAGTAAAAATCTCCATCCCCCGACACTATAAGGGCCTTATCGTAATTAGGGTACTCCGCCATAGCATGTAATACAAGCTCCGCGTCTACATTACCCTTTACGCCGCCGGTTGGCAGAAAAAGTGTCGGTTTAAAAACCAATATATATCCATCCTGCTGCAAAGAAATATATAGATTTTGATTAGTGCTGACGTACCCAATAAAAAGAAATGCTTTGGTAATGCCATATTTGTCTTTAAGATAAACTCTGAATCGCTTAAAGTCCAAAACCCATCCCTGAGAACGAATCGATAGATTAAGATTTTGGCTATCTATAAATGCGAAATTATTACATTTTTCTATATTCACCGCTTAAATCCTACCGTTAATAAGTGCCAGGCCTACCCCAAAAAAGCGCCTGCCCCCTATTTGTTCTACTTGTTATTAACAAAGCTCTCAATCATTACCTGTCTTCTCCGGCTCTGAGACGTTCACAAAATCCTTTGCGATGGATTGGATGGTGTTATAACATACTTATGCGTGACGAATTACACCATAGTGAAACGTCCCCATGTCACATACGCCGCCTTTTGTTAAGGATACAAAACTAAAATATTAACTGTTGACAAATCAAGCTATCTAAGCTATACTTTGTGTAGATAAGTCATCCGAGACCCGCAATTGGCCGAAAGGCTAAAAGCGGGTTTTGTGATTTCATACCTTATTTTCAAGCTCCCAGGCCATTCTAAACTTGTTAATGTCAAAATAGTGGTTAGCAGCATCGATTAAATCCTTCGCAACATGCCACCGCGTTGAAACAATCACAACTTTTTTATTTTTACCTCTTAATAAGTTTACCAATGAAACAAAATCACTATCTCCACTCATTATAACCGCTGTATCATACTCTTGCATCCTTGCCACAGCATCAACAACCATGTCGGTATCACAATTGCCTTTGAGAGTAATAGTACCATCTCCATTCATTATTTTTCTAATCTTTTTTACTCTTAAAATAAAACCTTTTCTACTCAGCATTTCAAAGAAGGATTTTTGGCCGGCCGATTCTTCAAAATATGCACTGTAATAATAAATGCCAACCAGCGTACATTTGGAATTAAAATATTTCTGCAATTTCTTGAAATCAATCTTCTAACCCGTATCTTTATAGCAGTGTATAATATTCGCCGCATCAATAAATACAGCGACTTTTCCAAACAGATGTTCTTTATTATTTAACGGTGCCATTATCTAACCCTCTAAACCTAAGCCTCATTATGTTTCGTACAAATATGATAGGTATCTTATAGGAAAAATGCTCCCTCTCATTTTACATAGTCTGGGTCGACCTTTCTCCTCTCAAGGGTCAGCCCCATCAACATGTAATGTGATACTTTGGGACAGACCCTACAACACCCCGCGAACAATATCCATATCCTTATCGCCTCTGCCGGAGAGGCAGACGACGATGATCTTATTTTTCGGCAGCCGCATGGCAAGCTTCGACGCATAATAGACGGCGTGCGATGATTCGAGCGCAGGGATTATGCCTTCGAGCTCGGTCAGCATCCTGAATCCTTCGAGCGCCTGTTTATCGGTCACGGCCGCATACTGCGCGCGGCCGGACTCCATAAGGCGGGAGTGCTCCGGCCCTACGCCGGGATAATCGAGCCCGGCGGAGATGGAATGGGCTATTTCGATCTGCCCGTCATCGTCCTGAAGTATGTAGCTCTTCGAGCCATGCAAAACACCGACGGAACCCTTGCACAATGTAGCGGCGTGTCTTCCGGTATCGATACCCAGTCCGGCCGCCTCCACCCCGGTGAATTTAACCTTATCATTAAGAAATGAGTAGAATATGCCCATCGCGTTCGATCCGCCGCCCACACAGGCCACGATATGATCCGGGAGTCTTTTGAATATCTTCAAGCTTTGCGCCCTTGCTTCTCTGCCTATCACGGACTGGAAATCCCTCACCATCATGGGATACGGATGGGGCCCCGCTACTGAGCCTATACAATAGTACGTGGTCCGGACATTCGTCACCCAATTCCTTATCGCTTCGTTCATCGCATCCTTTAATGTTTTTGAACCGCTCGATACTGGAGTGACCTTTGCCCTCAGGAGTTTCATCTTAAATACGTTTACGGCCTGGCGTTTTATGTCCTCCTCGCCCATGAATATCTCACACTCCAATCCGAAGAGGGCGGCGACCGTGGCAGCGGCGACACCGTGCTGCCCGGCTCCCGTCTCGGCAATGACACGCGATTTTCCCATCTTGCGCGCAAGCAGGATCTGTCCGAGAGTATTGTTTATCTTGTGAGCGCCCGTATGCAGGAGATCTTCCCTCTTAAGGTAGATCCCGGCGCCGCCCATTCTTTTTGTCAGTCTCCCGGCGAAATATAAAGGAGTGGGCCTGCCCGCGTAATCCTTCAGATGGCCGTCAAGCTCCTCTCTAAACGCCCTGTTAGTTCCGGCCTTTTTAAATGCCGTCTCCAGTTCGCTTAAGGCCGCCATCAGGGTTTCAGGAACGAACTTGCCTCCAAAATCACCAAAGTAACCGCGCCTGTCGGGATATCTCATCATATTTTCCTCACGTTTTCCATAAACTTCTTCATAAGAAGAGTGTCCTTTTTACCGGGTGAAACCTCCACGCCGCTCGAGACGTCGACGCCATACGGCGAAAACTTTTCTATCACGTAACGCACATTATCAGGCGTAATCCCACCCGATAATATAATTGGTTTTAAAAATTCGAAGCTCTCTATAATATTCCAGTCGAAGCTTTTGCCAGTTCCGCCGTATCCATTGGAAGAATACGCGTCGAGTAAATAGAAGTCGGCATTGTAGTCGTTTATTCCTTTAAGGCTGCTCTCGTCCTTCATCCTGAAAGCCTTAATAATTTTGTAAGAATCCTTGAAGAGAGAGCAATAATCGGGAGTTTCATCTCCGTGGAATTGAAGCATGTCAAGGGTGCACTCCTCGGCTATCTCAAGCACTTTATTCTTATCCAGATCGACAAACACTCCCACTTTAGCTATAAAAGGCGGCAGTTCATTTATGATGTCTTTCACTGTTCTAGGCTCAACATACCTTTTGGATCCATTATAGAATACGAACCCCATCATATCGGGCCTGAGCTCGGCCGCGGCTATCGCGTCTTTCTTATTCGTTATACCGCATATCTTTATCTTAGTCATATCTTAAAAACGCATCATCTCTCTCATCTTGGCGGCAATATCATCGGATTCCATGAACGCCTCGCCTATCAGCACGGCGTTTATACCGAGCGACTTCAGGAACATGATATCCTCATAGCTTTTTATCCCGCTCTCGGACACTATCACTTTATTCTGCGGGATCAGCCTGATGAGGCGCTGCGTGACAGCTAAGTCTACCTTGAATGTATGCAGGTCCCTGTTATTGATACCTATTATGGGCGCTCCTATGGCAAGCGCTTTTTCGATATCCTCTTCATTGTGGACCTCCACAAGGCAATCGAGCCCAAGCTCGGTCGCGAGATTATAGAATTTGGCCATCTGGGCCATAGAAAGTATCTCCGGGATGAGCAATATCGCTTCGGCCCCGGAAGCGACCGTCTCATATATCTGATACTCATCGATAAAAAAATCTTTTCTCAATATCGGCACGGATATGTTCTCCCGCACCTTCGGTATATACTCCAACCTGCCTTCGAAGAACCGCTCATCCGTAAGCACGGATATAGCGCTCGCTCCGTTGGCCTGATAGGTGATGGCTATCTTAACGGGATTAAAGTCGCCCCTTAAGATGCCCTTTGAAGGAGATGCCTTCTTTATTTCGGCTATAAGATTTATGTGGTGAGGCCGCGATATATTCTTTTTGAAAGAGCTCTTGACCGATAGATTTTTTACCTCTTTTATGAGATCTCCCTGCGGCTTAGCGCGCTTGGCGGCGTCGACCACCCTTCCCTTCTCTTCTATGATCCTCGAAAGTATCATCTGCTTGTCATCTCTATAAGTTTTGATAGTTTATCGAGCGCGCGGCCGGAATCTATCGATTCTGCGGCGAGTTTCACGCCCTCCTTAAAGTTCTTCGAGCGTCCTGCGCAGATAAGGCCTGCGCTCGCATTTGCAAGGACAATGTCTCTACGCGCGGGCACGGCAGAACCCTTCAATACCGACAGAAGCATCCCGGCGTTCTCCTTTACATCGCCTCCCTTTATATCCTCGAGCCGCGCCTTCTTCAATCCGAAATCTTCGGGCCCGACATCATAAGTATCGACTCTACCGCCTTTTAGCTCGGAGATTTTCGTCTTATCGGCAATAGTTATCTCGTCCAGCCCATCCATGCCATGCGCCACAAACGCGCGTTCGGAACCGAGATTCTTCAGGACCTCCGCCATCGTCTCCGTTAATTTCACGTCATACACGCCTATAATCTGGTGTGCGGCTCCGGCCGGATTCGAAAGCGGCCCCAGGATGTTGAATATGGTCTTACCGCCCAGCTCTTTTCTGGCAGATGCTGCGTATTTCATCGCGGCATGAAAGACCGGCGCAAACATGAAACCTATGCCTGCCTCATGAATACACTGAGTTACGAGTTCCGGGGAGATATCGATCTTGACGCCGATCGCCTCCAGGACGTCCGCCGAGCCGCACTGCTGCGAAGCGGATCTATTGCCATGCTTCGCCACCCTGACGCCGCATCCCGCCACGACAAATGCCGCCGTTGTAGAGATGTTGAATGCGTTTATCGCGCTGCCGCCGGTGCCGCATGTGTCGAGTACGGCGTCCGGGCCGACATCTATACGGACAGATCTCTCCCTCATCACCCGGGCCGCGGCGGTTATTTCGGTAACGGTCTCGCCTTTTTTACGCAAGGCCTCGAGAAACGCTTTTATGTCCGCGGATGCCGCCTTGCCCGACATAATATCTTCGAAAACTTCGCGCGTCTCAGTCTCAGTAAGATCGATCTTTCCGGCAACTTTTTCTATCGCTTCTCTTATCATATTTTTAAGAAGTTGCTCAATATCTTCATTCCCTCTCCCGTCAGTATCGATTCCGGGTGGAACTGAACTCCCCATACGGGATACTCATTGTGTTTCAGGGCCATTATCTCTTCATCCTTATCCTTCGTTTCGGCCGTAACGCTCAAAATCCCTGGCAGGGTCTTGCGCTCCACCACGAGCGAATGATATCTCGTCGCCTCGAAAGGATTTTTAACGCTCTCGAATATCTCTTTTCCATTGTGGTAAACGAGCGATGTCTTGCCGTGCATTATATTCTTCGCGCGGACTATTCTCCCGCCGAAGACCTCTCCTATTGCTTGATGTCCAAGGCAGACGCCCAATATCGGCACTCTTCCGCCCACGGACTTTATAAGAAGCTCCGATATCCCTGCATTCTTAGGCTCTCCCGGCCCCGGGGATATGATTATCTTTTCCGGGTTTTTACTCTTCACTTCATCTACCGAGATCTTATCATTGCGGTAAACCTCTAATTCCGCTCCGAGCTCGCCGAAATATTGCACGAGATTATAGGTGAACGAGTCGTAATTGTCTATAATGAGTATCATTCTAATCCCTTCTCGGCCATCTCTATCGCCTTCAACAACGCTTTCGCCTTATTCAGTGTCTCTTCGAATTCTTTTTCCGGGTCCGAATCCGCCACTATCCCCGCCCCCGCCTGTATATAGGCCATCTTGCCTTTAATGACGACGGTGCGGATGGTGATACATGTATCGAGATTACCCGAGAAACTGAAATATCCGACGCTCCCCGCGTATGGCCCGCGCTTTACATTCTCCAGTTCGTCTATGATCTCCATGGCCCTGACTTTCGGCGCGCCCGTAACCGTGCCCGCGGGAAATGTCGCCCTGAATAGATCGAACGAATCCTTGCCTTTCTCAAGTCTCCCGGAGACATCACTCACTATATGCATAACATGAGAATATTTCTCGATCGTCATGAGCTCGGATACCTTTATCGTTTTGAATTCGCACACCCTTCCTATATCATTACGCCCGAGGTCTACGAGCATTATATGCTCAGCCCTCTCCTTCGGGTCCGCCAATAAGTCCTTTATGAGCGCCTCGTCTTCTTTTTCACAGGCGCCGCGCGGGCGTGTTCCGGCTATGGGCCTGACTTCAGCCAGGCCATCTTCGCAGCGCACCATGATCTCCGGCGATGAGCCGACGAGAAAGAAGTCGTTGAGCTTAAGGTAGTACATATAAGGCGAAGGGTTTATCGAACGCAGCGCTCTGTAGACCTGGAAAGGACGGCAGTCTATGGCCAGTTTCAAACGCTGTGAAAGCACGGCCTGTATTATCTCTCCGGATTCGATATATTTTTTTGCCGTCCTGACCATCGCCTCAAACTGCGCCTTAGTAACGTTGGATTTTAAGAGGTCCGGATGCGGCCTCTTCTTGGACGAAACGGTGTAATCTTTCCGCGGCATCGGGCCTTTGAGATAACCCGCTATTTTTTCTATTCTTTTTACGGCCTTGTCATAGGCCAAAACTGGGTCGCCATCCACATGTACATTCGATACGATTTTTATCTTATGGTCCACATGGTCGAATATCAAGAGGGTATCAGTCAGCATAAATACGCAATCCGGCAGTTTCAGATCGTCTGGATTCTTGGCCGGAATATTCTCTATGAATCTGACCATATCGTATCCGAAAAATCCCACCAATCCGCCAGAAAAACGCGGCAGTCCTTTCACGTCTACGAATTTATACCTGTTCAATATCTTCTTGAGCTCGTCTATAGGATCGGATTTCGAAGCGTAACTTGAAGATATCTTACCTTCGGTGATCGTGATCTTGGCCCCTTTACTTGAGAATATAAGCGACGGATCACTTCCTAATATGGAGTAGCGCGCGAGCCTCTCTCCTCCCTCGACAGATTCGAGCAGGATTGAATAATCGCCCTTATCTATCTTGGTAAATGCGGACAGGGGCGTCTCAAAATCGGTCAATATGTCGCGATAGACCGGAATGAGATTGCCTTTTTTGGACAGTTCTATAAATTCTTCTTTACCCGGATAATACATATCTTTAACTCCCTACTCCCAATTCACTACTTTTTATAAACCTGTTTCGGATTGAATATGCGTTCGGCCGTTACGTTGATATTGCCATCCTTGTCCATCTGGCGGAAATAGCAGCTGAAGTACCCTTCGTGGCAGCCTGCCCTCACCTGCTCGACTTCAAACAGAAGTGAGTTGCCTTCGCAATCTATGCTCACTCTTCTTACATTCTGGATGCATCCGCTCGTTTCACCCTTCAGCATAAGCTTTCCCTTAGAGCGCCTGAAGACGTATATCTTGCCTTCGTTCAGCGTCTTCTTTAAGGCGTCCTTGTTCATGTAGCAAAGGGTCAGGACTTCCCCGGATACCTCATCCTGAATGATCGCGGGTATCAGGCCTTTATCGTCGAATTTTATCTTTTCCAGAATCTTGTCTATTTTCATATCCTTACCTTTACCCCTTTCTTATTCAGATAGTTCTTGGCTTCGCCTACGGAATAAGTCCTGAAATGAAAGATCGAAGCGGCAAGAACCGCGTCGGCTTTACCGGCCGTCAGCACTTCATAAAGATGCTCTAAATTACCGGCGCCGCCCGACGCGATAACCGGGATCTTCACGAATCCGCTTATCCTCTTCGTCAATTCTATATCGTAACCTTCTTTAGTGCCGTCGTAATCCATGCTCGTCAGGAGTATTTCGCCGGCGCCGAGGCTTTCCGCTTTTTTCGCCCATTGAATGGCGTCAAGGCCTGTGGGCGTGCGCCCTCCATTTATGTATATCTCCCACTTCTCCTTATCCTTAGTCTTTATCTTGCACCTGGCGTCCATCGCCACCACGATACACTGGCTTCCGAATCTTTTCGACGATTCTTTTATAAAAGCCGGTCTTTTGACCGCCGCCGTATTTATAGCTACCTTGTCGCAGCCGGCATTCAATAAGTTCCTGATATCATCGACAGTGCTTATCCCGCCTCCGACCGTGAACGGGAGGAATATCGACTCCGCCACTTTATTCGCTAATTTTATAGTAGTTTTGCGTTTCTCATAACTCGCTGTAATGTCGAGAAACACGAGCTCGTCCGCGCCCTCTTTATCGTAAAAAAGGGCGTTCTCTACGGCGTCGCCCGCGTCGCGCAGGTTTACGAAGTTCACGCCTTTCACTACCCGCCCATCCTTAACGTCGAGACAAGGTATTATTCTTTTCGTGAGCATACTCGGATCGCTTCTTTAAGATCTATCGTATTTTCGTACAACGCCTTACCTATTATCATGCCCTTGAGCCCTGCGCCTTCGAGCTCTTTAAGCCGCTTCACGTCTTCCATAGTTGAAATACCGCCGGACGCTATAACATCGATGCCCTTGACTTTCAGTATTCTTTTCAGGCTGTCGACATTCGGCCCTTTGAGCATCCCGTCTCTCGAGATATCCGTATAGTTTATCGTCCTGATGCCAAGAGCGGCCATCTTTCCGGCAAGGTCCACTGCCCCCATCTCGGTCTTAAACAGCCATCCTTTTGTAAGTACCATCCCGTCTTTCGCGTCTATGCCGACGACTATCCTGTTGCCGAATCTCTTTGAGGCTTTCGATATAAAATCCTCTTCCAACGCTCTCGTGCCTATGACCACCTTCTCTATGCCGGCATCGATCAGGCTCTGTATCGTCTCTTCATCACGTATGCCGCCGCCAAACTCTACCTTCACATTTACACCGCCGATGATCTCTCTGACCAGTTTGAGATTTTTCGGTTCTCCTCCGATCGCGCCATCAAGATCGACCACGTGAATAAGATCCGCGCCCTGATCAGCCCACATCCTGGCGACCTCCAGAGGCGAATCAAAATAGACGGTCTCGCATTCGGCCTTACCCTGCGTCAGGCGCACGACCTTGCCGCCTTTTATGTCTATCGCCGGCATTACTTTCATTTTAACCCGATAAAGTTCTTCAGTATCTTCAAACCCAGTGCCTGGCTCTTCTCCGGATGAAATTGAAACGCACAGACGTTATCTTTACATACCCCCGACACGAAATCTACGCCGTAGTTGGTTGTAGTCAATACGACCTTTTTATCTTCCGGTTTTACGTAATATGAATGCACAAAGTACATATATGAGTCGTCCGGAACGCCTTTTAATATTCCTGAGCTTACAGCTTTAAGCTTTAAGCTATAAGCTATATTGTTCCATCCCATGTGAGGAACTTTCAATTTCTGACCCCTGACCCTTAACCCTTGACCTCT
>JAUYPN010000047.1 GCA_030695725.1 Candidatus Omnitrophota bacterium
ATTGCGCACCCAGGAAGAACTGGGCGAAGGAGATAATGGAGCCGTTCTTAAAGGATCCGAAGATCGGGATGGTGGGCGGCGAGATACATACGCTGAGGACGGACCCGAATAACGACGTTGAGGCGTACTGCGAAGAGACCCACTTTTTGATGGTAGCCGGCAGATGTCTTATGAGGGCGGAGGGTTATTATCCCGGCATCATGAAGGACCTGCCGCACGAGGTCAACGGCAATATACACAGTCCGTTCTTTGCGACGGCAAATGCCGCGGTGAGCAAGGAAGCGGCGGACGCTATCGGAAGAGAATTCTGGCATGAGATAACGAGCGAGGACGTCGATTTTAGCTTGAGGATACTCAAAAAGGGTTTCAAACTTTATTACAAACCTTCCGCAATCGTTGACCATATGCACAGGGTAACGCTTCAGGCGTATTGCAAGCAATTATACGGATACGGATTCGGCCATCCGCTCGCGGTCCTTAAGCACGCGAAGAAGGTTGTCGAGATACAGCTCCAATATACGCCCAACTACATAACTTTTGTTATACCGTCTCCTGTGATAGGAATTATCTACATCGGTGACTATCATTTTATGCATTTATTTGGCATGGCTTTTGTGGTAAACTTATCGCAGACAATCTTTACGCGCGTATTAACGGCGTGGCTCCCAATCTGGGCAGCGCTCTTCGTCTTCTTTTTGTATAAATATTTCAAACCTATGTTTAAACTGACGCCGCGGAGCAAATTCTTCACGTGGGCAAAGATCAGATACGTATCGAACTGGTCGCTCATGAAGGGTGGATTCAAGGGCGGCAGGACTTTCGGCGTGATTTACCTGGAGTCGAGCTGGTAAAATAAGGACAGGGAAGCCTATGACTTTGGGGGAAGGCGTTTTAAAGAGAGAGCGCTTTACTGAAAAAGAACGGCGTAATCTTGCCATACTCGATATTATCAGAAGGACCAGAGAAGTCTCAAGGGCCGAGATCTCAAAGATCACCCACCTCAATATCGTAACCATATCCAACTATATAGACGACTACATCGCGAAGGGCCTCGTCCTCGAAAAGGGATACGACGTATCTACGGGCGGAAGAAGGCCGGAATTACTTGAGATCAATTCGAAATTCGGATACACGATCGGTATAGACCTCGGCTCGCCGCATATCATGGAAGATTCCTGCATTGTGGGCACGCTGGTCGATACGTCCGGCAGGATCATATGCAAAGTGAAGGTCAGGAAGGAAGAAGAAAACCAGGAAAAATTTATAAATAGGATAATGGGTATTGTCAGGGACCTTTACGGCAAGTCTAAAGTGGAAAAGGCGCGGGTGAAAGGCGTCGGTGTGGCCATATGGGGCGTTTTGGACAGATATAAAGGCACCGTGAGGTACGCGGTGGAAAAGGGCGGCATCTTCAGCTATGCGGCTCTCCAGTCCGCGATCGAAAGAGAGTTCGATACACCGACGCTCGTGGAACATGACGCTACGGCAGGCGCCCTCGGAGAAAAATGGATGGGGCTAGGGCTTAGCACAGAGGCGGAGAACATACTTTATATGTGCTCCGATTCCAGCTGCGGTCTTATTCTGAGCGGCGAATTATATTACGGCGCTTCGAAGAGCGCGGGAGAGCTCAATATCAACCCTCCTTCGCCGGACTATAAGGATGATAACTGCTGGGCTAAGTATGATTACGGCTGCGGTTTCAGGTCGAGGGGTATAGATCTCGGAATTTCTTCGCGCGCGAAATCTTCTCTGAGCCACAAGGGAAATGGCAATTCAAAGATCCTGCAGCTGGTAAATGGCAGGATAGATAGTGTTTCGCTTAATACGGTCATAGAAGCCGCCAGGTTTCAGGATAAGCTTGCGATGGAGCTTTTGACCGAGGCGGGAGATTATCTTGGCGCCAAGATCGCCTTTCTCATAAACCTGTTCAACCCGGATTCCATCGTGATCGGAAGAGGCATGGAAAAGGGCGGCGACATATTCATGGACGCCGTGAGGAAGAGCGTTAAAAAGTGGGCTTACGAAGAATCGCTCAAGGTCGCCAGGATCGTGCCGGCGTCCCTCGGCGAGGATTCCATAGCTTGCGGCGCGTCGGCGCTTGTAATGCAGCAGGTATTCGCGCGTATATAAAAATTATAAGGAGAAGTAACATGCGGAAGGCATGCATCCTGTTTCTTATAAGCTGCTTTATATTTACCGGTTGCGATAAGGTTGCCGAAAATAAAAGGGCGCCGGATGAGATAGAGATCGTCATGTGGCTCATCGGCTCCGAAGCCCAGGCGCTCACGATAAAAGAATTGGCGGAAGAGTTTTACAGCCAGACCAAGGTAAAGGTAAAATGCGACGCGATCTCATGGGGCGATGCGCATTCAAAGTACCTCACCTCTATCGTCGGCGGTGTCGCGCCTGACATCGGCACGATTGGGCTTACATGGGGGACTGAGTTTGGCAGGCTCGATTCCATGGTAGATTTGAAGAAAGAGTATCCGCATGAGGTAAATTCGATAAAGGAAACGGTCTTCACCGGCCTTTGGAATTCGATAGAGCATGAAGGCAAGGTCTACGGTATACCTTTTGACATGACCGAGTACATTCTTTACTACAGAAACGATATTATCGCGAATCCTCCGGGGACGTGGGAAGAGCTGGTTAACCTATTGACGGATTTAAATAAAAAAGGACAGGGGATGATCTTCGACTGGGGTAGCTTAAGCTGGATAGGATATTCCCCCTTCCTGTGGCAGGCAGGCGGTGATTATTACGATAAGGATCTTACCGCTGTAACGATAGATTCGGAGGCCGCGGTAAAGGCCATGCAATTTTTTGCCGATCTTTACACAAAATATAATGTCCCGAAAACTAAGATCCCGCTCGAGCAGGGGATGAGGACGGGAGACTTCCCGATAGCGATTTCCGGCAACTGGAAGATAGACGACCTCAGGCTATTGGCGCCGGAGATAGCGGGAAAATGGTCCATAGCCGCAATGCCTAAAGGCCCGACCGGCAAGGGTACGGCATTCATCGGCGGCAGGATAATGGGCGTATTTAGCCAATCCAAGAATAAACAGGCTGCGTGGGAATTCATAAAGTTTCTTTTCAAGCCCGAGATCCAGGCCAGGCTCTACGAGGCCGCGCTTACCAAACAGGACACATATCTTCCGCCGAGCGTGAATGGATGGAATATGCTCAAGATGGACCAGAAATTCAAGGATGTGCTCGTGGCCCAGGCCAACGACGCCAAAGGGCCTCCGGCCGTGGCGAGCTGGGATTCATGCGCCAAATACGTGGACGAGGCCATCCAGAAGGTGATCCTGCGGAAGGCCGACGCGAAGAAGGAATTAGGGATCGCGAAAACGCAGCTTGAGAAATTTCTTAAAAAGTAGTATAATATTGAAGTCTCTCGCCGCTGTAATTAACCTACTGCGGATCGGGACGATTTTTACTTCGTAAAAATCGGAGGTAATGTTATGGGAAAATACAAAGGCGTCTTCCTCATCGTATTTATATTTGCCTCTTTAATGTGCATAGAAAAGGCGTTCGCCGGCGCCTGGACAGTCCCGAAGAATAAAGTCTGGGCCGAATATTACATGAAGTGGAATTACTCTAAAGATGCTTACAAT
>JAUYPN010000050.1 GCA_030695725.1 Candidatus Omnitrophota bacterium
GTGACTATCGCGTCGGAATGGTACGAGCCGTATTTCATTATATGCTCTATCGCCTCGTTCACATCGCCTACCACCTTTACCGACAATATAAGGTCCAGATACTCGGTATACCAATCTTCTTCACGCGCATCAAGGACACCACCGACGATGCTCTTCGTCTCGGGGCAGCCGCGTATCTCGACGCCGGCTTCTTTAAAGATCCCGATCATGCGGGGCAGGAATTTTTTTGCTATATTTCTATGCACGAGCATCGTCTCCATGGCATTGCATACTTCGGGCCTTTGGACCTTGGCATTGAAACATATATGCATTGCCATATCGAGATCGGCGGACTCATCAACATAGGTATGGCAGACCCCTTTATAGTGCTTCATTACGGGGATCCTGGAATTAGCGGCGACCTCTCTTATCAGAGATTCTCCGCCGCGGGGCATGACTAAGTCTATAAGGCCTTCCTGAATCAATAGAGCGTTGACGATATTTCTGTCGGTATCCCCAATCATGGTCATGGCGCCGTCGGGCAGATTAAACTTTGCCGCTTCGTTATTCAGGACATCGAATATGGCTATATTGGAATTTATAGCCTCGCTGCCGCCTCTTAAGATCACGCAATTGCCTGATTTTAAAGAGAGGCCTACGCAGTCGCTCGTGACATTGGGGCGCGACTCGTATATACACAGGATAACTCCTATGGGAACGCGCACCTTCTTTATCAAGAGAGCGTTCGGCCTGAGTTTCGTCTCCAGTACCCGGCCTACGGGATCTTTCAGCTTCGAGATTTCCGCCAGCGAATCCGCCATAGCTCTTATGCGTTTTTCGTCGAGCGTTAATCTGTCGATAAGCGCTTTGGATATATTGCCCCTCTCGGCGTTTTCGATATCTTTGGCGTTCTCTTTGATTATATACGAGCAGTTTTTTATCAGGGCCTTCGCCATCGACTTAAGCGCCAGGACCTTTACTTTCGTATCGAGACTTGCCATTTTACGCGAGGCGGCCCTGGCCTTCTGGCACAATAGTTTTACGTCGATCATAGTATCACCAGATTATCTTTGTGGATCACTTCGTCGGGAGCCTTACGTCCCAGAACGTTCCTGATATCAGCGGTCTTCAAGCCTTTTATCTTCGAAAGCTCGGACGAAGAATAATTCGTAAGCCCTCTCGCGAATTCCCTGAAGCTCTTGTCGGTTATCCTTACGACATCGCCCATGACAAATTGGCCGTCGAGACCGACTATACCGGAGGCAAGCAGGCTCCTATTTTTATTCGACAGCGCTTCCCTGGCGCCGCTATCCACATATATCGACCCTCTGGGTTTGGATGAAAAAGCGATCCATCTCTTCTTCGCCAGAAGTTTCATTCCGGAACTTTTGAATCGGGTGCCCACCGGCTTACCATCGATGATATCCGCTATTATATTCTTCGTCTTACCGTTCGCTATTACGCACTCGATCCCAGACGCGGTCGCCTTTCCTATGGACTCCAGCTTTGACGCCATTCCGCCGGTGCCAAATTCGCATAAGCTCTCCCGCGCCAGCTTTGTGATCCTGGAACTCATCCCATCCACAAGATTTATCACACTGTATTTCTCGTCGAGAAGCCCGTCGACATCGGTCAGAAGCATCAGCATATCGACACGGCACAGATCACTGACGAGGCTCGACAGCCTGTCATTGTCTCCGCATTTTATCTCTTCCGTGGAGACGGTGTCGTTCTCATTTATCACAGGCACCGCCTTGTGCGAAAGAAGGGTCTCTATCGTCTTTTTGATATTAAGATACCTATTCCGGTCATTAAAATCTTCCTGGGTAAGCAGTATCTGCCCTGTCAAGTAACCGCGCTCTTTAAAATAATCGCTGTAAAGATGCATCAGGCGGCTCTGGCCTATGGAGGCCGCCGCTTGCAGCTCTTCGGTCTTCACAGGCCTTTTTTTCATACCCAAAAGGCCCATTCCGGCGCCTATGGCCCCGGACGTAACGACTATAACCTTAAGCCCCTTATCGAGGATGTCGGATATCTGCGCTATGAGGCCCTTGAGCAAGGCCTTGTCCAAAGACTTATCCGATGAAGTTATGACCTTTGTTCCGATCTTTATCACCACTATTCTATTTTTTGACATTTTTTTTCAGGCTCTTTACGTTTTTATAGACCGCGCTCAATAGCTCCTTTATGCCTTCTCCCGTGACCGCCGACATAACAAACACTTTTTTTCCCCGCATATGCCTCTTGAATCTCTTTACATTTTCTTCCGCGAGATCTATATCACATTTATTCAGGGCTATGACCTGGGGCTTCTTCACCAACTCTTTACTGTAGAGCCTGAGCTCTTTATTTAAATTTACGTAATCCTTATACGGATCCCTGCCCTCAAAACCCGATATGTCTATCAGATGTATCAGCGTCTTGGTCCTTTCAACATGCCTCAGGAACCTGTCGCCCAACCCCTTGCCAAGATGCGCGCCTTCTATCAAACCCGGAACTTCGGCAAATACGAGACGCTCGTCGCCGTGGATCTTTACGACGCCGAGAACGGGCACTTTAGTCGTAAAAGGATAGCCCGCTATCTTAGGCCTGGCGCTCGATATCTTCGATATAAGCGTAGATTTTCCGGCGTTGGGATAACCCACTATACCCACATCGGCGATAAGCTTCAATTCCAGGACGACTCTTTTTTCTTCGCCGGGCATGCCTGCGGTGGCCGGATGATTCCTTGAGTTTCCCCGACCGCCAAATCCGCCCCTGGCAATAACAACCGAATCGCCGCCCTTTATCAGCTCCCTTGATACGAGGCCGGTTGCCTCATCCCTTATGATGGTGCCTGGAGGGACCTTTATTACAAGGCCTTTGCCGTATCTGCCCTTTTTATGATTGGAGCTTCCGTGATTGCCGGATTCGGCTTCGAAGTGCTGGCGGTATTGAAAATCGAGGAGTGTCTGTATATTGTCGTCGGCCGCAAATACCACATCGGCGCCCTTGCCGCCCGATCCGCCATCAGGCTGGCCGTTATTATGGTACCTGTCATAAAATATACTATGACAGCCCTTGCCGCCGCCGCCGGCCTTGATATAAATTTTGGCCTGGTCTACGAACACTGTCTAACTTCCGATTGTGATATTAATTCTTGGATATGACGCTCACGATCCGTCTCGGATCGAACTTAACCTTGCCATCGGCCAGAGCGAATAATGTGTGGTCCTTGCCTATACCTACGTTCATGCCCGCCTTAAAGTTCATGCCGCGTTGTCTTAAAATTATGCCGCCGGTCTTGACAGTCTGGCCTTCATATCTCTTCACCCCGAGCTTCTTCGGCTGTCCATCGCGGCCATTAACTACGTGTGCCATGGTCTTATCCTTCCTTCATCCTTCGACGCGGCCGCCTTTGGCGGCCTTGCTCAGTATAACCCCGAGCGAATCCCTAATCTTAAAATCTAAGGATGAGCCAAGGGGTTCAATTCGATAGATTTTACTTTCAGCTTCAATAGGTTCTGTCTGTGGCCGATCTTCTTCTTCTCGCTCTTTCGCTTTTTGTACTTGTAGGCTATGAGCTTATCACCGCGTACTTCAGCCAACACTTCGCACGTTACGGAAGCGCCCTTAAGATACGGTG
>JAUYPN010000057.1 GCA_030695725.1 Candidatus Omnitrophota bacterium
GTCGATACTTTGCCTGCGATAAATATGAAGAGCATAAGGGATATTATCGCCGCCACAGCCAGGCCTGTCACATATAGAAATTTAGGCCCACTTTGAGTCTCTTTCGATAAAACGCTCTCCTGAATAGGGACATTCGGCGAAAGGTCTTCTGTATGGGATGGAAAATATTCTTTCAATAGCTCCACAGAATTGATGCTGAGGAACTGCGCGTACTTCTTCAGGAAACTTCTTATGTATGTATCGGTCAGTGTGTCGCTCGGCTTCCCCTCTTCTAAGCCCATCAGGACCGTGGAATGTATCTTGGTCTGTTTCTGGACCTGCTCTATCGAGAGAGACTTCTTTTCTCTGGCCTCTCTCAATTTTTTGCCTACGGAAACGGCCGATTGCCTCGATTCTCTCTTATTATTCTCCACTTTTGGCCCGGTAATCCTGCAAGCTGACGAGGATATCTCTCGGTTTCGACCCCTGAAATTGCCCCACTATTCCCTCGGCTTCCATAGTATCGATGATCCTTGCCGCGCGGGCGTACCCCAGGCCCAGCCTTCTCTGCAGCATGGAGACCGAAGCCTGTCCGGTCTCCAGGACCGTATTCACCGCTTCCTCATAGAGCTCATCCTTATCGAACTTCCTGAACGCTGTCTTCTTATGCACCTCGAGTATCTCTTCTACATATTCAGGGGCTCGTTGTGATTTTATAAAATCGGTTATCTTTTCTATCTCTTTATCGGATATGAGGCTGCACTGCGCCCTCACGGGCCTCGACGCCCCGGGCTCGATGAATAACATATCGCCCCTGCCGAGCAGTTTATCGGCCCCGTTCATATCGAGCACCGTCCTTGAATCGACTTTGGAGGCCACCTTAAACGATATTCTCGCCGGGAAGTTCGCTTTTATTACGCCCGTTATCACGTCTACGGACGGGCGCTGGGTGGCCAGCATTATGTGAATACCTACCGCTCTCGACAATTGCGCGAGTCTCGTTATCGCGCTCTCAACTTCGGCTTGAGCTATCATCATCAGATCCGCGAGCTCATCTATTATCAAAACAATGTACGGCAGTTTCTTCGGCCTGGGAGAATTTTCCGTATTTTGTTTATTGCCGAACTTTTCATTATACAGATCGATGTTTCTCACCCCGGATGCGGCCAGAAGCTCATAGCGCGAGTCCATCTCATTCACAACCCAGTCAAGGGTGCTCGCGACTTTCTTATGATCGGTAACGACCGGCGCTAGCAGGTGCGGCATATCGTTGAATACGGCCAACTCTACCCTTTTGGGGTCTATCATTATGAACTTCACGTCTTCGGGAGCCGCGTTGAAGAGCATAGACATTATCAGGCTGTTTATGCATACGGTCTTGCCCGAGCCCGTCGCTCCGGCTATCAACAGATGCGGCATGGCGGCAAGATCCGCTATCACCGGGGCTCCCGCGATATCTTTGCCGAGCGCAAGTTTCAGTTTTGATCTTGATGATTTGTACTCTTTGGAGTCCAGGACCTCCTTTAAATAGACGATGGCGCTGGAAGAGTTCGGGACTTCTACACCTATTGTCCCTTTACCGGGTATGGGCGCGACTATCCTGACGCTCTGGGCCTTCATGGCGAGAGCTATATTGTCGCTCAAAGAAGTGATCCTGTGTATCTTCACTCCCGGAGCCGGTTCGAGCTCGTATCTCGTTATAACCGGCCCCTTATTAAACGCCACGACCTTAGCCTCTATATCAAAATCCGCGAGCGTCTCTTCCAGGATCTTCGTGTTCGCCTCAAAGTCATCGTTTATCTTTCTTTGCTCCAACGGCGGCGGCGAATCCAAAAGATCGAGGTTGGGCAGCGTAAAATCTCTCTGTTCGACAAGGACCACTTTTTTTTCTTCGGCCGCAGGAGGATCGCGCAGTACAACATTCGCCGGTACGTTCACACCCGGTATCGCCCTGGGAGGAATTTTTTCTCTCGGCGGCATTGCGGCAGGTGCGGGCCTCTTCGTTACAGTGACGGCGGCTCCCTGTTTGCGTATGACACTATTTCTACTTTTCATGGCAAGGATAAAGTCCCTCGCTTTTTGCGCAAGCGTCGTCAAAAATGGTACGAGTAAAAATTCTGTCGCCAAAAGCACCGAAAGAAGAAAGAGGACTATTATGACTATGACGGCGCCCACCGGGCCGAGATATCTTATTAGGAAATCCGAAAATACCAGCCCTACGATACCGCCAAATCTAAAGCGGAAGCTGTTATCGCCCTGCCCTATCATTGAGAACATGGCGCTCGACGCCAATATAAGGAAGAAAGTGCCGAAGATCTTAAAATATAATTTCTGCGGCGTGATCCCCGAAAACCTGGCGATGGCCCAGACTAATATCAGTATGGGCAGGCAATAAGCGCTCATCCCCATTATGAAGAACATGATGGCCCCCAGATACGCGCCGAAGAGCCCCGCGAAATTCCTTACTGGATGGTTGACCTTTGAAGTGAATAGCTGCAGGTCGGAGAAGTCGAAAGTTATGAAGCTTATGAAGATGAGCAAGGCCGCGGCAAATAAGAGTATCGCCTGTATCTCATTCCATTTAGTCTTATTCATCGTCCGATATGCCTACTTGGATAATGTTACAGCCGCCGCTCCGATCAATATACAGTATATTCCGAAAAGAAAGAATAGATTTTTTTTGAAGATACCGAACAGAAGCTTAATGGCCAGTATTCCCGCAACCGCGGCCGCTATGGCTCCTATTATGAACGCCGGCACCTGAGCTGATACAAGAGTACCATATATTTCGCGCACCTTCAATAGATTTGCCCCCATGATAACCGGTAGAGACAGCAAGAATGAAAACCTGATCGCATCGACCTCATCTATACCTAGGATCAATGCGGTCCCTATCGTCGAGCCGCTGCGCGATATGCCCGGCAGAACGCTTATACCCTGCGCCACTCCGACCAATAGCGAGTTAGCCGTGTTGAGAAGGCGCGTCTTCTTCATCGTCTTCCAATATATGGCAAATAGGCTCGATATCATGAGAAAGACACCGGTTACGATAAGAAATAATCCTACGGATCGCGGCGCCGAGAAGAACGACTCGGCCGTCTTCTTCATGAGAAACGCTATTATGAACGTCGGCACGGTCGCTATTATAAGAAATTTAAGCGTTTTGGTATCTTTACGAAACAGATTCACTATATCCTTATGGAAGAATATGATCACGGAGAGCATAGTGCCGAAGTGCAGGAAAACGTCGAATGCCACCATTGACTCTTTAATACCGAAAACGCCATGCAAGAGGACGAGATGACCGGAGCTTGATATGGGAAAAAATTCCGTAATGCCCTGAACGATCCCTGAAATAATCGCCTGAATTATGGTCATCTCTTATCTCCCCGTATGCCCGAATCCGCCATGGGAACGGACAGTATCGTCGAGGCTTTCCGTCACTTCTATGTCGGCCCTCACGACTTCTTTTAAGACCATCTGCGCAACCCTGTCTCCCCGGCGTACGGTGAACGGCTCTTTGCCGTGATTTATCATTATCAGGTTCACGAGCCCCCGGTAATCTGAGTCGATCGTGCCGGGAGTATTCACGAGGCTTATGCCGTGTTTTAAGGCCAGCCCGCTCCTGGGACGGATTTCGGCCTCGAAACCCTCCGGAATACTAATATAAATGCCAGCCGATATGAGCTTAATATCGCCTGGCAATAATATCACTCCCCCGTTAACGTCCGCGCAAAGATCCACCCCGCTTGATCCGGAAGTCGCGTACCTCGGAACGGGCAGATCCTGACAGCCTTCCTTTTTCTTAAGGAGTATCTTTACGCTCTTCAAATTTATCTTCTGCGGCGCGAATCGTCCTGACCCTTATCTTTTTCAGCACCGGGTTTGTAGTCCGGATCCGCCTGTTTCTTTGAGAGGTTAAGCCTGCCCTGCTCATCTATCTGTGTAAGTTTCACATCGAACTCATCACCCAGCTTAACCACCTCTTCCACGTTCTTGACGAATGTATTGGAAAGCTCCGAAACGTGCACGAGACCCTCTTTACCCGGAAGTATCTCTACGAAGGCTCCGAAGTTCATGATCTTTTTAACCTTGGCTTTATATATCTTACCGACTTCGGGCTCTTCGGTTATGCCTTTTATTATGGCCACCGCCATCTCTATAGACTTGGGGTCGGTGCCCGCGACCTGTACCGTGCCGTCGTCATCTATGTCCACCGTCGCGCCGGTATCTTGTATTATCTTCTTTATTATCTTGCCGC
>JAUYPN010000028.1 GCA_030695725.1 Candidatus Omnitrophota bacterium
ATATGCGCGAAACCTTCCGGGATGGGCTCAAAGCCCTTCTTCACCTTGTCCTGTCCGGTCGCGGCTATCATTCCGAGCGTCCTGCCATGGAATGATTTCAGCATCGTTATGATCTGGTATCTGCCCTTATCATGGCCGTAACGCCTGGCCAGCTTCACCGCGGCCTCGTTGGCCTCCGCGCCGGAATTCGCGAAGAAAACTTTACCCTTGAACGACTCCCCGATTATCTTCTTTGCCAATAACCCCTGAAGCTCGGAGTAGTAGTTGTTCGAGACATGCATCAGCTTCTTCGCCTGCTTCGCTACAGCGGCGCTCACCCTAGGATGGCAATGCCCTATGCCTGATACCGCCCAGCCCGGGAAGAAATCGAGATATGTTTTCCCGTCGATATCCCAGACCTTTGCGCCTCTTGCCCTCTCGAGGCAAAACGGCACTCTCTTATAAGTGCACATTATGTACTTATCATACAAACCTATGACCTTATCCGTCTTACTCATCTCACGATCTCCGTTCCTATACCTCTATCGGTGAACATTTCCAAAAGAAGAGCGTGCGGAATGGACGCATCCAATATGTGCGCCTTCTTGACGCCGCCTCTTATAGCGTTTACACAGGATGCCGCCTTCGGTATCATGCCTGAATTAACTATCCCTTTTTTTATAAGCTTGCCTATTTCGCCGACCGTAAGCGTATTATAAAGCGTAGAGGGATCGTTCTTATCTTTCATTATCCCGCGCACATTTGTAAGCAATACGAACTTCTCCGCCTTCAATGCCACGGCTATTTCGCTTGCAACGTCATCGGCATTAACATTATACAGATTTCTGTCCCTGCCAATACCAAGCGGATATATTACGGGTATTATGTTATCCTCGATCAATTGTCTTACCACCGTAGCGTCAACAGAGGTGACCTCACCTACAAAACCCAGATCCACTTCGGTTTTCAACTTCTTCACCTTGATCAGGCCGTTCTCTCTGCCGCTTAAACCGAACGCTTTTGCTCCAAGATCCCTCAATGTCTTTACGATCTGCTGATTTATCGAATGGAGCGCCTTGTCTATTATATAGATAGACTCTCTGTCCGTTACTCTTCTGCCCGCTACGAATCTGGGCTCTATGCCCGCCTTCTTCATGAACTTCGATATTAAAGGCCCGCCCCCGTGGACAAGGATAGGTCTCATGCCGGCGTAGTTCATGAAGACTATATCTTCGAGAACCGATCTGTCTATGCCGTTCTCATCGACCGCGGCGCCGCCGTATTTAATGACCACGACCTTTTCGAAGAATCTCTTTATATAAGGCAAAGCCTCAATCAAAACGCGGCTTTTCTTAATAGCTTCTTTCATAAATTTTTCGCTTTTCGCTTTATGTTTTACGCTCAGGTACTGTACTCTGAGTTAATCGCTACATACTCCTTCGAGAAATCGCATGTCCATGCCGTAGCTTTATGAAGGCCACTCTTAAGATCCACCTTAATATGGACATCTTTCTTCATAAATAATTTGCGCGCCTTATTCTTATCTAGGTTCTTGACGCTCATTCCATTCGAAAGGGCTTTCAGGCTGCCCAGATAAACATCGACCTTATCCGGGTCGAAGTCGACTCCACTTGCGCCTGCCGCAGCGACAATTCTCCCCCAGTTCGGGTCCTCGCCGCACACGGCGCATTTCAAAAGGTTCGACGTGGATATCTTTCTTGCGACGGTTTTCGCGCTCACCTCATCTTTGGCGCCCGTAACGGTGATCTCTATGAATTTAGTGGCGCCTTCGCCGTCGCGCGCCAACTTCCTGGCAAGCTCACCCGTCACTAATTTGAGAGCTTCGGTGAATTTGCGCCAGTCGTTTCCTTTGGCGCGGATCTCTCTGTTAAGCGCAAGGCCGTTGGCCATTATAAAACACGAGTCGTTAGTGCTCATGTCGCCGTCTACCGATATCATATTGAATGAGTCGCCTATCGCCTCATCCAGCGATGCGCTGAGCATCTTTTTTGTTATAGCCGCATCCGTAGTGAGAAAGCATAACATCGTCGCGTGTCCCTCGGCGCGCTTCGCTTGCTCGGGACTACCCTGAGCTTTTGTCGAAGGGTGTTTTTCTGTCTTCATTAGAGGGTATATCATGCCCACGCCCTTACATGCGCCTCCGATAGTTACTATAGCGTTGCCAATCTTCACCTTAACGGCCAATTCCTTCTTTACCGTGTCGGTCGTCATGATGGCCTCGGCGAAACCCGTACCTTTGGTCGCGGACAGCTCCCCTACAAGCTCAGGCATAACTTTCTCTATCTTTAAGAGCGGTAGATACACGCCTATGATACCGGTCGATGCCACCAATATTTTATTCTTATCCAGCAACAGGGCCTTGCCCGCGAACTCCGTCATCTTCAGGGCGTCCCTGTCTCCTATTTTACCGTTGGCGCAATTCGCGTTGCCGCTATTGACTACTATCGCATGGTGCTCGTTGGCCTTAAGATGAGCCTTGCTCACTTTTACCGGCGACGCCTGAAATCTGTTGGTCGTGAAAGCGGCCGCCGCCACAGCGGGAACTTCGGAATAAAGAAGCGCCAGGTCGACTCTACCCGATCTCTTGATCCCTGCCTTGACGCCGCTAGCCAGAAACCCCTTTGGCGATGTTACGCCGCCTTTAATAATATTCATACCTACATCAATCCTTCGGTTTCATTCAAACCGGACATGATATTCATATTCTGCACCGCCTGGCCTGCCGCGCCTTTTACAAGATTATCGATACAGGCGACAACTATCAGGGTCTTCCCCGTCACTTTAAGACCTATATCGCAATAATTCGAAAGCGCTACATCTCTTACTTGCGGAAGCTTTCCTTCGTCATATATTCTTACAAAAGGCCTGCCGCTGTAGAACTTTCTGTACATATCTATGGCGCCCTTTGTATCGAGTGAACCCTTAAGCTTCATATATATCGTGGACAATATGCCCCTGTTCATAGGTATCAGATGCGGCGTGAAGATGACGTCTATATCTTCACCGGCCACCTGGGACAATATCTTATTTATCTCCGGCTTATGCTGGTGCTCATTCACCTTGTACGCTTTAAGGTTCTCGTTGACCTCGCCGAACGAGAGCGCGAGGTCCGGTTTTCTGCCGGCCCCGGTCACTCCGCTCTTGGAATCTATGATAATAGAACCTTTATCGACCGCCTTGGCGCTCAACATGGGGGCTACTCCGAGTATAGCGCTCGTGGGATAGCATCCCGGGTTGGCTATCAGTTTGGCTTTCTTTATTCTGTCGTAATAAAGCTCCGGCAAACCATATACGGCGTTCGCGATATTGCCCTTATCCTTGTGCTCTATCCCGTACCAGGTCTTGTAGACATCCGCGTCGAGCCTGTAGTCAGCGCTCAAGTCTATCACGGCTTTCCCTGCTTTTAAAAATACCGGCGCTATATCCATCGAAACCTTATGGGGAAGCCCCAGGAATACGACATCCACGTTTTTGGACATCTTATCCGGATCGGGCTTGCGGCAGATAAGATCGAGTGAGCCCTTAAAAATAGGGAATATCGAAGATATCGGCTCCTCTTTTTCTATCACCGCGGAGAGTTCCGTTATCCGGACGCCCTTATGATTTATCAGGATCTTTATCACTTCTTCGCCGGCATAACCCGTCGCTCCGACCACTCCTATTTTTAACATCGCGAACTCCTCTTTTTAGTCACTGCTGTCTAAATTAGCCCATCTGTCATTCCCGCCCCCGCTTCCGCGGGTATGACATAATCTTGAATCTCAAAAGAATATCTCCGACGAGCGTAAAGGTCTATGTTAAATTAAAAAACCTATCCTGTCAACTAAAATATCGATAGGCGTTGACAAGATAGGTTCTGATTTTCCGTCGATGGTTCGACTTTGTGGTTCGACAGGCTCACCACCCTCCGAACCATCCCGAGCGAAGTCGAGGGGCTCACCATCGACCCTGAGCTTTTGTCGAAGGGTCGAGGTTTTTATTACCTCTTAGTGAACTGGAATCTCCTCCTTGCGCGCTTTCGGCCGTATTTTTTGCGCTCCCTGGCGCGCGGATCACGGGTCAGGAATTTCGCTTTTTTAAGGGGGCTCTTCAGACTCTCCTGGATCTTGACGAGGGCCCTGGCTATGCCGAGTTTCATGGCTCCGGCCTGCCCGCTGCCTCCGCCCCCCTCGACCTTTGCGTATATATCGTATTTTGTCGGCAGCTTGACGAGCTCCATAGGCTGCATGATGACAAGGCGGTGGCTCTCGCGGTTGAAATACTCTACGAACGGCCTTTTGTTGACGGTGATCGTGCCGCTGCCCTCGAGCATCCTTACCCGCGCGATAGACTTCTTACGCCTTCCTGTCGCAATATACTGGACTTTCTCTGACATTATCTTTACATGCTCCTAAAATCCTTCTATTCCGCACAGGATTTTACCCTGAGCTTTTGTCGAAGGGTTACGTTAAACTGTTATAAGTTTCGGGGCTTGAGCTTTATGCGGATGGTTCTCATCGGCATAGACCTTAAGTTTCTTAAGCAGCTTCGCGCCAAGTTTGCTCTTGGGCAGCATGCCTTTCACCGCGTGCCTTATAACGTGACCCGGGTCCTTCTTCATCTTGACCTCAAGCGTTTCAAGGTGCAGCCCGCCCGGATAGGCCGTGTACCTTTTGTACACCTTATCGACATTCTTATTTCCTGTGATCCTGATCTTGCTCGCATTTATAATTATAACTTCGTCCCCGGTATCCTGGTGAGGCGAATATATGGCCTTATTCTTGCCCATAAGCACGGTGGCCACTTTGGACGCAAGCCGGCCCAGGACCTGATCCTTGGCATCGATAAGGAGCCATGCCTTCTTTATATCCTTCTCCGGAATCAAATACGTTCTTGAACTATTCTTCATATGCTTACCTTATGCGACCCTCCCTAACAAAGAAATCGCCTCTTGCTTAAGAGGCGATAGATGATACCACGCCGGCCTCAAGTTGTCAATACTATTATTAGATGACCCCTTTCTCTCTTAAGTCCCTCTCGAGCTTATCCGGGCTTTCATATTTGATCGATTCTATGCCAAAGACGGCGGCTTCCTTTATAAGGTCCTCCCGATCGTCTATATAAAGGACGGCCGACTTATCGCCGCCCGCGCGCCTGACCACATCCTCGAATATACGCTTTTCCGGTTTTATCGCTCCCACGGCAAATGAGACTATTATCTCATCGAATATCTTCAGTATATCGAATTTTTTCACGATATATTCGTAATGCAGCCTGCTTATGTTGGAGAGGAGGAAGAGCTTGTAGTCTTTTTTAAGCCGCCTGGCGATGGCGCATGCTCCCTCATCGGCCCAGAATATATCGTTCCATATAGAGACAAAATCTCTGAAAGGTATAGCCACGCCCAAATGCCTGGTGACACGAGCGTGAAAATCTTTCGGGGATATCTGGCCCCTCTCAAAGGCTTGAGTCAGCTTGGAATCAAAGAAGAGCCTGCGAACCTCCTCGGAATCGAGATGAAAAAGATTCGCTATCTTTTTCGCCGAAATATTGTGATCGAACTTTATGAGAGTGTTGCCTAAATCAAAAATTATTACCCTGTAACGCTTCTCCACTCAAATCCTATTTCATTTGGCCTTTCATGAACATCCCGGCGTTGCACTTCATGTCTTTATGGCCATGATACATCTTACCCTTACCGCACATCATAGCGTAGCTGTCCACGACGCTATACAGGAAACTCAAGGTTATTATAGCCGCTCCAAGCGTGTATCCTACTGTCTGCAAAAGCCCTTTCTTCTGCTTATTCGCTACTATACAAATCCCATACCCTATAGCAAGCGATACGAACAAAACCAACGCCCCTTTCATCATAAGCATGCTTCTGTCCTCCTTTTTTATACTTCGACTTCGCTCAGTATAAAACCCTGAGCCTGCCGAAGGGTTTTAGTATTCAACATTCATCAGGCATAACCCCTTAGCCGGCGCCGTAGGGCCTGCTGATCTTCTATCTCTCTTCAGCAGTATCTCTTTTACGCTCTTTTCGGGCATCTTGCCGCGGCCGATCTCCAGCAGTGTGCCCGCTATGATCCTTACCATATTATATAAAAATCCGTCGGCCCGGATATCAATATATACCAGATCCCTCTTTTTTTCAATCTTAATCTTCTTTATCGTGCGGACGGTATTCAATTCACTGCTGCCGGAGGCTTGGAATGATTTAAAGTCATGTTTACCCGTTAATGTCTTAGCGGCGCGCCTCATCGATCCTGTGTTCAGCGGATAGGAAAAGCGGGCCGCGAAATGCCTTATGAAAGGGTCCGCGAAACGCTCAGTCGTCACGGTATAACGGTAGTGTTTGGATCTAGCCGAGCGTTGGGAATCGAATCTCAAGGGAACGGACTGGACGGATACTATCAGGATATCCTCGGGGAGAGAGCTATTGAGAGCGTCTTTTATCCTGTCCGGCGCAAGCTTTGAGCGCGTCTTGAAATTTGCAATTTGACCGGCGGCATGCACGCCCGAATCGGTCCGGCCGGCGCCCGTCAGCTTCGCTTTACGGCCGGTTATTTTTTTGAGAGCCGATTCGATAGTCTCCTGGACGGAGCCGGCATTCTTCTGACACTGCCATCCCGAATAACGCGTCCCATCATATTTTATAACAAGTCTTATGTTACGCGTCGACGATCTCCTGTTCGATCGTATTCATTCCGCTGTCTTTGCCGGAATACATGAGGCTGCCGACCTTCTTCACCATCTCCTCCACCGACGACGGGGGTTTCAGAAAAGTCACGGTGCCGAAGGTGAAGGTCACGGGCCACTTGTTGGTCTCCATGATATTCAGGAGGACGTTCCGCATCCTGCTCAGCACGACCTGGGCGGCGTCGGCTCCCGTCTCGGGAAGGAGTATCGTGAACTCGTCGCCCCCGAAGCGCGAAATGATATCCAGTTTACGTAAATTTTTTCTTACGGTATCCGCGACCGAACGCAGGAGCTGGTCCCCTGTTCTGTGGCCAAAGCGGTAATTAACGATCTTAAAATTATCTATGTCCATGTAGGCTACCGTGAAAGGATGTTTGTATCTATCGAGCCTGGCTATCTCTCTGCCCGCCAGATCGTAAAAGGCGCGCCTATTCACAGCCCCCGTCAGGGCATCTATCCTCGACAACTCTTCATTGATGCCAAGGGCTTCTTTCAGAGAGCATAGAAGAAGAGTGACTAAGAAGAAAAATACCAGTTCTATCGACATATTGAGATAGGATGACCCCGAGCGGAAGAGGCGCGCATTATCACCCGCATTCTCGACGAACCATATCACAGCGCACAGGACCGAGGCCAATACTCCGATGCGCATGGTGGTGAACCATACGAAAAAAGATACCGATATCAGATAAAAACAGAGGAATGAGAGGTTCTGGCCCGTCATGTGGTCGATATACGCGGCGGCAGCGATGATCAGGGACCCTGAAGTTATCAACAGTATTCTGGGCAGATTGCGAATCTTATGCGCTGCGGACATATGCACCCCCTATTAAGTTCATTTGGACAACTGCAAGACCTGATTGTAGTAATTATATATCGATTCGGTAGATTTCGCCAGCAGCACGAAGACGATATAGCACACCAGGAGAGTGATGACCGTAATGATTACCTTTTTCGATCCTTTGTAGCGGGGATTTATCCAAACTAATGGCAGGGCAAGCGGCCCCACACACAGAAAAGCCATGACAAAAGCATAGGTTTTGAAATACCACTTCGACGGATCAAGACTCATAATTTCCTCCTATCCGGCCTATCGACGATAAGCCCGAATATTATCCAGCTTATTATTATGATGGCCACGCTTACGGTCACGCAGTTCAGTATGACTATCTTTTTATCGATCGTGATCATCTCTCTCTTCAATATGTCCACTACATACGTATCTTCGGAATGTTTCGCGAAGACCCTGACCTTATTATCTAAAGAGTGCATTCTCTTGTATAACGGCACACCTATGGAGAGATAGTTGAAGAGCACGATCGCCAAAAGAGTAGCGCCTATCCATATCCTCGCCTTACGACTCATTCGGTTTCCGCCTTTCCGGAACATTTTTCGACTATCCTGGCTATTTTTTCCACAACCTGTTTCACGTTAAGTTTCCCTGTATCAACGCAATGATCGGCCTTGGCGTAAAATTGGGCTCGTTTCGCCATGAGGCTTCTTATCTTCTGCTTCGGGTCTTCCACGTTCAGAAGCGGCCGGTGTTTATATTTTTTGGTCCTCTCCATTATGACATTCTCGTCCGCGGTAAGGCATACGACTATACCCGATCGTCTTATGCTCTCCCAGTTTTCATCGCGCATTACGGCGCCGCCGCCCAGGTCTATCACGACATTTTCCATGGCGCAGGCGTCGCGCACTACCTGTGCCTCCACCTCCCTGAAATAGTCCTCGCCTTTTCTCGTGAATATCTCATTTATCGTGCACTTTTCTCTTTTTTCTATCAGATCGTCCGTGGAGACATAACGCATATCGAACCGGCGCGACAGCTCAAAAGCTATCGTCGTCTTGCCGCTTCCCATAAATCCGATGAGAATTATGCTACGCACGCTAGAATCTCTTCACCTGCGACAGATATCCGTCGTAATTGCGCCTCATCTCGGAGACAGAGTCGCCTCCGAACTTTTCAATAAGCGAATTGGCTATCTCTATGGAGGAGACGGCCTCTCCTATGACCGCCGCCGCCGGCACAGCGCATACATCGGATCTTTCCACAGAAGCCTTTACGGGCCTTTTGGTTCTTATGTCGACGCTCGAAAGCGGTCTTTTCAATGTCGATATCGGCTTCATGGCGGCCCTTATGACTATGTCCTCGCCGGTTGTCATACCGCCTTCTATGCCGCCGGCATTATTGCTCTTTCTGTAGAAGCCTTTTTTCTTATCGTAAAATATCTCATCGTGCACAAGCGAGCCCTTAAGCGCCGCCGAAGTGAATCCGGAGCCAAAATCGACTCCCTTGATGGCCTGTATCGACATTATGGCCCGCGCGAGGGAGCCGTCTATCCTCCTGTCCCACTGCGCGTAGCTGCCCAGTCCCGGAGGAACGCCGTGGATCATGATCTCAAAGACGCCGCCGAGACTGTCGCCCGCGCTTATCGCCTTATCTATCTCTTTGCACATTTTAGCCGAGGCGCCGAGATCCGCGCACATCACAGGCGACTTCATTGAAGAGACCGCTATTCTTTCAAAAGTCAGGTTCTTGGCCTTCGAAACCACTGGGCCTATCGCTATGACGTGGCTTACGACGGTTATACCGAATTCGGCGAGCAGTATCTTGCAAAGAGCGCCCACCGCTACCCTTGAAACAGTTTCACGGGCACTCGCCCTTTCCAGCACATCACGGATATCGCTTAAATTATACTTCAGTATGCCGCTTAAATCCGCATGCCCGGGCCTTGGTTCGTAAACTTTCGGTAATTTATCGATGGAATGGTCCGCGTTATTGACGAGAAGCGAAACGGGGCTGCCTACAGTACAGCCTTTCCTTAATCCGGACAATATATCGACCTTATCCGATTCTATCGCCATGCGTTTGCCCCGTCCGTACCCTAGCATCCGCCTGGCGAGCTCAAGGTCGATTATGGATTTATCGACATGCAGTCCCGCCGGGATACCGTCGACTATCGTAAGCATGCATTTACCGTGCGACTCACCGCCCGTCAAGTATCGTAACATATAAACCTCCTGTTAAAACATTCCGCGAAATAACAGTTGAATGATCCTCTCTCCAAAAAATATAGCGCATACCGCCCCGAGCGACAGGTACGGCCCGTAAGGAATAATGTCTTTGCCGTGCTTTATCTTCATTGTTATACCTACGACGGAGCCGAATACAGGCGCAAGAAAAAATGTCAGCACAACGAGTTTCCAGCCTATAAAAGCTCCCACCATGGCAAGAAGCTTGACGTCTCCCCCTCCCATCGCTTCCCTTTTGAACGCGAACTCACCGAGCATTCCCATCGCGTATATCATCCCGCCTCCGACCAGGGCGCCCAAAAATGAATTCAGAAAACCGTTCAGCCTCGTAGTTTCGCTTAAAACGGAAGGAAACGCTGCCGACAGGATCAGTCCGGCCGCGAGCCCGCCCATAGAAACCTCATCCGGTATCTCCTGTATCTCGAAATCGACGAATGTGGCTATGATCAGACCCGATACCATTATGGCATAGGCAAAAAATTTCGGCGTCAGTCCGAAGGTTGAAAACAATATCAGAAACGCCGACGCGGTCAGGATCTCGACTATAAAATACCTGAACGATATTTTGGCCTTACAGCATCTGGCCCTGCCGCCCAAAAATATATAGCTCAAGATAGGAATGTTATCATGCCAATGTATCGCCGCGGTACAATTGGGGCAATGCGAACCGGGAAATATTATCGACCGTCCTTTAGGCAGACGATAGATGCAAACGTTTAGAAAACTTCCCACGATTGAACCGAAGATGAATATAAAAATATTAATCATAACCCTAGACCCTTGACCCTGGACCCTTCAATGCCTCTTTCAACGCCTTCCTCATCACATCGATCGGCGCTTTCTTAGTAGTCCATAGTTCGAAAGCTATCGCGCCCTGGTACAGGAGCATGCCTAAGCCCGTCATTGCGTGCATTTTTCTCCTGGACGCTTCTTCCACAAGCTTTGTCGCGGGCATGTTATACACCAGATCGTAAATACGCAGGCCCGAATGCAATAATTCCGGGTCTATGGGCGAAGGATCGCCGTCATGCATGCCAAGCGGCGTCGCCTGCACCAGCAGATCGGACTGATCCAACGATTCTTTAAAATCATTCTTACGAACGACCTTAAATCTGCGGTGATCGTAATACTTTTCAAAGCGCCTTCTCAGCTCCTCGACCATGCAGTCATCTATATCCGCGACAAACATCTCTCTGGGGCCGTTGCCGAGATACATGACTATGGCGCGCGCCGCTCCGCCGGCGCCGAGCACGAATATATTCTTGCCTTCCGGTTCAAACTTCAGATCCTCGACCAGCGACCTGTAGAAACCCGGCCCGTCGGTATTGAAGCCCAATAATTTACCGCCCGTGACCTTGATTGTATTCACCGCTCCGAGCTTTTCGGCGTGCTCGTTCAATATGCCGTTGGCCCTTATGAAATCCCATGTCTTGACCTTATGCGGGACCGTGACATTTACCCCGGCTATATTATTTTTCACCAGGCCTCCCAGTAACCGCTGGAGGCCGGCAGGTTCAACGTCGAATAATTTATATTCGGCGTCTATCTTGAGGGCATTGAAGGCCGCATTTTGCATGGCGGGAGAGAGCGAATGCCCAACCGGATGCCCTATCAAACCGTAGGTCAGTTTAGCCATTATTTTTTATAAAGAAGCTTATTAACCGCGTTGATATACGCTTTGATGCTCGCCTCTATGATATCGGTAGAGGCGCCCCTGCCCGAAACCACGCCGCTTTTGGAACCTATTTTCACGGAGACCTCTCCCAGAGCGTCCTTGCCGCTGGTGACGGATTTTACCTGATAATCCAGAAGTTTTCCACCGACCCTGACGATCTTGTCTATGGCCTTAAAACAGGCATCGACAGGGCCGTCGCCGCAGGATGTGGAATCATAAAGCTTGCCCTTGTAATTGACGGTCACGACCGCGGATGGCTTCGTCCTGTCACCGGATTCTATATGGAAGTGTTTCAATTTCAGATCTTCCGGTATTTTGGATATTCCTTCGTCTATAATGGCTTCAAGGTCCTCGTCAAATATCTCTTTCTTTTTATCGGCCAGTATTTTAAAACGGTTAAAGGCTTCCTCGAGCTGGTTCTCTTTCAGCGTGAACCCAAGCCTCTTCAGCCTCTCCTTAAAAGCGTGCCTTCCGGAATGTTTGCCCAATACCATTTTTGTTTCAGTGACCCCGACGTCTTCCGGCCTCATTATTTCGTAAGTTATTCTCTCCTTCAATACTCCGTCCTGATGGATACCGGCTTCATGGGCAAAAGCATTGGCGCCGACTATGGCTTTATTTGACTGAACTATCATGCCCGTCAACTTCGAGACAAGGCGGCTCGTCTTAAATATCTCTTTTGTGTTTATGTCGGCCTTTAGATCTTTGAATATGTCGCTGCGCGTCCTTATGGCCATGACTATCTCTTCGAGCGAAGCGTTCCCCGCCCTCTCGCCGATACCGTTGATCGTACACTCCACCTGCCTGGCGCCGTTCAATACGGCCGCCAGAGAGTTGGCGACGCCCAAACCCAGATCGTTATGGCAATGAACGCTTATCACGGCCTTGTCTACGCAGGGGACGTTCTCATATATGCCTTTTATGATCTGACTGAATTCAAAGGGGGTAGAATATCCTACGGTATCGGGTATATTTACCGTCTTCGCGCCCGCCCTTATTACGGCGTCCACCACCCTGTAGAGAAAATCTCTCTCGGTCCTCGAGGCGTCTTCCGGAGAGAACTCAACGTCGCTGCATTTCATCCCGGCGTACTTCACCGCCCGAACGGCAAGGCGGAGTATCTCGTCTTCCGCCTTCTTCAGTTTATACTTCATATGTATTTTTGAAGTGGCTAAGAATACATGTATGCGCGGAGATTTCGAATACTTCACCGCATCGTAGGCGGCGTCGATATCTTTTTCGATGGCCCGCGCCAGGCCGCATATGGATGGCCCCTTCACCTCTTTCGCGACGCGCTTAACCGACTCAAAATCGCCGGGGCTCGATATGGGAAATCCCGCTTCGATGACATCGACGCCGAGCACAGCGAGCTGTTTAGCTATCTCCGTCTTCTCGTCGATATTGAGGCTCGCCCCCGGGCACTGCTCCCCATCCCTGAGCGTCGTATCAAATATAATTATCTTCTCTTTATTCATTTTCTACCACTCTTCCCTTACGAATAAAACTTTTCTGTGCAGTCGGCGGAATACCCAGTGTCCGCCTTCCGCTGACGTAAATTTACATTAGGCATGTAAATTTACTATGTAAAAAT
>JAUYPN010000080.1 GCA_030695725.1 Candidatus Omnitrophota bacterium
TGATGTTTGCGGACATACATTATTTCCTGGGCGTCAGGGAGAGAAAGGCCGTAACGGAGAATCTCAAAACAATCCTCGCCAAGTCCGCGCAGGACGATGAGCTTAAGTATGCGGCGAAAGATGTATTCAAGAACTTCGCCAAATATCTGGTGGATTTCTTCAGGTTCTCCAGGATGACCCCGGGATACATAAAAGAATTTATAAAACTGGAAGGTCTATCCAACATAGAAGACGCCTTAAAATACGGCAAGGGTGTTATCATGCTTTCGGCCCATTTAGGAAATTGGGAGCTGGGGGCATTCGCGCTGGGAACGCTCGGCTATTCCATCCATGCCGTGGTATTGACGCATCGGTATGCCAAGATAAATGATTTTTTCAAGAATCAGCGCGCAATAGGAAAATTGAGGTCGATAGAGTTCGGCGCGTCTTTGAGGGGCTGCTACAAAGCGCTAAAGAATAACGAGCTTCTTGCGCTTCTCGGGGACAGGGATTTTTCCAATAACGGATTGCTTGTGACCTTTTTCGGAAAACCCGCCGTCATACCCAAAGGCCCTGCCGCGTTAAGCTGTAGAACTGGTGCGGCGATAGTGCCCTGTTTTATAATCAGAAATGACGACGACACCTTCACCTTTACTTTCGAAAATCCTATATTGCCGAACGCGACGGCCGATGAAGATGACGATATTAAGAACATCGTGGGAAGATATTTACCGGTTATAGAGTCTTATGTGAAGAGGTACCCGGGGCAGTGGTACGTCTTCAGGAATTTTTGGAACCCGAGCTATGAAGAGCTGCGTAATAATACCATCATTTAACGAAGCCAGGACCATCGGCGCCATAACAAAAGAACTGAAGACGCACTCATTGACGGTCTATGTCGTGGATGACGGCTCTACGGACAAGACTGCCGATATAGCCGCTCTCCAGGGCGCTGTGGTGATCGCGCACGACAAGAATAGAGGAAAGGGCGCGTCTTTGATAGAGGGCTTCGACCGCGTACTGAAAGAAGGCTTTGACACAGTTTTGATAATGGACGGCGATGGCCAGCACGCGACAAGTGACGTTGATAATTTTTTTAAGAAGATGGCCGAAACCGGCGCCGATATAGTCATAGGGAACAGGATGTTCGATACCGTTTCCATGCCTGTCATAAGAAAAGTCACCAATAAGATGATGTCGCGCATCATATCAAATATGTGCGGAAAGAATATTCCCGATACCCAATGCGGATTCAAGCTGATAAAGAGGAATGTCCTCGAGAATATAAAATTTGAGTTCTCGAACTTTGAGATAGAGTCGGAGATCCTTATCAAGGCGGCGAAGAAGGGGTTTAAGATAGAGTCCGTTCCCGTCAAGACCGTCTATCGGGACGAGACGAGTAAGATAAAGCCGATATTCGATACGATAAGATTCTTCTCTTTCCTTATCAGGATGGCGGGCAGATGAGCCATTTAACATCCGTCGATTTCGATAAGCTGAGGGCCGAGATGGTCACCGAGCAGCTTATCTCCCGAAATATATCCGATAAAAAAGTCCTCGAAGCGTTCCGGAAAGTGCCCAGGCATGAATTTGTACCGGAGCTCCGGGCATTCCCGAGAGCCTTGTGAAACAATTGATCAAACCACTCCGTTTTTGGCTTGATTTTGAGCGAACCGTGTGTTAGGATAGCCGATACTTATGCAGCCACAACAGGATTTGATGGAAAAGATAGTCTCGCTCTGTAAGAGGCGGGGCTTTATATTTCAGTCGAGCGAGATCTACGGCGGATTGGCAAGCACCTGGGACTATGGACCGCTTGGAGCCGAGCTCAAGAGGAACCTTAAGGAGGCGTGGTGGCGCTCCAACGTATTTGAGCGCGGCGACATCGAAGGCCTCGACGCCTCTATCCTGATGCACCCCTCCGTATGGATGGCCTCCGGCCACGTTTCGAACTTCGAGGATACTGTAGTCGACTGTAAATCTTGCAACAAGCGTATCAAAATAGAGCGTATTCCGTCAAATAAAAAATGTCCGGAATGCGGCGGCCAGATCACCGAAGCGCGCCAGTTCAACCTCATGCTGAAGACCCACTTGGGGCCCGTTGAAGAATCCGGCAGCCTGGCATATTTAAGGCCTGAGACCGCTCAGGGTATATTTGTAAACTTCCAGAATGTTGTGAACTCGATGCGTAAACGAATTCCGTTCGGCATCGCCCAGATAGGTAAGTCCTTCCGTAACGAAGTCACCACCGGCAACTTTACTTTCCGCTCCAGAGAATTTGAGCAAATGGAGATAGAGTTTTTTGTGAAGCCCGGAACCGACGAAGATTGGTATCATAAGTGGGTGGATGAAAGATTTAACTGGTACCTGAAGTTGGGGATTAAAAAAGAGAATTTAAAGAAACGGGAGCATGCCAAAGATGAACTTGCCCATTACGCTAAGGCGTGCACGGACATCGAATATAATTTTCCGTTCGGCTGGTCGGAGCTTGAAGGCATTGCGAACAGAGCTGACTTTGATCTCAAGCAGCATATGAAGTTGAGCGGCCAGAGTTTAGAATACTTCGATGACGAAACGAAAGAGCGTTATGTGCCTTACGTGATCGAGCCGTCAGGCGGAATAGACCGTTCGATCCTTGCATTCCTGGTCGACTCGTATAAGGAAGAAAAGGTTAAGGATGAGAAGAGAGTCAGCCTGGCGATCCATAAGAGTCTCGCACCGATCAAGGCCGCGGTACTACCTCTTTTGAGGAACAGGCCGGAGATAGTGAAGTTAGCAAAAGATATAACGGACGATCTGAAAAGGAGTTTTAAGGCGATGTACGATGATACCGCTTCGATAGGAAGGCTCTATC
Organism: Candidatus Omnitrophota bacterium; assembly: GCA_030695725.1. Taxonomy (GTDB): domain Bacteria; phylum Omnitrophota; class Gorgyraeia; order 2-01-FULL-45-10; family 2-01-FULL-45-10; genus 2-01-FULL-45-10. The sequence continues at coordinate 2,834 of JAUYPN010000080.1, forward strand.
GAAGGCAGGATGAGATAGGCACGCCTTGTTGTATTACCGTGGATGTCGATAGTTTGAGCGACAGTAAGGTCACTGTCCGTGACCGTGACACGATGGCCCAGGAGAGGATCGAAGTCGCCAGGATTAAAGAATATATGGTGGAGAAACTGGTATAAGGAGAAGGATCAAAATTTGTACACAAATTTGAAAGGAGCGGCAGTAAAGATGGGCGGTAAAAGCAGTAAGAAGTACGTTTACTCCTTCGGCGGGGGGAAGGCCGATGGAAATGAATCGATGAAGAATCTTCTCGGAGGCAAGGGCGCGAACTTGGCGGAGATGGCGGGCCATCCAAGCCTGAGACTGCCGGTACCTCCGGGATTCACGATAACCACAGATGTGTGCGTATACTATTACAAGAACGGCAAATCATACCCTAAAGAGCTAAAAGGCCAGGTCGCGGCCGCGCTTCTTAAGATAGAGAAGCTGATGGGTAAGAAATTCGGTGACTCGAAAAATCCACTTCTGGTATCGGTCCGTTCCGGCGCGCGTAAGTCAATGCCCGGGATGATGGAGACGGTATTGAACGTCGGATTGACGGAGAAGACGATCGCCGGTTTCGCGGCGTTAACGGGAAACGAAAGATTCGTTTACGACGCGTACAGGCGCCTCATCATGATGTACTCCGATGTCGTCATGGAAAAAGCCGCCGGCATTGAGCCGAAAGGCGGCAAGGGCATACGCAAGGTACTCGACGAGAAATTAGAAAAAATTAAACATTCAAAAGGATATAGATCGGACACCGATCTTACGGCGTCGGATCTTAAAGAACTGGTAGCGGATTTTAAAAAGACCGTTAAAGATGTTCTCGGGAAACCGTTCCCGGATGATGCAGAGGAGCAGCTTTGGGGCGGCGTGGGCGCGGTCTTCTCAAGCTGGAACGGTAAGCGCGCTATAGAATACCGCCGTATCGAGAGGATCCCGGACGAGTGGGGCACTGCCGTCACCGTGCAGTCGATGGTATTCGGCAACATGGGCGACGATTGCGCCACGGGAGTCGCTTTCAGCCGCAATCCCGGCAACGGTGAGAACCATTTCTACGGCGAATATTTAGTCAATGCCCAGGGCGAAGACGTCGTGGCCGGTATACGCACGCCATCCCCGATAAACGATTATTCAAAGAATGACCAGAGCAGGTCCCTCTCCACGCTGAGCAAGATAATGCCGAAGCTCTACAAGGAGCTCGACAGCATACGTCTGAGACTCGAAAAACATTATCACGACATGCAGGATATCGAGTTCACCATCGAGCGAGGTAAGCTCTTCATGCTGCAGTGCCGCGTCGGAAAACGCAACGGTGTTTCCGCGGTACGCATGGCTATGGATATGTACAAAGAAAAACTGATCGGCGCCAAACAGGCGGTCATGCGCGTAGCGCCGAATCAGCTCGTCGAGCTATTGCTTCCCATGATAGATCCTAAGGCCGAGCTTAGCACGTCGCCTATAGCCAAGGGCCTGCCTGCGGGTCCGGGCGCCGCGATCGGCAGAGCGGTCTTTACATCGAAAGACGCTGTTGAGTGGGCCGCCAGGGGAGAAAAAGTAATATTGGTCCGCGAAGAGACTTCGCCGGAGGATGTCGATGGAATGCATAAGGCCCAGGCGATCCTCACATCCAAGGGCGGCATGACGTCTCACGCCGCGCTCGTCGCGCGGGGATGGGGCAAATGCTGTATCGTCGGGTGCAGTGACATGGAGATTGGCGATGACGAAAAGTCGCTTACGACCAAAAAAGGCGCCGCCGTCAAAGAAGGCGACTGGATCTGTCTGAACGGGACGAAGGGGCTCGTCTATCGGGGTAAGCTGCCATTGGTGGATGTTGACGTGGATAATGATAAATCTTACACGGAACTAATGAAACTCGTCGATAAAACGAGGACCTTAAATGTGCGCACCAATGCCGACACTCCCAAGGATGCCGCCCAGGCTCTGAAGTTCGGCGCCGAAGGGATAGGGCTCTTCAGGACGGAACATATGTTCTACGGAGAGGGCAGCGATAAGCCGCTCTTTTTATTGCGCAAGATGATCATGTCCAAGACTGTCGCCGAGAGATGTAAAGCGCTGGATGAGCTATTCCCATTTGTTAAAAGCGACATGAAGGCTACCATCGAAGCGATGAAAGGCTATCCGGTGACGATAAGGCTGCTCGATCCGCCGCTGCATGAGTTCGTTCCCCATAGTGAAGATAAACTTAAGGCGCTTGCCCAGGAGCTCGGAGTAGATATGGGCGAGCTTCACAAACGCGCGGAGATCCTTACTGAGAATAATCCGATGTTGGGACATCGCGGTGTGCGTCTGGGGATCACGTATCCGGAGATCACCCAGATGCAGGTGAGGGCCATATTGGAATCCGCAGCGGAGATAATAAGGGCCGGCGGCAAGGCAAAACCTGAGATAATGATACCCGTTACTTGCGCTAAGACGGAGCTTGATCACCAGAAAGTAATTGTGGACAAAGTATACAGAGAAGTCCTGGCGAAGTTCGGGCTGAAGAAAATAGATTTTATGTACGGGACGATGATAGAGATACCGCGCGCCGCTTTACAGGCGGCAGAGATGGCCAAGACAGCCGAGTTCTTCTCGTTCGGCACGAACGACCTTACGCAGATGGGGTTCGGGTTCAGCCGCGACGATATCGGAAGCTTTCTGCCCGACTACATCAATTCAAAGATACTGCCCGCCGATCCGTTCCAAACGATAGACCAGGACGGGATAGGCGAGTTGATGAAGATAGGTATAGACCGCGGCCGGTCCGTGCGCAAAGATCTGAAGGTCGGCATATGCGGCGAGCACGGCGGAGATCCGGAGAGCGTTAAGTTCTGCCACAGGGTGGGAATGAACTACGTGAGCTGTTCTCCGTTCAGAGTTCCGATCGCCCGTCTTGCGGCGGCCCAGGCGGCTATCGAGAGTAAGAAAAAATAAGGATTCCCATGGAGCCGATAAGATCGTATCTGAAGGATATAAAAAATATCGCTCTTCTTACTGCGGAAGAAGAAGTGAGCCTCGCCAAGAAGATAAAGAGAGGCGATAAGCTGGCCAGGGCGAAGATGATCCAGTCTAATCTTCGGCTCGTCATCAATATAGCCAAACGATATTCCGGCCTCGGCGTATCGATACTCGATCTCATCGAAGAAGGCAACATGGGCCTCATGAAGGCGGTTGAGAAGTTCAACTATAAAAGAGGCTACAGATTTTCGACCTACGCCGCATGGTGGATACGCCAGTACATATCCCGCTCCATCGCCAATCAGGGCAAGACCGTCAGGATCCCGGTTTACATCACAGAGATGATGTCGCGTTTTAAGAAGACGACGGAACACCTCACGAGCGCATTGAAGAGAAAGCCCAGGCTTGCCGAGATATCGAAGAAGATGCGCCTTCCCATGAAGAGGGTGAGGCTGCTGCATAAGATGATGACCGGAATCTCGAGTCTCAACGCTCCCATAGGCGAAGAGGGCACGACGGAGTTCATGAACCTGATAGAGGACGAGAGCATAATCTCGGCGGTCGACGGGTTATCCAACTTCCTGATGCAGGAGAGGATCAAAGGGCTTCTCGAAAAGATGTCGAAACGCGAGCGTAAGATCTTAAGTCTGCGCTTTGGCCTCAAAGACGGAGTGCCGCACACCTTGAGAGATACCGCGAAACATTTCGGGATAACGAGGGAGAGGGTGCGCCAGATAGAGTCGGCCGCCATGAAGAAGATCCGCGAGATGATGATCCAGCAGGAGAAGGAAGGTTACAAGGGAGGAACGAAATGATAGACCTGAAGAAACATGTCCGCGATATTCCGGGATTTCCGAAAGAAGGAATAATTTTCAAAGACATCACGACACTGCTTGGGGATGGCAAAGCGCTTGCCGCGGCGGTTGACAGAATAGCGGATGAATACAAGGATAAAAAAATAGACGTCGTCTTAAGCGTCGAGGCCAGAGGATTTATTTTTGGCTCGGCCGTCGCTTATAAGATGGGCATCGGGATGGTGCCCGTCAGAAAAAAAGGCAAACTTCCGGCCAAGACGCACAGCGTAACGTATAAATTAGAATACGGGCAGGATACCCTCGAGATACACCAGGACGCTTTTTCCAAGGGCGCCAGGGTATTGATAGTAGATGATCTCTTAGCCACGGGAGGAACAGTTTCAGCCGTAGCGAAACTTGTAGAGAAGATGGGCGGCAAGGTCGCAGGCATCGCTTTCGTGATAGAGTTACTCCCGCTAAAAGGCCGCGATAAGCTGAAGGGCTACCCGGTCACCTCGCTCATCAAAGACGAATATTGTTGATAAAACTGCGCGCCCCCGTAGCTCAGCTGGATAGAGTACAGGTTTCCTAAACCTGGTGTCGCCTGTTCGACTCAGGCCGGGGGCGCCAAGAAAATAGGGAAAATAGGGACAGCGCCCTATTTTTTGCAAGACATTGCATAATAGTAAAATAGGGCGCTGTCCCCTATTTTCCAGAGCTACGGGGGCGATGAGTGGAAGAAGATTATAACAATTTTTCACATCGCTGTAAAGTTATAAAACATGATAGACTTACATACACATACGCTTCTGTCGGATGGGGAGCTTTTGCCGAGCGAGCTCGTGAGACGGGCGCAGGTGAAGGGCTATACGGCCATTGCGTTGACCGATCACGTTGACTCATCGAACATCGATTTCGTCCTGCCGCGGATCGTGAAAGTCTCTGAAGTATTGAATAAGGATTGGGACATATTCGTGATCCCCGGAGTCGAGGTTACGCATGCGCCGCTCAATGAGATACCGATCCTCGTTAAGTATGCCCGGACCAATGGCGCGAAATTAGTGATAGTCCATGGCGAGACTATCTCCGAGCCGGTCATCCCGGGGACGAACAAATGCGCTATAGAGGCCGGCTGTGACATTTTGGCCCATCCCGGAGATATAATCAGTGATGATGTGGCGCTGGCCGCCGGGAAGGGGATATGCCTTGAGATCACCACGCGTCCGAGCCACGCTCCCGCAAATAATCACGTCCTAAGCCTCGCGAAGAGATTCGGCGCTAAGATGGTATTGGATAACGATGCGCACTCTCCCACTGACCTTATTTCGCCTGAAAAAGCGCGGGAATTCCTAACCGCGCTCGGCTTGAATCCGGATGAAATAAGTCAAGTATTTCGCAATTCAGAAGAGATCGTAACGCGAATAAAGGCAAGTAGTTAGTAATAAAAAAGTCAATAACCCTTGACAAAAGTTAGCTTTGTGGTATACTTCTATGCAGAAGTAGGGCAGGTTTAAACCTGCCCTACTGTGAAGTGAGTAATAGCGACAACGGGTAGCTTAAATCTTGGCAAAGAGGGGGGGATGAAATAGACGAGCCCAGGGTTACCGTAACGTGGCGCTGTTGATTGAAGCAGGTCATGATATATACAGCGGGAAACAATCCCGCATTGAAATATAGAGTTCATAATGGTAAATAAAAAAACACTAATGGAGGCATAATGAAGTTTTTAAGAGTTCTATGCGTCATAGCATTAGTCGCTTTCTTCGCAGTCAGCGCCTATGCCGAGACCCAGAACGTAAAAGTAAGCGGAGACCTCGCGATCAGAGGTTTCTTCAGAGACAACTACGGCCAGAACGGCAGCTTCGCATCGCAGAATGAGCAATCATCTGCGTATTTTACAATTCCTCCAACTCCCGCTGGTACAGGTGTTCCTACCGCAGCGGCTGCTAACACAAGGATAGGTAAGGATAGGCCGAATTCACAGTGGTTCATGTCGACCACTGAATTGCAGATAGATGCGGATCTCACTGATAACGTTTCTACCTGCATCAGATTAGTGAACCAGAGAGATTGGAATGTCGCCAGGTCTACTGAGTATGGTCAATCTTCTCAGGTAAGCACGATCGATCAATTTGGTCACAGCACGTCCTACGATATGGATGACGATGAGTTCGCGATAGATCTAGAGTTGGCTTATGTAACTCTAAAGAATTTCATCTATTCGCCGCTCACGGTCAGTATCGGCCGTCAGAACCTGTGGTTCGGTAAAGGTTTCATAGTCGGCGCAAGTCAGCGTCTCAGAAATACCGATAACTTCAGTTATATTGTTGGGCCTCAGCCTCTCAGCGCGCCTGAATACACCGCGTTGAACGCTTTCGATTCGGTGAAGGCGGTATTGGATTTCGATCCGTGGACATTGACCGGTATCTATTCCAAGATATGGGGCAATTCCATACAGGCCGATGATGGCGTTGACCTGTGGGGTGCGAACGTTGGTTATAAGTTCGATGCCTACAAGGGCGAAGCGGAAGGTTATTGGTTCTATAAGAGGGATAAGCAGGTTAAAGAGTTCACTTCTGACATTAAGGATCCCTCTAACGATGTGCACACTATCGGTTTAAGGGGAAGCTTCGATCCCATAGACATAATCACGATCTATGCTGAAGCCGCTATGCAGGCCGGCAGCTATATGGGTACCCAGACTCAAGTCAACAACAGAAGCCGTTTAGCAGGCGCTATCGATGTTGGCGGCGAGCTAAGGTACTTCACCGACAAGTGGGCATGGAAGCCGAAGATGGGCGCTGAGTTCATATGGTATTCGGGTAATACCCCCGAAGGCGATGCGGCAGGAAAGGGCCAGTTCAATGGTTGGGATCCGATGTTCAGAGGTAAGACCGATTCGTTGATCCGCGAATGGTTCGGAAAGTACTATTTTTCACAGCAGTATCCTTTCCGGGTCAATCGCTACTATGCCAGCGCTGACAGTGCATTCCAGAACCAGTTCCAGGTTATATTCAGCGGTTCTTTACAGCCGATGGATAGCTTGAAACTGACTGGAAACTTGAACATGTTTGCAACCCAGTATCCGTATCTTGCCAGCTACGCGAAGACAGGCGGATATATTGGGACAGAATTTGACATGGGCG
>JAUYPN010000004.1 GCA_030695725.1 Candidatus Omnitrophota bacterium
AAGATATATCATTTAACCTATACGCTGTCCTCGTATTAGGATGTGTTCTCGGGGAGCCGAATGACCGAAATGGTCACGTTCGGTTCTGAGAGGGGCATTAAATAACCATGGAGGTTACAAAGGATGTCTACTCACAAAATAAGCTTTTGCCTGCGAAGCCGCAAAGTATTCCACTCACGCCAATAACGCTGCCAGTGCCGCCGGTCCCCGCGAAAAACATGACAAGGCACGCTGTTAAGGCCCATAGCAGTAGAGTCATAAGAAGGGCCCGCGCCGAGTTTATCGCGATGAGATCGAGGATTTTGAAGCCCCTCGAAGAGAAGATCAAGGGCCTGGAGGATAAGATAGTCGTTTCCGAGGCCAGAATGGCGGCCGTGAACGAAGAATTGACAAAGGCCTCGACAAAAGGCGGTCTCGGGGCCATCCGAAGGAGCGAACTGTCGCGAGAACTGAAAGAACTGGCGGAAAAGATCGATTCCTGTTATTCCCAACTCGACGCGGCGATGAAAACATACGACGCCGAGAAGAAAAAATATAGTGACGGATGAATCAGGATAATTTAACCAGGTTAAAAGCCCTTATTCTAAGTAAGGTGTTTGTAATGCCTTAAGGGTGTCATTTTAGTTGTCATTTAGGTTGTTATTCTATAAAATAGGCTTGGGATAAGAGATAAGGTGCTGTCCCCTGTTTCCGTTCTGTTTCCATTTACGATATACAAAAAAAGGAGGAAATTTTATGGCGATCTTAGGCGTTTTAATTATCGCGGCAATAGTCATTTTTTTATTGGGCATCAGGATAGTGCGCCCCACGCACAGAGGTTTGATCGAACGATTAGGTAAATATAACCGTTTTGCCAATATGGGTTTTAACTGGATCATTCCCGTGATCGAAGTTCTCTATCAGGTCAATATAACGGAGCAGATGGTCGATGCCGAGCCCCAGGAGATAATCACCAACGATAATCTGAATGCCAAGGTCGACGCCCAGGTATATTTTAAAGTGAAGGCCGATGAGGCGAGCGTTAAAAATTGCCAATACAGCGTAAATAATTACCAGTACCAGATAGTGAACCTGGCCCGCACGACCTTAAGGAATATCATAGGCACACTCACCCTTAAATCCGCCAACAGCGAAAGAGGCAAGATCAATGCCGAACTGCATAAGACCCTTTGCGACGAGACCGCGAGCTGGGGCCTGGAGATAGTGAGGACCGAGCTGAAAGAGATCGACCCTCCTAAAGATGTCCAGGAGACGATGAATAAAGTGGTCAAGGCGGAGAATGAGAAGATCTCCGCGATAGATTTCGCCACAGCTACCGAGACCGTTGCCGACGGGCAGAAGAGGGCGGAGATCAAGAAAGCGGAGGGCGTGAGGCAGGCGTCCATCCTGCAGGCGGAGGGCGAAAAGCGGGCGCGTATCCTGCAGGCGGAGGGCGAGAGCGAAGCGATAAAATTAGTAAATGAGGCCGCGGAAAAGTTTTTTGTCGGCAACGCTCAGGTTTTGAGGAAGCTCGAGGCGGTGGAGAAGTCCCTTAAGGACAACGCGAAAATAGTCGTCCCGGCGAATACGGAACTAGTGAATGTGATAGGCGAGATGGCCGGAATATTGCCGGTAAAGAGGCCATAATTGATAGCGTAGATCAGGAGACCTAATTTAACATATGCCAAAAAAATTGCCCTTTTTAAAGACGAGCGGCCAGAAAATAGTGGATGAATCCGGTAAGCGGATAATCCTTAAAGGCGTAAATCTCGGCGGCTGGCTCATGATGGAAGGGTACATGTTCGGAGGCAGGAATATCCCGGAGCATGATTTCAGGAACTCTTTTGGTAATGCGCTCGGGATAGACGCCCTGGAGGATTTTACGAGGTCGTTCCGCGACTCTTTTATTCAGGAAGACGACATCAGGACGATCAAGAGCTGGGGGGCCAACTGCATAAGGCTGCCGTTCAACTATCGATTGATAGAACAAGAGGAGCGCCCCTATAGCCTGAACGAAGGGGGCTTGAGCTATTTAGACAAGGCGGTCAAGTGGTGTGAAAAACACGGCATATACTGCATATTGGATCTTCACGCCGCACCCGGCGCGCAGAACGACGCGTGGCATTCGGATTCTTACGGGAAACAGGAGCTCTTCTCAAGTGAAACCAACAAGGACCGCTATCTGAGACTGTGGTTCTTTCTTGCGGACCGGTATAGGGACTCGAGCGCCGTCGCCGGTTACGATGTCTTGAACGAACCCGTTGTGGGCATCCTGGAAGAGAACCGGGTGAGGGATCTTTATGAAAACGTCACCGGGGAGATACGCGGTACCGACAAGAAGCATATAATATTTCTGGAAGGGAACGTCTGGGCGCAGAGGCTGGAGTTTTTAGGCAAGCCCAAGGACGATAATACCGCATACAGCGTACACTGCTATGCGCCCCTCGATTTTACGCATAACTTTGAAGCGGATACCCGTTATCCCGGGAAATTTTACAATCTAATGTGGGACAGGAAGATGCTTGATTTTATTGCAAGAGCTTACGATGATTTTGCGAAGAGGGTCCGGGTGCCTCTCTTTCTGGGGGAGTTCGGCGTGAACGCGCGCGGCGGCAATTACGGTGAGGGCGAATGGGTGCGCGACGTGCTCTCGATGTCCGAAAAATATGATATTAGCTGGACTTACTGGACTTACAAGACGATCGCAAATTATGCGTATCCCGACGGGATATACAGGTACACAGGCAACCCAGCGTGGGTCAACCGTCAGGGGCCTGTGGCAGGACTGGAGACATTCGCATCTGTCTGGCCGAAGGAGAAGGGAAGCATGATCTACTCCTGGCGGACGGAGAATTTCAAACGCAACGATCACGTATTCTCGGTTTTGAAAGAGTTTTTGTAAGGAAGTGTTTGTTCCGAATTTTAATCGGGCAGTCGGGTTTCTTTGAAAACCTTTGTGCCAAAATTCGAAACGTTTGCCTGAAGAGATAGGTTGCAAACGGAGAGATCGCCTAGTCCGGTTTATGGCGCGCGCTTGGAAAGCGCGTAGACCGAAAGGTCTCGAGAGTTCAAATCTCTCTCTCTCCGCCATCCCCCATAGTTTTGCTGTTGAGAAGTAGCAGGCAAAACTGGCATGGGGGATGCTCCCGCGCTTAGATTTGCAGTCGTATCCGGCAGGCAAATCTGCGGGAGCAAGCGTCGGCTGGTTCGAATTGGTTGCGCTCGCGTCCGCCAAATTTTGCTTTAAGTAACGTATAGTTCGCCGTAGTTTGGAGCTGGCGAAAAACTGTCCCGAAGCCTAAAAAGGAGCGTTAAGCTATGGGTAAGATAAGAGTTGCGATCATCGGGGTAGGCAATTGCGCCTCTTCGCTGGTACAGGGCGTGGAATATTATAAGGATGCGAAGGACAAAGACTTCGTTCCCGGATTGATGCACGTCGATCTGGGGGGTTATCATATAAACGACATCGAGTTCTCCGCCGCTTTTGACATCGATAAGAACAAAGTCGGAAAAGATTTAAGCGAAGCCATCTATATGAAGCCGAATAATACCAAAGTCTTCGCCAAAGTTCCCCGCTTAGGCGTGAAAGTCCACCGCGGCATGACCCATGACAGCCTCGGTAAATACCTATCGAAGATCATCACGAAAGCCCCCGGCAAGACCGACGATGTATGCGGCATATTAAAGAAGACGAAGACGGATGTGGTCATCAACTATCTTCCCGTCGGTTCGGAAGAGGCGACCAAATGGTACGTGGAGCAGGTATTGAACTCCGGATGCGCCTTCGTCAACTGCGTGCCCGTCTTTATCGCCCGCGAGGAGTACTGGCAGAACCGTTTTAAGGAAAAGAGGCTGCCGGTCATAGGAGACGATATAAAGTCGCAGGTGGGCGCCACGATACTGCACAGGGTGCTGACAAATCTCTTTTTGGACAGAGGCATGCCGATAGTCCATACTTATCAGCTCAATACCGGCGGTAACACGGACTTTCTGAATATGAAAGAGGAGGAGCGTCTTTCATCGAAGAAGATATCAAAGACGAACGCCGTCGTCTCTCAGATACAGAACAGAGGCATGAGCATACACAAGGACAATGTACATATCGGGCCGAGCGATTACGTCCCCTGGCAGAAAGATAATAAGCTCTGTTTTCTGCGCATAGAGAGCCTGCAATTTGGGGATATCCCCATGAATCTGGAATGCCGCCTTTCAGTGGAGGACTCTCCCAATTCCGCCGGCGTCGTGATAGACGCGATCCGTTGCGCGAAGATAGCGCTGGATAACGGCATATCGGGCGCGCTCCCGGGGCCGTGCGCATATCTGAAAAAATCGCCGCCCGTGCAGTACGACGATAATACGGCCAGATCCATGATGGAAGAGTTCATCTCTACCTATGGAAAGAAAAAAGGAAAGAAGAAGTAAATCTTGAAATGGCTGATCCTTTAGGGAAATATATCCGCGCAATAGCAAAATATCCGGGCGCGATCCTTGCGAAGACGAAGATAACGCCCGACCAGGTGACGGTCTTGGGCCTCTTGGCCAATTGCGCTGTCGCTTATTTTATCGCCCGGGGGAATTTAAACTTTTTTGTGATGGGCATCCTGATATGGGCCGCCGGTTTCTTCGACGCTTTGGATGGCAGCCTGGCCCGCCACACCGGCCGCGTTACGAAATTCGGCAATTTTTTTGATTCAGTCATCGATCGCTACTCGGACTCCGTTATATATCTTGGGATATTAGTCTATTTTTTAGGATCGGGTCACGCGAATTACGCAATATTGGTTGCGGTGGCGATGATGGGATCTCTGGCGGTAAGCTATGTGAGAGCAAAAGCGGAATCGCTCGGCTTGGAATGCGAAGTCGGGCTTATGGGACGCACAGCAAGGATAGTTCTTCTCGGAGCCGCCTTCTGCATAGGGCAGGCCTTCTGGGGACTTTTGATAATCGCGGTCCTGGCCCATCTGACGGTGCTCCAGAGGATACTCCATGTTCGTGATAAGCTTATCAAAAAAAACCGATGATTAAATTCATATTCATGTGCCTCTGGTATCTGCTCCCTGCCGCTTTAGGAAACCATACCGCTTCCTGCGGTAATAGGATATGGCTGCCGGTAATACTCAAGAATGGCTTGGCAAAACTTGCCCGTCCGGTAGATTTTGGAGTCCAATGGCGTGGCAGGGAAATATTCGGAAATAATAAGACGTGGCGGGGATTATTGGTCGGGACCATAGCGGGAGTGCTTACGGCCGGTGTCCAGGCGATTCTCTTCTTCAATACCGGTTTTTTTAAGATCAATACCCTGATCGATTACGGAAAGATCGATTTTATCCTGCTGGGAGCTCTTATGGGCGGCGGGGCGCTCATAGGAGATCTGGTAAAGAGCTTCATAAAGAGAAGGCTTGACGTGCCGCCCGGCAAACCCTGGTTCCCGTGGGACCAGTTCGATTGGATAGCGGGCGCCATGCTTTTAAGTTCGATCGTATACGTTCCTCCGGCAAGGGTCGCGGCAGTTACGGCATTATTGTATGTAGGCGTTCATCTCTGCTCCGACCGCGTTGTCTGCCGTATGGGAATAAAGAGAAGAGAGGAAGTGAATTGACAGGCATCTTTAGTTTCGTTCACAGCGCCGTCTTCTGGTTCTTAACTTTCTTTTACAGCGTTATCATAGTATCAGCCTCTTATGCGGCGGCTCTCTTCATAAAGAATGAAGATGAGAAGAACAGGTTCTATCAGAAAGGGGCAAGGCTGTGGGGCTCTCTTCTGGCCGATGCCGCGTCTCTGAAGGTGAGCGTTTCCGGCCTGGAAAATATTCCGGCCGGCACGGCTGTTATTTTTACGCCGAATCACCAGAGCTATCTCGACATATTCATATTACTAAAGATACTGCCTCCTTCGTTCAGATTTGTTATAATGAGGAGCCTGTTTAAGGTCCCGTTCATCGGGCACCATATAACACAAGCCGGTTTTATATCTTTAGACCGTAAGGACAGAAAGGGATCTGTCCTTACGATACACAGGGTGATAGATCTGCTGAAGAAGAACGAATCTTTCGTAATATTCCCCGAGGGAAAATTGACTTCGGACGGCGGTATAGGTGAATTCGGCAGGGGGACTTCTATTATTATTCAGCATAGCCGGGTACCCGTGGTCCCCATAGCTATCGACGGGACCTTTGCGGCTTTGCCGAAGGGGCAGTGGAGGATAAAGAAGGGCGTTGCCACAGTGAAGATCGGCAAACCCGTCCGTTTTGAAAAGTATTACGATGAAGTGAGCAAGGCGAGATCGTTAGAACTGAGCGAAGAGCTTAGAAAAATAGTCGTGGACTTAAAATCATGTTGAAGAAACCGATGAGGGTCGCGCATTCGATAGCGTGGTGGGCGGACTGGACCGCGATAATGCTCTTGGGTCTTATATTTGATTCCCTTGTCTGGCGCGGCAACAGGAAAATGTACAGAAGAGTCGAGAATTTCTGGGCCTGGACGCTTATGAAGCTGGGCGGGATAAAGCTGGAGATCGCCGGAAGCGAGAACCTGCCAAAGAATGAGACCGTCGTATATATGGCCAATCACCAGAGCGATATCGACTGGCCCATCATATTCATGGCGATACCGGGCCTGTATCTTTTTCTCGCAAAAAAAGAGCTCTTTGATGTGCCGGTCTTCGGAGCTTACATGAGGATCCAAAAGTATATACCCATTGAAAGGGACAGCATAAGGAAGTCGTTCAAGACATACAAAGATATAGTCGCGTTGATAGAATCTGGAAACTCGATCGTCATATATCCCGAAGGCACCCGCTCTTATAATAAAGAATTACAAAAGTTCAAGTCTTTCAGTTTCGCTTTTCTGCAGGATGCCCGGGTGAGAGTCGTCCCCGTAGCCATCAACGGCAGTATCGACATTCAGAGGAAAGGCAGTCATCTTATAGCCCCGGGCAAAGTTAAAGTAAACATACTGCCGCCGATCGGTTTCGACGACATCTATAATTTAGGGACCAAAGAATTCTGTTCGGCCGCTTCAAACAGGGTGAGGCGCTCGCTTCTGGATGTCCTGGAAAAGAGCGAGGTCATCCGACAGGCCGAAAAGATAGTCGCTGTATGAAGAAGCCGACGATTGTGTTAATATTAGCGGTGGCTGCAGCGTTTTTTTGCTGCGGAAATAGTACGGCGCAAAAATATGAAGAAGGAGGCCAAGAGATGAAGATCACCAGCCCTTCATTCAAAAATAACGAGAAGATGCCCGTCAAGTTTACATACGACGGAGAAGATATTAACCCCTCTCTTCGGATCGAGAACCTGCCCGAAGGCACAAAGAGCTTGGCTTTAATAGTCGATGACCCCGACGCCCCCATGAAGACCTGGGTGCACTGGGTGGTCTATGATATTCCGCTCATCAATCGTATCGACGAAGATAGTATCCCCGGTAAACAGGGCATCAACGATTCCGGCGCCAAAGATTATCACGGGCCGTGTCCGCCTTCCGGGACGCACCGCTACTATTTTAAGATTTACGCATTGAATAAAATCCTGGCCTTAAATGATGGTATTTCAAAGATGGATCTTGAGAAAGCTATGCAGGGAAGCATCCTCTCATCCGCCGAATTGGTCGGATTATATAACCGCGACAAAGGAAAGAGGTAGACATATGAGATCAGTCAAGGAGCTATTGGATATAGACACCAAAGAGACGGCCGCGCGAATAGAGAATCATATACGGCATATCGTTGCCGAAACAAGAATGAACGGTATCCTGATGGGGCTTTCCGGCGGCCTTGACTCGACTGTTTTAGTGACGCTGGCTGTGCGCGCACTCGGCAAGGAGAGGATATGCGTATATTTCCTGCAGGACAAAAACGGCGAAAAAGATTCTATTAACAAGGCGCGGCTCGTCGCCGAAGGGCTTGGTTTAAAATTGAACGTCGGAAGCATCGACGCCGTGATGCGCGAAAAGGAGAAGAGCGCGGCATTCTTTAAATTCATAAGTACATTGCCTCCAATTGTGCTTCCTTTCATGTCGAGCCTTTACTACATAGTCGTAGGCGAAACGCCGTATATGACCACATTGCGCAAAGAAGAGCTTAAAAAAACCAGATTCAGAAGATGGATCTATGGCAATATAGTTAACGGCCTTGAAAGCATGTTCGACGGCCCCTGCGCCACACGCAGAGTGGTGCTCGAAAAGATAGCCAAAGAGAAGAATCTGCTCCTTATCGGGTCAGGCAACCTTTCCGAGGACCTTACGGGATGGTTCACCATAAACGGCGTAGATAATATGCCGCATTCCCCCATCATGGGCCTGCTCAAGACCCAGGTGCGGCAGCTCGCTCAATATCTGGACATTCCCCAAGTAGTGCAAAAGAGGGCTCCGTCCGCGGATGTTTTGAAGGGCGCCGATGATACGCTGGCGCTGGGCATGAGCTTTGACAAGATAGATGTCGTTCTTCACGGTATAGAGCACAATATGTCCGATAACGAACTTATAGAGTACGGCCTTACGAAAGGTCAGATTGCGAGGGTCCGGAAGATACATAAAATGTCAGCCTGGAAAAGGGGCGGCAGAAAGAGTGAGACTCATGCGAGGTAAAAAGGCAGATGAGACAGGCCGCGATCTGGATCTGGTGCTTCAGGAGTTAAAAGAAAATCCCTATAAAAAATTCAACATCGCGTTCGCGCTGATGAGCGTGATACCCTTTTTAGTCTTCGTCTATATCCTCGCGGCGAGGTTATTCACGTTCGATATATTCTGCGGGGATATAGGAGTGATCGTATTCATCTCCATGATAGTATCTTTTTTGGGCTTTTTGGCCGGTTACGGCATATTGAAGAGCGTCATGAACAAGGTAATATACTACGCCGCCAAAGCGAAGTCCAGCGACCATGCGAAGTCCGAGTTTGTAGCGCTGGTATCGCACGAGCTTAAGAATCCGATCGCTACGATAAAGATGAACCTCTCAAATTTAAGGGACGGCCTGTTAGGGGACGTAAATGAAAAACAGAAGAGAGCCATGGGGCTGGTCCAGAATATCATCGATCGTATGGCCTATCTGATAAACGACCTCCTCGACCTGCACAAGATAGAATCCGGATTCGTCGAGATGCGCAGAAGGCTCTGCAATATTCCTGAGATCATGGAAAGGCAGATCAAGGAACTCGAACAGCTTGCGAACAGGAGGAGCATAAAAGTGACCGGGTTTGTTTCAGGGACGGATCTCTTCCTGTGGGCGGATGAGGATAGGCTTTCCAGGGTGATCAATAACCTCCTCGGCAACGCCATAAAATATACTTCCGAGGCCGGATCTGTGAAAGTGAAGGTATCGAGATCGGACGGATTCATAAGGATAGAGGTAGAGGATACCGCTCCTACGATACCGCCGGATAACCGCGAAAAGATATTCGATAAGTTTAAGCGCCTTGAGAGTAAAGCCGAGGGCACAGGATTGGGGTTGGCAATAGCGCGGAATATAGTGGAGCTCCATAAGGGTAAGATCTGGGCCGAGGCAGCCGGAAGCGAAACGGGAAATAAATTCATCGTGATATTACCGAGCGACCTCCGAAGCAAAACCAGATAAAAGATATTGAAAAAGATAATCTTGTCGGTTATCACCTTGCTTATGTTGCTGGCAATTGCCGGCGCGGTCTATTTAAACGAAGTCATATTGCCCCGGAAGATAAGATCGACGCTGGTCAAGGGCTTCGAGTCTGCGACGGGCAAAAGAGTAGAGCTGTCGAGCGCAAAGCTTGATCTCTTCAAAGGGCTCGTTTTAAAGGATCTCGCTATTTTAGATAACGATCTTTGGGTGGTTACCGCCAACGAGGCGGACTTAAAATTCCTGATAATCCCGCTCTTCAAAAAACAGATAATAATAACCTCATTAAAGCTTGAATCCCCCAAGATTTTTGTGGAGCGCACCAAAGATAATTCGATCAACATAATTGAGACATTTTTTAAAAAACCGATCCTGTTGAACGGAGAGTACAGTTTCGCGATCTTAAGGATAATGCTGTCCAAGGCATCGATCAGTTTTAAAGACAGCATGTTCGAGCCGCCCCTTTTAAAAGATATCAAGAACGCTTCTTTAGACGCGCACCTGTCTCTTCCCGACAAGATAGCGTTCGACTCCGAATTCGAGCTCACCTCTCCGGAACTGCCTATGTTCATTAAAGCAAGCGGCAAATATGAGGCCTTAAAGAAAGAATGGTCGTTTGATATAAAGGCGAGAGATTTTCGCCTGAAAGAACTATTCCCGTACTGTAAGGACTGGAATTTTATTCTACCCGACGGAAGAGCCGATACTGAGGCGGTTGTTCGTATCAATAGCGATAGGCTTGGCGCTAAGATAAGCATGACGAGCCTAGGCTTAGAATTCTCTCAAAGCGGCCCGATAAAAGCAGATATAAACTGCGCGCTTACGGTCAATGCGGAATACGACTTTAACAAAAAAGAGCTTCTTTACTCGGGAGATATAGATATTAAAAATCTCAAGCTCTCCGGGCTCGAATATGTGGATAAGATCGACGATATAAGAGGAAAAGCTGTATTTACCGAGTCAAAATTTTTATCAAAAAAGCTTACCTGCACATTGGTTGGGCTGCCCGTTACCGCTATCGCGAATCTGACAGACTTCAAGACTGGATCCCTCAATATAGATATCAAGTCCTCCGCGGAATTAGGCATGCTGAAGGATGTGCTCAAGAACAGGTTTAAAATCGATATTCCCGCTCAACCCTCCGGTCCCGGGGATTTAAGTTTAAGGCTGAAATATAAAGTCCCAATAAGAGAAATGCCGGTGGTGAGCGGTTATGTGGATATCCCCGGCGCGAAGATTACGTTGGACTATAATAAGACACCTCTCGACAATGTAAAAGGAAGATTCAGATTTACATCAAACCAGTTATCGTGGGAAGACATCACGTTTAAACATATGGATGCCGGCTACAGTTCGTCCGGAACGCTCACCAATTTCGAAAAGCCCGGCATAGAGATTAAATTGGAATCAACAAGACTCTCAGTGAGATCGCTTCTTGCGTTCAACGATAACCTTCTCACGCTTTCGAGGCTCGAAGGTCGTTATGAAGGCGCGGAATTCTCGATATACGGCGATCTCGATACGGCCAACCCCGCCAACATAACGGCGGATCTCAGCGGCATTATAAAATTCGGGCTCAACGAAAATAAGGAGCTCCTAAAAAGGTTTGAAAGCATAATGAAAGACTCAAAACCTTTGGGCAGATTGACCGCTAAATTCGCGTTAAAAGGAAATATAAACGATCTCATCTCTTGCGACGCAGATGTGGAAGTTTCCGGTCCGAGCATTTCACTGTATGGATTCAAGATGGAAGATTTCACCATGAGCTGTATGCAAAGGAATGGCATAATGGATATAGTCGAGGTGCAGGCATCCCTATACGGCGGCACTCTCGAAGGCGCAGGCAGATTTGACCTTGCTTCAAAAGACGGAACCTATCAGATAAAAGCTGAAATTAAAAACCTGAAGATAGAAAAGATAAAGCTCGATACGGCGTTCAGGGATTACGATATATTGGGCTCCATATATTCACGTTTTGGGTTTAAAGGGTATTCTTCTGACCCCTCAAAATTCAGCGCATGGGGCAAGATAAATATATCGAATGGCAAGCTGTGGCAGCTTAATCTCTTCCGCGGGATCGGAACGCTTGTATTCAATAGAGACTTCAGCTCCGTGATCTTTAAAGAGGGAGACTGCGATTTCTATGTCAAGGACAGGACCATATCCACGAACGATATCAGTTTAAGAAGCGATCTGCTTAATATCACGGGCGTAGCCAGGATAGGTTTCGATAATTCCATAGCGGCGTCTTTGAAGGCGGAATTTACGGATGAAGGAGTCGATGCCAGTAATATGGCCGGCGCCATCGAGCGCTACAGCATAATGGAGGTGAGCGGAACTTTAAAAGAGCCCAAATTCAAAGTCAGGCCGGACCTGAGCAATGTCGCCAGAGATATTGCCGAGAGCCTCTTCCAGCAATAGAAAGATGTGGTATACTTATTAAAATATGTTACTCTATAGCTTCCGGCTCAAAGTTACGGTACTATTTGTCCTTCTGATGCTGCTGTCGGGCTTTATCGGGAATTTCTTCGTTTATGAATATTCCCTGAAGATGCAGATGGACCAGCTGCGCGACAAGCTGATGATAATCGCGCAATTGATATCCAAGAATGTCGACGCGAAGGAGCTGCTTGAGATCCCGCTCAATAACGCCGGCATCGGTACGCCGCAGTATAAAAAAATATCCGGCGAGCTCAAAAAGATACGCGACGTCGTCCCCTCCATAGTGTTTATATACATAATGGAGAAGACCCAAAAAGAATGCGTCTTCAAATTTATAATAGATCTGCATCCCGCCGGCGCAAAGACGGAACCCGCCCCGGCAGCGCCGGGAGAGGAATATAATTGCGAGTTCTATCCTGAAATGATGAAGGCCTTTTCCGGGCCTTCCGCGGACAGGGAAATAGTAAAAGATAAGCGGGGCGTCTTCTTATCCGGCTACGCTCCGATAAAAGATGATAGAGGTAAATCGGTCGCCATCCTGGGTGTAGATATGTCCGCCCGCGATGTATACGATCTGCAGAAAGAAGTTAAGAAACGCGCCTTATTGGTTTTGCTCTTGGGCATCATCCTTTCGGCGCTTCTGGGCACTTTTATTTCGCTAAGGGTAACGAAACCGGTCAAAAAACTGGTGGAGGGAACGCGCCGAATATCCGAGGGCGATCTTGATTATCGCGTTAAAACAGGAGGATCCGACGAAATGAGTGAGCTCGCCGATTCGTTCAATAAGATGACCGTAAAGCTTTCAGACGCGAGAAATGAGCTCTTCAATTATTTTTATCGCGTCGCGCAGACTCTCGTAAGGGTACTCGAAGCCAAGGACCAGTACACTAAAGGACATTCGGACAGGGTCGCCGCTTACGCCGAGAAATTAGCCGTTGAGATGGGGCTGCCGGATAAGAGAACGAAGCTTCTAAAAGAGGCGGCGCTTCTTCACGACATAGGCAAGATGGGTGTCGAGACGACGATATTGCGTAAGGACACCAGGCTTACGACCGAAGAGGGCGACATCATTCATAAGCATCCCGCCATAGGAGAAGATATACTGAAACCGGTCTCGATCGATAAGGATGTCCTTGCCGTGATAAGAGGGCACCATGAGCGTTACGACGGCAAAGGCTACCCGGACAGGCTGAAGGGCGACGATATAAATATCATGGCCGCGATAGTGGCCGTGGCAGATTCGTATGACGCCATGACGTCGCACAGGCCATACATGAAGAACCTGACGAAACAGGAAGCGATAGAGCAGCTGAAACAGAATAGCGGCACCCAGTTCAATCCGAAAGCGGTAGACGCTTTTATAAAGGTTTTAGAGAGAGAAAAATAGGGCGATTTATACCCTGAGCTTATCGAAGGGTCTATTTGAAGAGTTCCCTCTCCCTGTCGGTGAGTTCGCCATTGTAGATCCATACGGCTATCTGGAGCCTCTCGTCTACGATCTTGACGATATTTCCTTCTTTCTCCATCTCCTGGCCGCGATCGATGTCTCTAACGCTATCCTTGTCTTTATACAGCAGCACAACCTGGTAGGGGACCTTGTTCTGCGTTATTTGCTGCTGCAGCAGCACTTTATAATATACGCCGCCGGTATCATTGGAGATATCGAAGAAGTCATACCGGCCCACGTTCTCCACCGTGCCGCTCGCGGATATTTTTTTGCCGATGAAATTCTTCTCCAGATCCTGCCGCTGCAGGTCCGTGGCGTGCTTATACTGATCCACGAGTTCGCCGATATTCGCATCGGCCGAATATCCTATAGACGCGATCAACAGAACGATCACCGCTAGCGAAATTATCCTCATCATCATATCTCTCCTCGTATTAGATAAAATATACATCCAAAACTAACTTTTTGCAAGAATTATTAATGGCAAAGTAACAATCTATAGGGTATAATTTACTGTAATAAGCGCATGGTTTGCGCACATAGGGAGTGGTGTGTCCGAATTACGTTATAATATAATAAATAGGGAGTGGGTCGTCATAGCCACGGAGCGGGCGAAGCGGCCGCGCGATTTCGTGAAGTCGCAAAAGGATATTTTGCCCATCCCCGGATTCCGGCCCGACTGCCCGTTCTGCCCGGGCAAAGAGGGGGACCTCTCCGACGAGACCTTCCGCATCGGCGATAAAGAAGGATGGAAGACGAGATCGATCTACAACGGTCTCAAAGCTATACTACGGATTGAATAATCCGGACTTTAATTATACGATCCGCTCGATACCGGTAAAAGAGGACGGCAAGGACTATTTTCACTGGTATCTGACTATCGTGCCGAGGATCACGCTGCCTGCCGGATTCGAGGTTGGCTCGGGAATTTTTATAAACTCTTCTCTGCCTGAGGAGAGCGCGGAATTTTTAAGAAATACCAGGGTTCCCTAATATTTTTTGAAGGGATAGAATGAGACATCTGTTCGGCAAGGGCGCGATCTATCTTTTAGCGCTCTTTTTGTCTTTTGCGGCCGCCGCCGTTCCTGCCCGCTGCGAAGAGCTTCCGGTAAAAGAAAAAGAAGTTCTGCCGCTCTCTCTCGACGATACCATCCGCATGGCTCTCGGCAACAACAGAGATATCAGGATCCATGAAGAGGAGGTCTCTTTTGCCAAAGCCAATATAACGGCCGCCCAGAGCAAATTCTTCCCGCAGGCGAGCATCGGTTACGGATTTATGTATAATGATGCGGTTGCCACGACGAACTCCCTGCCCAATAACAGAAAAGATACCCGGATCTTCTACGGATTTAAAAGTAACAATCAATTAACGCTTGACGGTAATCAGATGATTTACGACGGCGGCGCGAGTATCGCGAATTTAAAAGAGGCGCGCGTCCGTCTTAAAGTTCAGGAGGAGACGCTGGCCGCCAGAAGGCTGGATATAGAATTTGAAGCCAGACGATTATTCTACGGCCTCCTTCTCGCCTATGAGACTCTGCGCATAAACCAGAACCTGGTAGATCAGTCCCGGTCCCATTACGAAAACGTAAGAAATAAATTTGAACAGGGCACTTCATCGAGGTTTGACGCGCTGCAGTCGAAGGTCCAGGTGTCGAAACTCATTCCCGCGCTGGTCCAGGCCGAGAATTCCATCGAGATAATTTCAAACGACCTGAAGAAGCTTTTGTATCTCGACATAGGATGCGGTATAAGACTTAAAGAGAGCCTCCGGTATCTTCCGATCGACGTAAACTTAGAAGAGTTTCTGAGCGAGGCGTACAGGAACAGCCCCCAGATGCGCCTTAAGATCCTCGGAGTGGACCTCGAGAAATGGGCTATAGAATTCGCGAAGTCCGGATGGTATCCGAACATCAACGCCGCCGGAAATTATCTATACACTTCCGACAAGATCATGAACATGATAAATCCGCGCCACGACAACTGGAATCTCAGATTAAGCGCCAGCTTCTCCATCTTCGACGGCATGTCGACGCTGGCGAAGGTCAAAGAGGCCCAGTCGCGCTATTCCCAGGCGGCCCTGTCCAAGGAAAATATAATAGAACAGATAGCGGTCGATGTAAGGCGCGGCTGTCTCGACCTTAAAGAGTCGCACGCGATAATACTCTCGCAGAAGGACTCTCTCGCGGAAGCGAAGGACGCGTTAAACATATCCTACATAGGCTATGATAACGGCGTCATGATAAATCTGGATGTCATAGACGCCCAGGTATCTTTAAGCCAGGTCGAAAAGAACCTTGCCGGAGGCATATACGATTATCTTATAGCGGAAGCCTTTCTTGATAAGGTCATGGGGCGGGAGTACTTGTCTTTTTATTTAAAAAAATCGGAGGAAGCAAATGATAAAAAAAAGTAGGCTTATCGGCTTGATATCCGCGCTTTTAATAATCGCCGCCGCGTTCGCGGCGTATTTTGGTTTCGAACTTACCCGCGACCACAAGGTGATAAAAGTCTCAGGCAACATCGAGGGAAATGACGTGCGCATATCTTTCAGGGTCTCCGGGCAGATCCTGAACCTACTGGCCGACGAGGGCTCTCTCCTCAAGATGGGCCAGATAGTGGCGAGGCTTAACACGGATGAACTGACCAAAATACAGAAAGAGGCCGAGGCGCAGCTGAAGTCGGCCGAATTTCAATATCAGCTGTCGAAAGACGATTACATCAGAAATGAGAACCTTTACAAAGCGGGCGCTATCTCCGCCCAGAAGCGGGATCAATATAAGACGACCGCCGACACCGACTGGGCGAATGTCAAGAGCGCGCAGGCTCAAACCGAGCTCTCGAATACAAAGCTCGGCTGGGCGGACCTGGCTTCTCCGCTCAATGGCTATATACTTGTAAAGAGCGCCGAAGAAGGCGAGGTCGTTCAGGTCGGAGCGCCCGTATTCACCGCGGTGGACTTGAACAACATATGGGTGACGGCATACATAAATGAGACCGATGTGGGAAAGGTCAACCTCAACCAGAAGGCCGCGGTGAAGATAGACTCATTTCCGCACAAAAGTTACAAAGGATGGGTGTCGTTCATCTCCCAGCAGGCGGAATTTACCCCAAAATATATTCAGACCACGACGGAGCGCGTTAAGCTCGTATACAGGATAAAAGTAAGGGTGGATAATACGAGCCTCGAATTGAAGCCGGGCATGCCGGCAGATGCGTACATAAACCCATAGTATGACAGCCATAAAGACGGTCAATCTTACCAGGAAATTCGGCGATCTCATCGCGGTAAACGATCTCAATATAGAAGTTGAAGCGGGCGAGATCTTCGGCCTCGTCGGTCCCGACGGCGCAGGCAAGACGACTACCATGCGCCTCTTGACGGGCATAATGGAGCCTACCAGAGGCGAGGCATGGGTGTATAACAGGCACACCGTGAAAGAAGCGGAACTCCTGAAAGACAATATCGGGTATATGTCGCAGAGGTTCGGCCTTTACGAAGACCTCACCGTAATGGAGAATATAAACTTCTACGCCGACATCTATTGTGTGAAGCCCGGAGCCGCAAGAGACGAGAAGATAAAGGAGCTCCTGGGGTTTTCGGCCCTGACGCCGTTTAAGGACCGCCTGGCGGGAAAGCTCTCCGGCGGCATGAAGCAGAAAGCGGGATTGGCCTGCGCCCTCATACACACGCCCAAGGTGCTCTTTCTCGATGAGCCGACCAACGGCGTGGATCCCGTATCGAGAAGGGACTTCTGGGGCATACTCTACCAGTTATTAAAAGAAAAGGTCGCGATACTATTTTCCACATCATATCTCGACGAAGCCGAGCGGTGTAAAAGGGTGGGCCTTATACATAAAGGAAGGCTCTTAAGATGCGATACGCCGGACGCGATAAAGGAAGAAAAGAGCGCGAGAACGCTCGAAGCGGCGTTTATAGAGATAATAAAGGAGTATGAGGGTGGGTGAGACAGCCGTAAGCGTACAGGGCCTGGAGAAGAAGTTTGGAAGTTTTACCGCGGTAAACCGGATAAACTTCGAAGTCGAGCGCGGCGAGATATTCGGATTTTTAGGTCCTAACGGCGCGGGCAAATCCACCACCATAAGGATGCTTTGCGGCATCATCACGCCGACTTCCGGCTCGGGCACGGTAGGCGGATTCAATATAATAAGTGAACAGGAGAAGATAAAACAGAATATCGGATACATGTCGCAGAGATTTTCCCTCTACGATGACCTGACGGTGGAAGAGAATATAAATTTTTACAGCGGTATATATAAGCTCTCGAAAAAAGACAAGGATGAGAGGAAGGAGAAGATAATAAGCCTCGCCGGCATAGAATCTTTCAGGCATAATCTGACGAAGACGCTTTCGGGCGGGTGGAAGCAGCGCCTTGCCCTCGGCTGCTCCCTCATCCATGAGCCGCGGATAATATTTCTGGATGAGCCGACGTCCGGCGTCGATCCGATAACAAGGAATAATTTCTGGAGCATAATAAAAGAGCTGGCGGGTAAGGGCGTGACCGTATTTGTCACCACTCATTATATGGACGAAGCCGAGAATTGCGGCCGCATGACGCTCATCTACAAAGGTACGATAATAGCGATGGGCACGCCTGAAGAGATGAAGACCAAATATATGAAGAATGATGTCGTGGAGATACGCGTTGCCGGCCCCGAAGAATGGATCGATGGGCTTTCCGCGATAGAAGGCATCAAAGAAGCCGCGCTTTTCGGAAACGCGATCCACGTCGTTACGCCAAACGTTACAAAAGTCTCACCTCTCATAGATAAGTTATTCAAGAGCGCGGATATCAAGGAATATACTATAAGTAAGATAAAGCCGTCTCTCGAAGACGTCTTCGTCTCATCGATCGAAACTTACGATAAGGAACACTCCTCATGAACCTGCGCAGAACGAGAGCGATATTCAATAAAGAGTTCATACAGATATGGCGCGACCCGAGGAGCCTTGCGCTGGCATTCGCCATTCCTATGCTGTTATTGGTCCTGTTCGGATATGCGCTCTCCCTCGACATAGACAATATACCCATGGCCGTGTGGAATCAGGACGGCTCGCAGACTTCCATGCGCTTCCTCGATAATTTTAAGCTTTCGAAATACTTCAAGATAATCGGATATTATGATAATTACCCGGCCATGGAACATCTCATTGACAAAGGCGACGCTATGATAGCGATGGTCATACATAAGGATTTTTCGAAGTACATACAATCCAACGGCCTGGCGCCGCTGCAGGTTATTATCGACGGAAGCGACTCCAATACGGCGCAGACAGTGCTTGGTTATGTCAATAACGTCGTCTACTCCTATAATCAGAAATTCATGCAGGACGCGCTCGCGGCGAACAGCATAGCTAACTCTACGCCCGTGGATCTGCGCTCAAGGATATGGTTTAACCAGGACCTCGACAGCAAGCTCTTCATCGTCCCGGGGCTCATCGCCATCATAATGATGATAATAGCCGCTCTTCTTACATCACTCACCATAGCCAGGGAGTGGGAGCGCGGCACGATGGAACAGCTCATATCGACTCCGGTAAGGAGCATAGAGCTCATCGTCGGAAAATTCGCCCCGTATTTTGTCATAGGGTTCATAGATCTCGCGATATCGGTTTTAATGGGCATACTCTTGTTCGGAGTTCCTTTGAGAGGAAACGTGATCCTGCTGGTTATCACGAGCGGAATATTTTTAACCGGTGCCCTCATGCTGGGCATATACATATCCGTCGCGGCAAAGAGCCAGCTCATGGCCAGCCAAATGGCGATAATTACATCGTTCCTGCCGACATTCATGCTTTCGGGTTTCACGTATGAGATATTCAACATGCCCGTTTGGGTGCAGTACATCACATATCTGGTGCCCGCGAGATATTTCATAGTGATATTGCGCGGGATATATCTGAAAGGCGCCGGCATGGAAGCACTTTGGCCGAATATAATAGCGTTATTGATATTTTCTTTTATAGCTGTCAGGCTGGCTATCATGAAGTTCAAGAAGAAAGTAGCTTAAGATAATCATGTTCACAAGAATAACGTCATTGATCGTAAAGGAGTTCCTGCAGGTCTTTCGCGATCCGCGTATGAAGTTCGTGATATTCGTCTCTCCCGTAGTACAGGTCCTGATATTCGGATACGCGGCGACGATGGACATAACTAACGTCCCGACCGCTGTTTACGACCTCGATAATACCAAAGAGAGCCGCGACATAATAAGGGACTTCAGCTATTCGAAATATTTTGATATCCAGAATTACCTGCAGAAAGAAGAGGATATAAAATATGTGATGGACCGCGCCAGGATAAAGGCGGTCATAAAATTTAATCGCGGATTCGCCCAGGACCTCACCGGCAACAATAGCGCCGAGATGCAACTGATCGTCGACGGCACCGATTCCAACGCGGCCCAGATAGTCCTGGGCTACGCCGGGACCATCGTAGGTAATTACAACGCCAGGGCCCTTGAGGACCGCGCCGAGATCTTCCTGAAACACAAAAACATATATCCGGTCGTCGAATTAAGGGACAGGGAATGGTTCAATGAAAATCTCTATTCCAAAAATTTTTATCTCCCCGGCGTCATAGCGGTGATAGTGACGCTGATGTCGCTCATTCTCACATCGATGGCTATCGTGAGGGAAAAAGAGATAGGCACTATGGAGCAGCTGATCGTGAGCCCCATCAAACCCATAGAGCTCATCATGGGAAAGATCACGCCATTTGGGATAATAGCGATAGTGCAGATGGTCATGATAGCGGTGGTGGGTGTTATGTGGTTCAAGATACCATGCAGAGGCAGTATACCTCTTCTTTTTGGCGCGACCCTTGTTTATCTCTTGACGAGCCTCGGCATAGGGCTATTCATATCTACCATATCATCGACACAACAGGAAGCGATGATGGCTGTCTTTCTCTTCTATTTCCCGGCGATCCTCTTGTCCGGTTTCGCGTATCCGGTCGCGAACATGCCTCATTGGGTCCAGATCATAACCACATTAAATCCGCTAAAATATTACCTAGTCATCTTAAGGAGTATATTCCTGAAAGGCGTAGGTATCTCTGTCTTATGGGACGAGATGCTCGTCCTTCTCGTCATGGGCGCGGCCGTCATCACCTTAAGCTCCTCGCGCTTCCAGAAAAACCTTGGATAACGGTGAGCCTTCTTGCAAAAGTCAGATATTGTGGTAGACTTATTACTGCAGGCAGTAGGGCACACTTAAGTTACTTAAGTAGCACTGGGACACGCTTTGGTGTGTCCTAGTGATGTTTGTTATATCGAAAGAGGTTTTGGTGAATAAGCAAAGATGGTTCGTAATACTGTCTATATCCTTTCTGGTTCAATGTGTAGTCTCCTCGCGGGCGCTGTCCCTTGAAAGTAGCCTTCTGAACGCTCCGGCAAACGCAGTTATAGCGTCGGAACTATCTGCGACCATTTGCGTTACATCTGCGAAAATCTGCGTTCACAAAGGGTTTTTCAACAGTCCCGCAACGTCCCGACCGTCGATTCATCCTAACGACGTCCTCTCTGGTTGCAAGATTGAACCCATCGGTATTTTCGACCCTTCCACTCTCTCCCGAAGTCTCTAACTGTTAAAGAACAAAAAACTTAGTTATTTTCCATTGACAAATTGCGTTTCGGGTGTACAATTATAATACTTTAGTAAACTAATAAAAAGTAGGCACTTCAAAAATCAGTCAAACTAATGGAGGCAACATGAAGAGATTACAGAAAATTATTTCGGTAGCACTGCTATTTGCGTTCCTGCTCAATACTTGCGCCTACGATCTATCATTCGCCGCTAACCTTCGATCCAACGCCAGTGCAGATAATCTAAGCCCATACCTGCGAACCGGCAATATAACGGGTCAGCAGGGCATAGAGCGCGTTAAATTCGCGCTTCAATTGATACTGCAGGTGTTAAAGAAAGATGGCGTTAAACCGGAAAAATTCGCGGCTGCTTTAAGAGAATCCCAAAAGCCGAATATCGTATTGAGAGAAGAGAAATATGGAGTGAAGATCCGCTCTGATAAAAAAGTAGACACTAATTTGCCCGGCGAATGGTTTGAGTGCTTGAGTTTCAATAATATTACAGGTATTCGCACAGGCACGTATTATGCCAATCTTATTCTGCAGGGACAGGATACGAATGTAGAGGTATATACGCAGGATGCATTTAAGAAGACGATGGAGGCGAGGCGGCTTTCTGATCTGGAGCTTATTTTTCAGGTTCTAAGGGATTATATAAGTGCGTTAAAGAAACCCATCGTGGTTACCGTAGGCGCCCCTCTAAGGGTGTGGGGATCTCGAACTCGTTCAGAGCAAGTGATATATGATGAAGCAATGCAGGGAGCATTGGAAGTTTTTATAAAAGGATTTCGTGATCGTAAGCCTCCTTTAAACGCAGCTGATATAGAAGCTTCTGTAGAAGCTAGCAAGACTCTGGTGCATTTTGAATTACTAAAGAAAGATGAAATAGATGATGTTGACGCTAAGTATATGCAATTTACTTTTCAACCTGTTCTTGATACAGCTGCCGGATCCCGCCTCTCGGCGAGCGGAGAGTTTATAGTAGCAGCGGAAAAGCAAGAACTTTATCAAAAGCATCTTTTGCGCCGAGTTTCCTTCACGGGAACAGGTTATGACATCAAAAATTACAAAGCCTCTTTTGATCCAAAAACAAAAAAG
>JAUYPN010000001.1 GCA_030695725.1 Candidatus Omnitrophota bacterium
TGGAACAGGTAACCTGCGGATTCACCCCCACGGCATGTAAAGTGTACTCGCCGCCTTCCGGACACTTTGGTGTACCGCCCCTCACATAATCACTGTAAATATCTTCTCCGGATCCGGATATGGATGTTCCGGCCTGCACATAGTTATCAAGCGCCCACTGGTCAATAGCAGCATCTATTCTTTCAAGATTGGCAACACATGCAACCGCTTTGGAGGTCTTATTGAATTTAAAATAA
Source organism: Candidatus Omnitrophota bacterium (assembly GCA_030695725.1). GTDB lineage: Bacteria > Omnitrophota > Gorgyraeia > 2-01-FULL-45-10 > 2-01-FULL-45-10 > 2-01-FULL-45-10. The sequence continues at coordinate 237 of JAUYPN010000001.1, forward strand.
CCCGGAACAGCGATCGCAAAAATCAGCCCGACTATACAAACCACGCCCATTACTTCGATGAGAGTAAATCCCCTGTCGGGCCTTATTATCATAATATATTATCTATTGCATATAAATTTACCACAACAGCGTATGCAAGTCAAGGGCAACACAAAAGAAATCCCGCATCTTCTTCAAGTATAAAAACACTCTAAGAAGACGCGGGACCAAAACACTCACTACAAGCCTATCAACACTGTTCTTTAATCGCTCTATTAAGCCGCAGGAGCGACAAGATAGTGTTCCGTTGGCTTCTTCGGGCAAACAGGTTCGGCATCAACAGCCGGCACGACATAAGCCGTACCACCGCACTTCGGCCACACCTTTATGTAATCCGGCGCCAATTGGCCCGTAGTCGGCGTGGCAGTCTCCAGCGCGCCAGTATCGAGAGCCCAGATCTGTACGGCCCCCTGAATCTGCTTCAGGTTAGCTATACAGGCCTGCTTTTCGGCCGTCGTTCTGGCTTTAACGAAGTTCGGAATGGCTATCGCTGCCAATAAACCTATAATTGCAACTACTATCATTATTTCTACCAGCGTAAAACCTTTTCTTCTTAGCATTTGATTCACCCCCCTTCTCCATTGTCAGGAACATTTATTCTGAGAGTGGCCCGGGAAACCATATCTATATATAAAAACCCCCGATAACACCCTACAATCTTAGTATACCCTACAAATACGGCTTTGTCAACCCCGCCCTATTTCGCGTATTAACCGCCCATTACGGACGTTAATTTGAATATCGGCAGGAACATGCATATCACTATAGTGCCTATCACTATCCCCAAAAAGGCTATTATCAGCGGCTCTATAAGGCTGGTGAGGCCGCTTACGGCGGCATCCACCTGCTCATCGTAGAAGTCGGCTATTTTCGACAGCATCTTCTCGAGCTCTCCGGACTGCTCCCCTACCGAAACCATCCTCACGACCATGGATGGGAATATCTTGGACCTGGCAAGCGGTTCGGATATGCTCTCCCCCTCGCGGACGTTATTTCTCACCGTCTCCACGGCCACCTCCACCGCTCTGTTGCCGGCCGTCTTGCCCACTATCTCGAGGGAATTAAGTATCGGAACTCCGCTCTTTATGAGCGTAGAAAGAGTCCTCGTGAATTTACTTATGGCCACCTTGGTGAAGAGCGTCCCGAATATGGGCATCTTCAAGAGGAGCGAATCATATTTAAGCCTGCCTTTGTCGGTATTCACATATCTGGCGATCACAAAGACCACAACGGCGGTTATCAGGACTATGGCCGGAAAATACTTCTGCAGGGCATCGCTTATTGATATGAGGACCATTGTCGGCTTCGGCATCTCCGCTCCAAAGCCTGAGAATATATTTTTAAAGACGGGTATAACCTTCAAAAGCAGCAGGAGCGTTATACCTGCGGCCATAGCGCTTACGACCGCGGGATATATGAGGGCGGATCTTATCTTCTTCTGGAGTCCGCTCGTCTTCTCCAGATAGAGCGCGAGCCTGTCGAGTATCTCATCCAGCATACCGCTCGACTCTCCCGCCTTGACCATGTTCACAAAGAGCGTTGAAAATATTTTTTTATGTTTCGAGATGGCATCGGATAGGGAAGAGCCCGCTTCAACATCATTGCGCAGTTTCGTTATCACATCGCCAAAAACCTTGTTCTCTATCTGGTCTCCCAATATGTCAAGCGCTCCTACCAGCGGGATACCGGCATCAACCATAGTAGCCAATTGCCTGGAAAATACAACCAGGTCATCGGCTTTGATCCTCTTTTTACCAAACGACATGCTGAAGATTTCTGATTTGGATGCCGACTCTTTAACCGATACTATCACCAGATTTTTTTTCCGAAGCATATCTATAGCGGCGGCGTAGTCCGCCGCCTCAAGAACGCCGTTGACCGTCTTACCTGAATTGTCTTTGGCGGCATATTTGAAATTTGGCATATTTGATTAATCCTCCGACGTGACCCTCAATGCTTCCTCTAGCGTCGTAACGCCATTTATGCAATTCTCGAACGCATTATCTCTCAAGGTCATCATATGCTTCTCTTTAACCGCGTACTCTTTTATCCGGTCGCTCGACTCTTTTTTCATTATCATGCTTCTTATCGGATCATCTATGAGGAGAGCTTCAAGTATCCCTACCCTTCCGCGGTACCCGGTATCATTGCAGCGCGAACATCCTCTGCCTTTGTAAAAATTCTTTGCGCCTTTCTTCTTAAGGATCCCGTGGTCTATTCCCAGCCTCTTCAGGACATCGGGAAGCATCTCCATCTCTTCTTTGCAGTTCTCGCATATCTTTCTCATGAGCCTCTGGGCCGAAGACATTATAAGGCTCGACGCCACAAGAAACGGCTCAACGCCCATGTCTATGAGCCTCGTTATCGCGCCGGCGGAGTCATTGGTATGCAGGGTGCTCAATATAAGCTGTCCCGTGAGAGACGCCTTTATAGCTATATCCGCCGTATCAAAATCACGGATCTCTCCCACCATTATTATGTCGGGACTCTGCCTCAGTACGCTCCTTAACCCCGCGGCGAACGTCAGCCCTATCTCGGGCCTGGCGGGTATCTGCGTGATACCCTCCGTTTCATATTCCACAGGGTCCTCGAGCGTTATGATATTGCGCTCAGGCGCGTTAAGCTGGCTTATTATGGAATAGAGAGTCGTAGACTTGCCGCTGCCCGTCGGGCCCGTGACGAGTATCATCCCGTAAGGACGGCCGAGCGCCGTCTTGAACACACTCAACGGGCCCGGCAAAAATCCCAACTTATCCAACCCTATACTTACACTGGACTTATCCAATATCCTCATAACCACTTTTCCGCCGAAGGTCACCGGCAGGACGGATACCCTGAAATCTATCTCCTTACCTTCAAAGCTTATTTTGAAGCGCCCGTCCTGCGGCATTCTCGTCTCGGTTATATCAAGCTTGGACATTATCTTTAATCTCGCGAGAACGGCGTTTTGATTCTTCTTCGGCAGCGTCAGGACGTCATGCAGGCTGCCGTCTATCCTGTATCTCACCTTCAGAAATTTTTCGCAAGGTTCGATATGAATATCCGAGGCCCTCTTCTTTATCGCCTCGTTCAGTATGAGGCTCACCACTTTCACTATCGGGGCTTTCTGGCTCTCTTCCGTGATCTCGCTGACGTCGATCTTCTCTTCCTCGACCACCTCCACATCGTCTTCCGGTTTGGCCTCCTCAAGTATCTTCGATATCTCCTGCGCATGCGCGGTAATGCCGTAGTAGGAATTTATGGCTTCCTTTATATCGCTTTCAGGGGCCATGGCGATGTCCACTTTAAAATGGGTTATCATCTTTATATCGTCTACCGCAAATATATTTAACGGATCCGACATGACTATCGTCAGCACATTTCCTATTCTAGACAGAGGCAGGACAGAATATTGCCGGGCCATCTTTTCAGGAATGAGCTTCAATATCTCTTTGTCTATCTTGTACTTGGAGATGTTTATGGGAGGGATGTCCAGCTGCGCGCTTACCGCGACCATAAGAGATTTCTGTGAAATAAGATTTTGATTGACGAGTATCTCGCCTAAGCTTCCTCCGGACACTTTCTGTATTTCGATAGCCCTATCAAGGTCTTTCTTTTTTATGAGATTGCCTTTTATAAGAATATCGGTCAGTTTTTCCCTTAAAGATAGAGCCATCTTACCCCGCCTCGAGATCCTGATCGCCAACCGTGACGCGCACAACTTCATCGAGCGTTGTGACGCCTTCTAAAGCTAAAGCGATGCCGTTCTCCCTGAGCGTCTTCATGCCTTCCTGCCGCGCAGTTTCGAGTATTTCGTTCTCCTGGGCGCTCTTCAAGATAAGCGTTTTTATCTTAGGGCTGAGCGCCAGGACCTCGATCAGGGCGACCCTTCCTTTGTAACCCGTCTTGCGGCATACTTCACAGCCCTTTCCCCGGTAAAGGACGGCCTTCTTACCGCCTGTTTTTACACCATAACTTTCGGCTATCTTCGCATCCAGCTCATAAGATTCTTTGCAATTAGGGCATATCTTCCTGACTAATCTTTGGGCGCCGATGAGTATGATCGAGGACGTTATGAGAAAGGGCTCGACGCCCATATTGATGAGCCTCGTCACGGATCCGGGCGCGGTCGTCGTATGAAGAGTGCTCAAAACGAGGTGCCCGGTCAACGCCGCCTTGATAGCTATATCCACCGTTTCAAAATCGCGTATTTCGCCTATCATTATTATGTCCGGATCCTGCCTTAATATGGACCTCAGGGCCCCCGCAAAAGTGAGCCCTATGGCCGGCCTGGCAGTCACCTGATTTATCCCATCGATGACGTACTCCACGGGATCTTCCACGGTTATCACATTATCTTCCGGTGAGTTTACGTAATCGAGTATGGAGTAAAGCGTCGTGGTCTTCCCGCAGCCCGTGGGCCCGCATATGAGTATCATGCCGTGCGGCTTCATGGCGCCCTTCCGTATCTCCTCGAGGGATTTTTTATCAAATCCCAGCTTCTCCAGATCGAGGGTCGCCTGAGACTTGTCCAATATCCTCAGCGCGACCTTCTCGCCTCTGCTGGACGGCAGAACCGAGATCCTGAAGTCCACTTCCCGCCCCTGCAGCCTGACCTTAAATCTGCCGTCCTGAGGAAGCCTTCTCTCCGCTATATCGAGCGAGGACATGACTTTAAGACGCGATATTATAGCGTTATGAAGCGTCTTTGGCGGCCTCTTGGCATCCTGCAGGACTCCGTCCACCCTGTATCTTACGCGTACCTCATTCTCCATCGGCTCTATGAGAATGTCGCTGGACCTGTAGTGTACGGCTTCCGCGAGAATCAAGTTCGTTATCTTTACGACGGGAGCGTCCTGCGTCATATCCGCAAGCTGAGACTGACCGTCGAAATCCTGGCCGGACTTTTCTTCGATCATGTTTATATCGGCGGAGTCCTTCATGTCATCGACTATCTTTTCTATAGCCGTATACGCGCTCTCCTCGTAATACTGGCTTATGGCTTCCTTAATATCCCTATCGGCCGTTATTATGGGGCTTATATTAAACCCCGTGATAGCTTTTATATCGTCTATGGCGAATATATTGAGAGGGTCCACCATGGCGACGACCAGAGTATTGCTCATCTTGGATATCGGCACTATCTGATAACGCTTCGCGATCTTTTTTGGGATCAGTTTTATTACGTTGGGGTCTATCTTGTATCTGGAAAGGTTTATGGGCGGGATGCCGAGCTCCTGGCTCAGCGCTATCATAAGCTCATCTCTTGAGATCAGCCCTAACTCGACGAGTATATCGCTTAATGACCCCCCTTTTTCTCTCTGCACCTTAAGCGCCTTCTCGAGGTCAGCTTCCTTGAGAAGATGCTTGTCTATGAATATCTTCAGTATCTTTTCTTTGAGCGAAAGGATCATCTCTTAAATTTTACCGTAATATTTTTTTATCGCGTTGGTTATATCGGTCATCGTACTTATAAAGACCTGGACTTTGCATCCTGAGAGCATCTCTATATCCTCCGCGGCCTGCATATTGAGAGGGTTAGACATCGATATGGTGAGAAGATTTCCTATCTTATCTATGGCGATAAGATTATACTGTTTGGCGACATTCTCCGGGATGAGCTTTATCATATCGGCGCTTATTTCGTAGCTCTCCAAAGGAAGGTACGGAAAACCGTACTGGACCGTCAGCGCCTGGGCTATCTCTTCTTCTTTTACATAACCCAGCATCACGAAGATCTGGCCTATGAGGCCGCCCTTCTCTTTCTGTATCTTGAGAGCCTTGTCGAGCTGGACCTGATTTATGATCCCCTTCTCCAGAAGGAGCTCTCCCAGCTGCTTTGTTATCAGTCTTCTTACCTGCGCCATCTATGTCCTTATCCTTCGGCAGGCTCAGGATACACCCTGAGCTTTTGTCGTCCTTCGACTTTGCTCAGGACGACCCTGAGCCTGTCGAAGGGTCGAAGGGTTATTTTTTGAATAGCCTTATGAGATCATCCGGATCCGTGGTCCTTCCGAAAGCATCCTCATAAGATATAAGTTTCCTCTGATACAATTCATACAGGGCCTGATTCATAGTCTTCATGCCTTCTTTTTGAGACGTCTGCATGACCGAATATACCTGATGGATCTTCGATTCTCTTATGAGGCTTCTCAAGGCGGGGTTCGACAAAAGTATCTCCATGGCCAGGACGCGGCCGACATCCCCCCGCTTCGGTATCAATTGCTGTGACAACACTCCCGTCAGGACAAAAGATAGCTGTGTGCGGATCTGCTGCTGCTGATGCGCGGGAAATACGTCGATTATTCTGTTTATAGTCTGGACGCAATCGGAAGTATGAAGGGTCGCGAATACAAGGTGGCCGGTCTCCGCGATTATAAGCGCCGCTTCTATCGTCTCCAGGTCTCTGAGCTCTCCGATAAGGATAACATTTGGATCCTGGCGCAGGACATGCCGCAGAGCCTTGCCGAACGAGTGGGTATCGCTGTAGACCTCCCGCTGGTGCACGACGGCTTTCTTATTGGAGTGTATGAACTCTATAGGGTCCTCTATGGTTACGATATGGCAATTGCGGTCTTTATTGATCCAATCTATCATCGTTGCCAATGAAGTGCTCTTGCCCGATCCCGTCGCACCCGTGACAAGAACAAGCCCTTTGGGCTTTTTACACAGGTCGATCACGACATTGGAAGGAAGGCCGCACTGTTCAAACGTCCATATATCGTACGGGATAAGCCTTATCGCGCAGCATGTGGTACCCCGCTGCATAAAGACATTGGTCCTGAAACGGCCCAAACCTTTAATTCCAAACGCCATGTCGAGCTCCAGATCGGATTCAAATTTCTTTATATGGTCTTCGTTCAATACGCTGTATGACAGCGCCTTCGATTCTTCCGGCGAAAGAACATGATCGTCTATCGGAACGAGTTTTTCATCTATTCTGAGCTGAATCGTCGCTCCCGCGGATATATGCAGATCCGACGCTCTTCTTTCCGGCATAAGCTTCAGCAGATCGTTGATTTTCTTTGGCATACTCTTATCTCCCTTTATATGTTAAGCCGCCACTCTGTTCTTGCCCATACTCTTGGCGTTCTCCAACAGTTGTGTCGCCTTCTTAAAAAGCTCTTCCTGCGTCGAACCGTCTATCGGGTTTTCGCTCACGCCCCCGGAGACGGTTATCTTAAGATCGCCTTCCCTCGAGAAATTTGCCGCCTCTATCTGTTTGCGCACGTTCTCCGCTATATACGCGGCTTCTCTCTTGTTCTTTTCGGGCAGCAGCATACCGAACTCCTTACCGCTTATCCGGGCGGCCTTACCGACGGGAGTCGTATTTTCCTTTATAAGTTTGGCGACTCTCTTTATGACATCCTCCGCGACAAGCTCACCCCTCGTATCACGCAGGCTCTTAAAATTATCTATGCTGAAGAGTATAAAGGAGCACGGCCTCTGGTAGAATATGGCGCGCCGGATCTCCTCATCGAGTCTGGATAGGACATAGCCTTTGGAATAGAGGTCCGTAAGATCGTCCTTTATCGAGAGCTCTTCACTCTTCTTTATCCAGATATCGTTCTCTACGGCTATGGTTATCTGTTTTGAGAATATCTTGATAAGATCTATATCATCGGTTCTGTACCTATAGTCATCCTGTTTATTCCCTACCACAAGCAGCCCGAAATTCTTCCTGCCGGAATATATGGGAATGGCTATCATGTTCTTGACCTTACCGGACGATTTGAAATCCTCCGTCTCTTTTGTCATCTTCATGGCGTTATCGATGACGAAGAGCTTCTTCTCTTCGATTATGCGGCCGAGAAGGCCTTCGCCTTTTTTTACTATGATGTCGAGAAGGGTCTCTTCCTGAATATTTGAATAGGCCTTCGGCAGGAATTCGCTGCTCTCTTCTTTCGGGATCATGTAGAACACACAAAAACCGCCGTCCAGTATCATCGCCACTTTCTGGACTGACAGCTCCAGCACCGCATCCAGGTTAGCGGAGCCCGCGGCTATAATATCCCCTATCTGCAAAAGGCTGGATAACGCGAGAACCTTCTTATGTATCTCGACGTTCAGCTCTTTTGTCCTCTGGCTGAAGCTCTTCAGCTCGTCGAGATTGAGGCGTATCTTCTGCGTCATCGTGTTGATGGATTCTCCGAGGATACCGACTTCATCGTCAGCGCGGATCGATATCTCCCTGTCGAACTCGCCGCTCGCTATCATCTTCGCCTCTATGGCCATATTTATTACGGGGTCCACCATCCCTCTGGCGAGGACGAGGCCGAGGACGGATATGGTCACCGATAAGAGCACGATTGTCGTCACATTTATCAGGTCTGCCATCATCGGAAAGGTATGCGAAAATATGAGATAAGCGCATGCCAGCATAGGTATGATGGACATAAGGCTGAAGGCTATTACCAGTTTGTAGCGGAGCCCTCTGGGGGCAAGCGACATCTTCCTGAAGAAACCATTCATAGGATACCTCCTCGGAATATTCGTCGTGATATTGATTTATTTACGCTAAGTATACTATATAGATGCGGAGTTGTCAACGTAAGGGGAAATATTAAAGCCTATATCTATGAAATTCCACGGCAGGATTTCGTCCGGAAATCTTCTGCGGGACGCATAAAAGTCCGGATCTATGGCCTTCTCTTTAAAAGATTCGAGCCATAGATTGAAATTGAAATGCTCTTTCCATCCGTCAAACCTGGCGCCCTTTCTCCATGCCCCGTGCACCACTCGGGACAGCCTTCTGTCGCCGCGCGCTAATACGGCCTCCATGTACCCCATGTGAAAAGAGTTAAAATCCATCTCCACGTACCTGGACTTTACTAGGCTCCTTAAAAAGCTCTTCTTTCCGGACAGGATATCGATGCTCGCCATCGGCTCCCACTGAAAAGGCGTATGCGGCTTTGGGACAAAAGCGTTTATGCTGGCCGTCACCTGAGCGTCTTTACCGTCAACTTCGCGCTTTAAGTTCGATACTTTATATAGGAGCTTCACTATGCTCTCTAAGTCCTCCTCTTTCTCGGTAGGCAGCCCTATCATGAAATATAGTTTCACTCTTCTCCATCCGGATCTGTATGATTCTCTCAAAGCCTCCATAAGTTTTTCCATGTCGATGTTCTTACTGATAATCTTTCTCAGGCACTCGCTTCCGGCCTCAGGCGCAAACGTAAGCCCGGATTTTTTCACCTGTGATATGAGAGCGGGAAGCTTGCGGAGAGAGTCCTCTATTCTGAGGGACGGCACCGAGACGGATACGCCCTTTTCCTTAAACTCGCTGTTGAGCTCCTCTATTATCTCTCCTATACGCGAATGATCTCCGCTGGATAAAGAGAGAAGCGTTATCTCTTCATAGCCCGTTTTGGAATACGCTTCCTTGGCTATTCTTATTATCGTCTCCTTCGCTCTCTCGCGCCTGGGCCTGTAAGTTGTCCCGGCCTGGCAGAATTTGCACGCATGAGGGCATCCGCGCATTATCTCGAGCATTATCCGGTCATGGACTATCTGTATGTAAGGAACGAGCTGATCCGTAGGATAGAAAGAATTATCGAGATCCCTGACTACCCTCTTTTGTATCTTTCGGGGCAGGTCTTTTTCCTTTGGCAGAAAACTTTTTATCGTTCCGTCATCGTTGTACGCTGCTTCATATAACGACGGTACGTACACTCCGGGTATCTTCGCGAGTTCCCGTAAAATTTTTTTTCTACCGTCCGTGGACTTATAAAGATCGACGATCTCGCCGATCACGTCTTCCCCGTCCCCTATCACGAACGCGTCTATGAATTCGGACATCGGCTCAGGGTTATAACACGCCGGACCGCCGGCGATCACGATCGGGTCGCCTTCACCGCGCTCGGAAGATCTTATCGGAAGGCCTCCGAGATCCAGCAGATTCAGGACGTTGGTATAATTAAGCTCGTAGGCGAGGCTTACGCCTATGATGTCGAACTCTTTTAACGCACTGCGCGATTCGAGCGAAAAAAGGCTCATCTTATTTTTTCTTAAGATCTCTTCGAAATCGGTCCACGGCGAAAAGACGCGCTCACAGAGGCAGTCGTCCCTCTTATTCAGTATTCCGTAGAGTATCTTTAAGCCCAGATAGCTCATCCCCACTTCATAGACTTCCGGAAAAGCGAGCAGGACCTTCACCCTATCGGCGGTCCACTCCTTCTTCACCATATTCCACTCGCCTCCGATATATCTGGCGGGCTTCCTTACCTGCAGCAACAACTCGCTCAGACTACTCATTTAAATTAGCCCCTTTTCAATCCGGTTTTTAGATTAGGACTTTCATAGGGGAAAACGCGGTTTTCCCCTGCATGACGCTCGCTCGCTACTCCTTAATCAATCCGGTAACTCGCTCGCTGTCACACCTTTCCTTTACGAATCTCTATCCCCCAAAAGTTGTATTCGGTCTAGCATGATGCGTCTCTGTCCGCCTGTATTTAGTCAAAAAGGGTCAGGCGCTTTTTATATAGGTACCTGGCACCTATTTTTAATAGAGTGTCAGAATTTTTGACATCAGCTCCAGGCGGTCCACTAAAAGTATCCGCCTAAAGCAGTAGAAAAATTTTCCTTTTTGCTTATTCTGCGCATATTACGCATTGTAAGCGCAGGCAATGAGCGATAAGCGAACTGCCTGCGCTAAAGGAACTGGTGATCTGAATTTTTATGGGTGACATTGGATGGGACCCGAATTTCGAAATGGGGGATGGGGGGTTAAGAATAACAAGATGCCATATGCTTGCCTATTTTATTAACCCCCCATTGAGAAATTTGGGAAATCCAATGGCAGGACCCATAAAAATTATTTAAAGAACAGTGAGCTTGCGGAAGGCGGCCACCGCAAGTTACGCCGCCTCCGCTAGTGCGAAAAGATTAGAATCTCGAGCGCCTCATGCCGATATTCAGCAAGAGCGCTATGGCGATGAATGAAGTGAGCATGCTCGAGCCGCCGTAACTCACAAGCGGCAAGGGTATCCCCACCACCGGCATGAACCCTATCGTCATCGCGATATTTATCACCACCTGCAGCGTCAGCAATGTGACGATGCCGACCGCCACGAGTTTGCCGTACATATCGTTGGTCGAACCCGCTATATCGAGCGAGCGCCTCACGATCAGAAAGAAGAGGAGGATCAGTATCAGCGCGCCGAAGAGCCCCCATTCTTCACCTATCACTGAGAATATGAAGTCCGTGTGCCGCTCCGGCAGAAAATTAAGCTGATTCTGAGTCCCGGCAAGCCAGCCCTTGCCTATCAGGCCGCCGGAGCCGACGGCTATCTTCGATTGAATTATGGTATAACCCGCGCCGAGAGGATCGACGTTAGGATTTAAAAATACGAGGAGCCTCTGCTTCTGATAGTCACGCAAGAAGTGCCAGAAAAAGGGCATCGCCGCCAGGCCCGACAAGATAAGAATTACGAGATGTTTTATGCGCGCGCCGCCTACATACATCATGGCAAAAAATATCGGTATGAGCAGGAGCGCCGTCCCGAGATCGGGTTGGACCAGCACAAGAACAAAAGGTATCGCCAGCGATATAAACGGCAGCATAAATCCCTTCGCATATTCAAGGTTCACCCTCTTGGAACCCAAGATGCTCGCGAGGACAAGTATAAAACTTATTTTGATAAATTCCGACGGCTGAAACGTAAAATCGCCTATAGCGAACCAGCGCTGGGCGCCGAGCCTTTCACGCCCCAAGATAAGAACGAGTACGAGAAGGATCACATTGACCGCGTAGAGCGCGTATGAAACATCTATGAACTTCTGATATGATATGTTTGTTATCAGGAGAAGCATCACGGCGGCGAGAGCTATCCAGCTTATCTGTCTGAATACATAACTCTCCACAAACGGAAGGCTCTTCACCTGTGTCGCGCTGTGCAGTACAAACAACCCGCCGACGCAGATGATGAATGTTATCACCAGAAGAGTCTTATCGAAATCTTTCAAAAGCCTTCTATCGAACATTACAGATAACCTTTATTCTTGGCGACGGCAAATATCTCTTTTGCGATCTCACTTGGCTCCAGACCGCCCTTTCCCCCGTGCTCCAGCAGTACGACTAAGGAGACCCTGGCATTATCAATCCCTCGACGCACTTCGTTTGTGCTTCGACTTAGCTCAGCACCCTTCATCGAAGCATCCTGAGCCTGTCGAAGGGCTCGGGATTGACCCTGAGCTTTTGTCGAAGGGTCAAAAGGCGCGAACCCGCTAAACCACGCGTGGGTCCTTCCTCCCGGATTCTCAGCGGTGCCCGTCTTCCCGCAAATCGCCACGCCCTCCAGCATGGCGCGCTTGCCGGTCCCGTTCTCGGCATTTACAACTTTGTAGAGCCCGTCCCTTACGGCCTTCATCGCATTCTTGTTAAAATTCAGATCATGCCGCGGCGCCGGGCTTACATCAGACGTATCTATCCGTTTAACGACATAAGGCTTTACCGCCTTTCCGTTATTTGCCACTATGGATATCATCTCAAGTATCTGTATAGGAGTGACGAGAATATATCCCTGCCCTATCGCCAGATTAATCGTATCGCCCTCATACCAACCGTCTTTTTTAACGCTCCTTTTCCATGACCTGCCCGGGACGACGCCTTTGGCCTCACCCGGGAGATCGATGCCGGTGGCCTTGCCAAAACCAAAAATTTTCGCTCCCAATTCTATATTATCTATGCCCAGAGTCCTTCCGGCATTGTAAAAGAAGACGTTGCACGAATTCATCAATGCGTCCACCACATTCTGCGAATTATGGCCGCCTTCTTTCCAGCACGCGAATTTACCCGTGCCCAAAGTAAAAAACCCCGGGCAATTGAACCTGGTCTGACGGCCTATTCTGCCCGTATCGAGAGCGGCCATCGCCACGACTATCTTAAAGACGGATCCGGGCTGATAGACGCCGGATATCGCTCGGTTCAACAGCGGATACATCCTCTTGTCTCTGACTAATTTCATCCTTTCCGAAGATCCCTCCGGACGCACAAAGACATTCGGATCAAAACCGGGGGAACTCGAGAGAGCGAGCACTTCACCGGTATTGGGATCCATTGCTATTATGGCGCCGCGTTTATCCTCGAGAGCCTTATCGCATGCCGACTGCAGATCTATATCTATGGTAAGACGCAGGTCTTTTCCGTTGACCGGCTCTTTTGCCCCAAGCGTCCTGACAACTCTACCCCTGTTGTCGACCTGTATCTGTATCCCGCCGTCGACTCCGGATAGATAGTCGTCATAATACTTTTCAACGCCGGCACGACCGATCAGGTCTTTGGCGCGGCAGCCATATTCCTTCATCTTTTCAAGTTCGGCTTCCGAAATTTCGCCCAAATATCCCAAGAGATGTGCGCCGACGTTCTTGTACAGGTAATCACGTATAGACCTTGTCTGTATGACGAGCCCCCTGGAGTCGAAGCTCTCCTCTTCCAGGATGAACGCCTTATCCCTGTCTATATCCTCCACTATCGTTACGGGAGCGTAAGGTCTTGACGCGGCCTTATCAATTGCATTCTCAACGTCCTTCCTCTCTATGCCCAGCGTATTTACGAGAAGCCTTATAAGCTTCTCCCTGTTCTTCAGCTCCTGGTAGATAAGGGCTACATTGAAAGATATCCTGTCGGAGACTATTCCAACGCCGTTCCTGTCAAATATGGCGCCGCGCGGGCCATCTATGGGTATTATCCTTATGGCATTATCTTTCGAAAGCCTTGAATAGTGGGCGCACCTGATCACTTGAGTATAGACGAGCGCCAGCGCAAGCGCGATAAAGAGCAGGCGTATCGGAACAGCTAAAGACTTTTCTCTATCGAGACTCATAGGTATTCCGCGTCATTCTTTAGGCGGTATCTGTCGATAAGTACCGGAAAGACAATAAGAGAGAGCATAGCCGTATAGAAACTCGAAGGCAATATGAGGCCGTACAGGTATTCCGACAAGGTGACGTATGCGATCTTCAATATAAGCGACGAGACCAGGTAATGGGCGATCATGTAAAGGACCGAGGAAACAAATACGAGCAGGACTTGAGTTAATTTCGATTCCTTAAAAAACTTTGGGCTTAAGCCTCCCACGATAAACCCCGTCAATGACAACAGCACAGAGTTCACTCCGAATGTATCTAAAGAATATATATCTTTCAGTAATCCCGATATGAACCCCGCCTCGGCTCCGGTAAAGGGGCCAAAGAAGACGGCGAAGAATACCGCCAGAATGACCAAGAGGTCCGGCTTGACGCCCAATATATTTACGCGATCGAGGAATAGGAGCTGGATCAGGAATGCAAAGATCAATATGACGTACAGCGGGAATCTCTTCATCTTATTATACACAGGACTTCTTCCAGCATGGAGAGATCCTGTGAAGGTTTAAGGATCGCGTACTTATACAGGCGCCCCTCCTCCTTGCCCACCTTCTCGACCTCTCCTATCAGTATGCCTTTAGGGAAGACGCTGCCGAATCCGGCAGTCATCACCTTATCGCCCGGCCTGATATCGGAATCGAGCGATATATAGATGATCTTGCACCTGCCGGCCGGCCTTCCGGTCAGGATGCCGCCCTGCCTGTTGCGTCTTATAAGGACTCCAACTTTTAAGTTAGGGTCTGTTATCAACAGGGCTTTGCTCGACAGCCTGCCCGTTTCCACTATCCTTCCGACAAGTCCGCGCGTAGAGATAACAGCCATATTGGTCTTTATTCCGGACGAGGAGCCCTTATCTATGATGAGTGAATTGGACCAGTTTGAGGGATCGCGCCCTATAACCTGAGCGGGTATGCTTGTGTACGGGATAGTCTTCCGAAAGTCGAGAAGGTTCCTTAAGCGCGCGTTGTCGTCGCTGATGGCTTTGGTCTCCTCCGACATCCTGGTCAGGAGGTCGAGTCTGTCGTGCAGGATCTTGCTCTCTTCTCTCTCGGCGGCAAACGGAACGATCCTTTCCAGAGCCCTGAAGAATGAATGGAGACTTTTAAGTATCGGGGTGGTTCCGTCGGTGATATTTATTCGAATTAATCGCGCGGTGGACGATATTAACACTATGAGGACTACCGCGAAGAGTACCGCGAGGATCTTTAAAATTATTCTCTTTTTTTTATTGCGCACATCTATTCTTCTCTTATCAGCGCTTGCGTCTCTGCATCTTAACGATGGCTTTCAGGATCTTTTCGTCGCTCAACACTTTACCGGTGCCGAGAGCGACCGCCGTAAGCGGATCTTCGGCCAGGTGCGCGGGTAGACCCGTCTCTTCGGAAAGAAGCTTATCTATGCCTTTCAACAGACTACCCCCGCCGCAAAGCACTATTCCTTTTTCTATCAGGTCAGCGGAGAGCTCAGGCGGTATCCTCTCGAGCGTTATCCTGACCGCCTCAACTATCTGAGACATCGGCTCAGACATAGCTTCTCTTATCTCTTCACTCGTGATGGTGACCGACTTGGGCAGTCCGGCGACCAGGTCGCGGCCTCGCACTTCCATCGTGATCTCTTCCTCAAGCGGGTATACCGAGCCTATCTTCATCTTTATAGCTTCGGCCGTCCTCTCGCCGATCATGAGGTTATAATTTTTCTTCAAAGCGTTTATAATGGCTTCATCCATCTCATCGCCGCCGATTCTGACGGATTTAGAAAATACCATTCCTGTCAATGAGATGACGGCTATCTCTGTCGTGCCGCCGCCTATATCGATGATCATGTTGCCGGAGGGCTCGGAGATCGGCAGCCCCACTCCTATGGCCGCCGCCATGGGTTCCTCTATGGTGATGACCTCGCGCGCTCCCGCATGCAGGGCGCTGTCTTCGACGGCCCTCTTCTCCACCTCCGTGATGCCTGACGGGATGGCTATGACTATCCTCGGGCGCACGAACCTTTTGGCCTTATTGACTTTCTGTATGAAGTAGCGGAGCATCGCTTCCGATATCTCGAAATCCGTTATCACGCCGTGCCTCATAGGCCTGATAGCGACGATATTACCGGGCGTCCTTCCGAGCATCCTCTTCGCCTCTTCGCCCACCGCAAGGACATTGGAAGTTCCCGCCTCAACGGCGACGACTGACGGCTCGCATAATACTATTCCCTGGTTTTTTAGGTATACTAGTGTGGTGGCTGTGCCGAGGTCTATGCCGATATCGTTTGAAAAGAAACCGAATAATCTGTTATACATTCTCCAAAGATTTTCAAAAAACCCTGACCTCATGGACATCTCCTTGACTATGAGATATTAACAAATAATTATACTGATGTCAATTTAAATAAACTGTCGAAGTGTCGAAGAACGACGGGAATGATTTCGAAACGCTTTGGGCGCCTTCTATTTCGCTGTCGCCTTTCGCGGTCAATGCCGCTACAGCCAAAGCCATACAAGTTCTGTGATCACCGAAGCTTTTGAGACTGGCCCCTTTAAGGCTCTTAGACCCTTCGATCACCACATTATCGCCTTTCACCCTGAAATCGACGCCCATGCCCTTAAGGCCATTCTGCATCGAGGCTATCCTATCGGTCTCCTTTACCCTTAATTCTCCTGCGCCTTCCACTATCGTTCTGCCCTCGGACAACGAAGCGAGGACAAATATGACCGGCAGCTCATCTATGACGGAAGGTATCATATCTTTGGTGATGGTAATACCGTGAGTCTTGGAATATTTTACGATCAGATCCGCTGACGGTTCCGGGGATGGTTTCTTCTTATTGATGATTTTGATATCCGCCCCCATCTTAGACAGCACCTTTAATATCCCGGCCCTCGTAGGATTTATGGAGACGTTGCGTATCTTTATCCTCGAGCCTTTCAGGACGGTCGCCGCCACGATGAAGAAACTGGCGCTCGATATATCGCCCGGTATCTCGAGGGCCCTGGCCTTCAACTCGCTTCCGCCTCTTATAGATACGCTCTTGCCGGAGACCTTGACTTTAGCGCCGAAGTATTTCAACATCCTCTCCGTGTGGTCGCGCGAGCGTACGGGCTCTATGACCTTTGTAATCCCCTTCGAGTAGAGCCCGGCAAAGAGAATGGCCGATTTTATCTGCGCGCTCGCTATTGAATTTTTGTAAGTAATAGGCCGTACCTTCCCTCCGACTATCGTGAGCGGCGGATATTCACCGCCGCATTGGGCGCTTATCTTGACGCCCATCATATTCAAGGGCTCCACGATCCTCTTCATGGGGCGCGCCGATATCCCGGCGTCACCCGTAAGCGTGGACTCGAAATCCTGCCCCGCCAATATGCCGGCCAGGATCCTCATAGAGGTTCCAGAATTTCCCACGTATAACGGATTATCCGGCTTTTTTAAACCATGAAGACCTTTACCTTCAACTATGGTTACGTCGAGCTCTTTTCTTATTTTAATACCCATGTCACGAAAGGCTTTTGCCGTATAATTACAATCATCGGACATGGGCAGGCCTTTTATCTTAGTCGAGCCCACGGCGAGGGAGCCCATCATCAGCGCCCTGTGGGCTATGGACTTATCCCCCGGAACGGTCATCTCTCCTCTCAATTTTTTTATGGGCATGATCTTTATCTTCATACGCTCCTTCTTATAGCTTAAAGCTTACAGTTTAAAGCTTTCCCCTCTTTATCGCATCAGACATCTCTTTAGGAGGCTTGCTCGAAAACTCCATAAATTTTTTTGTGGCCGGATGGGTAAAGCCGATCGTGGCGGCATGCAGCATCGGCATCTTAAACTTTCCTTTTGTGCCGTATTTTTCGTCTCCGAGGATCGGATGTCCTATATAGGAGAGGTGCACCCTTATTTGATGGGTCCTGCCCGTACCCAGCCTGCACTCCAATAACGTGAAGGATCCGAACCTTTTTATCACCTTATAGCGTGTTATCGCCTCTCGACTGCTTTCATCGTCAAACTTAACGGCCATCTTCTTCCTGTCCCGCGCACTCCTGCCGATGGGAAGTTCCACGATCCCGTTATCGAGCTCTACATTTCCTTCCACTAGGGCGAGATACACCCTCTTGGTCGTCTTGTCTTTAAACTGCTTTGCCAGTTTTTTGTGCGCATCGTCGGTCTTGGCTACAAGAAGAAGACCGCTTGTTCCTTTATCGAGCCTGTGAACTATGCCGGGTTTTGAAACTCCTCCTATGCCCGAAAGATCGTCGCAATGCGCGAGAAGCGCATTGACCAATGTCCCGGTATAGTTGCCGGGGGCCGGATGCGTCACCATGCCCTGCGGTTTGTTCACCACCAGAAGATGCTCATCTTCGTACACTATATTGAGACGGATCTTCTCAGGCCTTATTACGGACTCTTCCGGCTCGGGTACGGTTATCTCTACCGTCTCACCGACGTTCACTTTTTGATGATGCTTGGGGATCTCTCCATTCAGCAGCACCTTGCCTTTTTTAAACAATTTTTGTAAAAATGCCCGGGAGAAATCTTTTTCAAAGTGGTTCGCAAGAAATTTATCGAGTCTCTGACCCTGCTTATCCGCGCTTACGCGGACTTTAAAAAACTTTTCCATTTAAGGCACCTGTAGATGAACAGACTTAAACAAGCCGCGAAGACCGCCGCGCTTATCAATTGAGATATGGTGAGGCCGTACAGGATCTTGGGATAATCGCCTCTAAAAAATTCCACTCCGAATCTCTTCACAGAATAGAGGAGGCCGTATCCTATGAATATCTCTCCGCCAAAGTGGCGTCTCTTCTGCCATATCCTTAATATGACGAATATAAGAAGCAAGGCTACCGCCGAAAATACTTGCGTGGGATATCGTAATATTGATTCGTCCGGGAATACGACGCTCAATAAAAGAGAGGAAGGTGCCGCGGCTCCGTAACAACAGCCGTTCAGCAGACATCCGATCCTACCGAAGGCCTGGGCCAGAGCTATGTACGGTGCGAAGAGATCCGCCGCCGTCCAGAAGCTTATCCTGTTCTTCTTCACGAACCACGCCGAGCCGATCATCCCGAAGATGAAGGCACCATACCAGACGAGCCCGCCTTTTGTCAGATTGATGATCTCAAGCGGATTTTTTACATAATATTGAAAGTTCAGCGCGATATAGACTATGCGCGCGCCTATGATACCGCACACGAGCATCACTATCCCGAGATCTATTATTCTGTCTTTATTTATTTTAAAATCGTCCGCATGCTTATAAGCGAGGAGCGTAGCTACGGCAAATCCTACAGCGACCATCAGTCCGTACGAGTACACGTACAGCGGACCTATCTTAGCTATTATCGGATGCATATTATTTCCGGTGCCTCAAAATTTTATTGCTTCAACTCGAAGGCGGAACATTTGGTGGCCGCCTTTCGCTTGCCGCAAATTGCATTGGGCATGCAATTTGCTGTGGAAAAATTCTGACAAAAATTCAGCCCTATGAAGTAATATCGCATCATTGGTCGTCTGAATTTTTTTCTATACCGCCATAAAGTGTCAGAATTTTTAACAGTCGCTCCAGGCGGCACACACAAATGTTCCGCCTGCGATACTAACAAAAAATTTTATGTCCCCTACACACCCTTTTGGCTTCTAACCCGCAATTCTAACCTTGTTAGAATACATAATTTTTTCCGAAATCTCAAGGCTACTTATAAGGTTTTTCTGGTAATTTATCAAAGGTAACCGCCTCGCCTGCATAACCAAAATCCCCATACCCCTTAACAAGCCCCCTAGGATTAGGCTCAACTTTAATAATTGCGTTGGCTCCCATTGCCTTGGCTTTATTCGCCAGACCTTCTAATGCTGCATAGGCAATTTCACCCTGTGAATGAAAGTTCCATTTTTGCACATTCTCAACATTTCCTAAAGATTTATATATGTATTGTGAAGATGGTGTGCCTTGATATAAGGGCAAAGCACATCTTAAAGCACGACCCTCATATCTACCAAATTTTCTCTCTGCAAAAGAAGGCATAGCAACTAACGAGAGCAGCAGTAGTAAAATTATAACCTTCTTCATCTCATTCTCCTTCCAAGGGTGGCGGAGTTATTTTATTTCTGATATATTTTTTCGTTCTTGCTTCAGGCGGAACTTGCGGTGGATACGCCTGAAACGGCGTCTCTCACTTTGACAGTACGAGGGGTGTTGTGAGCGGCCATTAGAAATTTTTTGGCATAGTACCTACTTCTTATCGGTGTGCAAGGATTTACGTTGAGCGAATGCAGGAACTGACTGACCCCCGCTGTTTTGCTTTGGTTTGCTTTTAGCAAAACAAAGCAGCGGGGGGAAGGAATTCCTGCAAATGAGCGAGACGTAAACCGTAGCACACGGCAAAAAATTTAGGCCGCGAACAATACCCCGGTACTGGCAAAGAACAGTTGAGATTGCTTCGGGCCTTCGGCCCTCGCAATGACGAACGAAATCAGTTCACGCTCTTGGATGAGCTTTGTCGTAAACGTTCTTGAGCCGCTCCATTGTGACGTGCGTGTAGATCTGGGTTGTGGAGAGGTTCATGTGGCCCAGGAGCTCCTGGACGCTTCTTAAGTCCGCGCCCCTGTCCAAGAGATGCGTCGCGAACGAGTGCCTCAAGCTATGGGGAGATATCTTCTCCTCGGAGGAGCATGCGTGAATGTGTTTATCGACGACGCGTCTTACGCTTCTATCGGTGAGACGTCCTCCGCGGCTATTCAAAAATACCGCCTTCTTTTCTTTAGCGCTTGGACTTCTTCCTTCGGCATATTTCCGTATGGAGTCAAGCGCCATATCGCCTATCGGGACCATCCTCTCTTTGCGGCCTTTTCCCAATACTTTGATGACTCCGCTTATGAAATCTATCTTCTCCATGTCGAGGCCGACGAGCTCGCTCACTCTGATACCGCACGAATAAAGCGTCTCCAAAATAGCCCTATCCCTTAAACCGGAGGGCGTCTTTACATCAGGAGACATTATCAATTTCGTGACCTTCGCTATATCGAGAAATTTGGGCAGTTTCTTATCTAATTTTGGAGAGCTTATGGCGGTAATTGGATTTGCTTTTATATGGCCTTCACGGTAGAGGAACTTGAAGAAGCTTCTGAGAGAGGCAAGCTTTCTGGCTATCGTCCTCTTGGAATAGTTCCTGCCTCGCAGCTCGGCTAAAAATTTTCTTAAGGCGAGGTGATCGACGGAATTTATATCGGCCTCGCCTAAAAATAACGAGAACGCTTTCAGGTCTATCGTGTAGTTGGTTATGGTATGCCTCGATACATCTTTCTCGATCTTCAGATAATTGATGAACTTATCGATGTATCGCTGCATAGCTAGATTATCTCTTCCTTACCCTCATCGCTCGGAAGTCTTCTTGCGGTATATCTGCATGCGGGGAACTTCGTACAGCCGTAGAATATCCCGCGCGTCGAACGTCTCTCCACGAGCTCACCC
>JAUYPN010000016.1 GCA_030695725.1 Candidatus Omnitrophota bacterium
CGGTCGCTTCGCTCCCTCGCAATGACAATTCGGTGGATGTATGAACCTCTACACCTCTCTTCTTGAAAATCGTCTCCATTTTTCTTGAGACTTCTTTCGACTGCCCAGGGAGAATCCTGTCAACGAGTTCCACAATCGTGACTTTCGAACCCAACGCATTAAAAAGAGCAGCGAACTCACACCCTATGACTCCCCCGCCCGCTATTGTTAATTTTTCGGGGATCTCTTTCAGATTGAGGATGCCGTCGCTTGAATATATCCTCTTTTCGTCAATTTTGACGCCCGGTATCTCCATGGGCCGGGATCCCACAGCTATTATTATGTCCCTGGCGTTATAATTTTCGCCGTTAACGACCACACCCACCTGCGAGATGGGTCCCGCCGCGCCGGTGGGTGCAAGAACAGCCTCGCCTTTGATCAGGTCTATCTTATTCGCTTTGAAGAGGGTCTCTATCCCGGCTCTCAAGCGCGTAACTATCGAATCTTTACGCGCGGCGATAACCGGAAAATTCACCGTGACATCTGAAACTTCTATGCCGTATTCTTTAGATCCTTTTATCCTGGAGAGTAGCGATGCCGAATGGATCATCGCTTTTGTGGGTATGCATCCTCTATTAAGGCAGGTTCCGCCGAGGTCGGATCTCTCTATCACACATACGCTTTTTTTGAAACGGGAAGCGTACAGAGCCGCCACGTAACCGCCCGGGCCTGAACCTATGATAATGAGGTCGTAGGTTCTCATTATAATAATTTGTTTAAAGCTTTGATAGCCTCGGCCGATCTTGCCAATGCCGCTGATTCTGCGCCTGATATGTCGAACTCTACTATCTTCTCTATCCCGCCGGAGCCTATTTTGCAGGGAACTCCTATGTAGAGGCCGCTGAGCCCATACTCTCCTTCAACATATGCGGAAGCGGCGAGCGTCTCTTTTTTATCTTTCAGGATCGATTCTATCATCTTAAATACGGCCGCGCTCGGTGAGTAATAGGCGCTTCCCGAGCCGAGTAATTTTACGATCTCGGCTCCGCGATCGCAGGTCCTTTTGATCATCGCCTCCAATTTATTTTTATCTATCGCTTCGGTTATTGGCTTACCCTTTACACGCGTCTTTGAGATGATAGGCACCATGGTATCCCCGTGGCTTCCGAGGATATAGGTTTCGATAGAACTTCTCGGGACTTTAAGTTCCTGCGATATAAGATTGATAAAACGGGAGCCGTCTAAAACGCCTGCCATGCCCATGACCTTCTCTTTTTTAAAACCTGTTATCTTACGAGCAAGGTATGTCATGGTATCGAGCGGGTTCGTCACTACTATCACGATCGAATCCGGCGCGTACTTTTTCACCTTTTCGCTCACATCCTTAACTATAGAGGCGTTCTTCGCGATAAGCTCGTCCCTGGTCATGCCGGGCTTTCTCGGAAGGCCCGCGGTTATGACGACTATATCCGATTTACGGATCTGAGCATAATCGTCCGTGCCCGTGATATTTTTTTCGTGGCCCGCTACCGGAGCCGCGTCGAGAAGGTCCAGGGTTTTGGCTTCGGCAATATTTTTTAATACGTCGAGCAATACAACGTCGGCCACGCCGCTCTCCAGCACCCGATGCGCCAGAGTGGCCCCTACAGCTCCCGCCCCTATAATGGATACTTTCCTTGTCATTTGATCTTCTTTATTATTGCGTCGGTCATCTCGCGCGTCCCGACCGCGGTGGGATCGTCTCTCTTCTCTTTCATATCGTAGGTGACAAACTTACCTTCTCTTATGACCGAAGCGACCGCGTCTTCCAGGATTTTGGCCGCCTTCTCCTCTCCTATATGTTTAAGCATCAGCACGGCCGACAGTATGATCGCCGTAGGATTCGTCTTATTCATGCCTTTATACTTCGGGGCGCTGCCATGAGTGGGCTCAAACACGGCGATGCCGTCTCCGATGTTTGCCCCGGGCGCTACGCCCAGCCCGCCAATGAGCCCCGCGGCAAGGTCCGAAATTATATCTCCGTAAAGATTCGGCAGGACGAGCACGTCATAGTCCTCGGGCTTCTGGACGAGCTGCATGCACATGTTGTCGACTATTCTGTCCTCAAAAGCTATTCTGCCTTCATACCCCTTGGCCACCTCGCGCGCCGCCTCAAGAAATAGTCCGTCGGTAAATTTCATGATATTCGCCTTGTGGACAGCCGTGACCTTTTTTCTGTTATTCTTAAGCGCGTACTCGAAAGCAAATTTTACTATCCTTTTTGTGCCTTCTGCAGAGATAGGTTTTATGCTTATGGCAGAGCTCGGATTTATTTTCTTTTTGCTCATCTTCTCAAGCGTCACTATGAGATCCCCGGTATCTTTCAGTCCCTTTTCGAATTCTATCCCCGCATAAAGATCTTCGGTATTCTCCCTGACAATAACGAGATCTATGTTGTCGTATTTCGAACGCACGCCCTTATACGTCTTGCATGGCCTTAAACAGGCATACAGGTCGAGGGTCTTCCTGAGCTCCACGTTAACACTCCTGAAACCTGTTCCGATAGGTGTTGTAATGGGACCCTTGATTGCTACCCTGTTCTTTCTTATTGAATCGAGAGTTTGCGTCGGCAGAGGCGTCTTATATTTTTCTATTGTCCCCAGGCCGGCGTCCATAACTTCCCATTTGATGTCTAACCCAAGAGAGTCCACGCATCTTTTTGCCGCGTCGACAAGTTCCGGCCCTATGCCATCGCCCGGTATTAGTGTAATGTTATACTTGCTCATCGAACGAAAATCCTCCGTATTTCTTAAAATGCTCTACAACTCCGCCGTCTTCCAGAAGCTTCTTCATTACGGACGGTATCGGCTTTATATCGAACGCCAGACCCTTGCTGACATCCTTTAATTTTCCTTTTTCTATATCGAGCTCTATAGTGTCTCCGTCATCGACAAATCCCGTATCGCACTCAACAAGCATAAGGCCAATATTGAACGCGTTTCTATAGAATATCCTGGCGAAGCTCTTCGCCGCTACGGCATAAAATCCGGCGCTCTTTAATGACTGCGGAGCCTGTTCTCTTGATGAACCGCACCCGAAGTTTTCTCCGGCCACAAGTATGTCACCTTTATTGACGCGCGCGGCAAATCCGGGATCTATGTCCTCGAATATGTGTTTGCAAAGCTCTTTGGGGTCCTGAATCCTGAACTTATAACGCCCGGAGATAACATAATCGGTATTAATGTTGTCCCGGACCTTGAGCCTCCTCGCAAAATGCACTTTTTTCTTCATGCCAGCCTCTTCTTATATTCTCTCGGATCTGCGATCCTGCCCTTTATAGCGGATGCGGCAACTGTCGCCGGCGAGGCAAGATAGATGAATGAATTCGGATTGCCCATCCTGCCTTTAAAATTCCTGT
>JAUYPN010000018.1 GCA_030695725.1 Candidatus Omnitrophota bacterium
CACCAGGTCACCAGGTCACCAGGTCACCAGTGAATATTTCGTAATATGGACGACGACGCCGTGGACGCTGCTTGCCAATGTCGCGATAGCCGTACATCCGGATGAGGAGTATGCTTTTATTGAAAGTAGTGAGTCAGGAGTTGGGAGTAGGGAGGTTTATATTATTGCGAAGAAGCTTGCTGAATCGGCGATGAATAAAATCGGCATAAAAGAATATAAAATAACAAAAACAATAAAAGGCAAAGAGCTTGAGGGCCTCGAGGCGAAACATCCTTTTATTGATAGAGGTTCTAAGGTGGTCTTGGCGGGATACGTATCGATGGAGGACGGGACGGGATGCGTTCACACCGCTCCGGGCCACGGCCAGGAAGACTATATCACCGGAAAAAGATACAAGCTGCATACATTGATGCCGGTCGACTCCGGTGGCAAGTTCGACAATACCTGCGGTGAATTCAGCGGACAGCATGTAATAAAGGCGAATAAAGGAATCGTGGAAAAACTGAAAGGCCTGGACCGGTTATTGCATGAAGAAGAGGTGACGCATTCATATCCGCACTGCTGGCGCTGCAAGAAACCGATAATATTCAGGGCCACGGACCAGTACTTTTTAAAGATAGACCACAACGATCTGCGTAAAAACATGCTGAAGACGATATCGTCCTCCGTGAAATGGATACCCGAAGCGGGCGAGTCGAGGATATCCGCCATGGTAGCCAACAGGCCCGACTGGTGCCTGTCGCGCCAGAGATATTGGGGAGTTCCCATAATAGCGTTTTACTGTAAAAAATGTAAAGAAGTTCTTCTCGATGCCGGGGTCATAGATCACGTCGCGAAGATCGTTGAGTCCGAAGGCGCCGACGCCTGGTTTATAAAGAAAGAAGAAGATCTTATGCCTGCCGGGACCAAGTGCGGCAAGTGCGGTTGCGGCGACTTCAAAAAAGAGACCGATATCATAGACGTCTGGTTCGACTCGGGCGTGAGCCACCAGGCGGTATTGAAGAAGAGAGAGATGCTCGATTATCCGTGCGAGCTTTATCTTGAAGGCTCCGATCAGCACAGGGGATGGTTCCAGTCGGCACTCATAATCGCGATGGGGATAGACGGAAAGGCGCCGTATAAACAGGTGCTCACTCACGGCTTTGTCGTTGACGGCATGGGGAAGAAGATGTCAAAGTCCTTAGGCAACGTCATAACGCCCGAAGAGGTCATGAAGAAATACGGCGCGGACATACTGAGGTTATGGGTGGCGTCGAGCGATTATTCGGAAGATGTCAGGATGTCAGGCGAGATATTGACGAGGCTTGCCGATGCCTACAGGAAGATAAGAAATACATACAAATACCTGTTGAGCAATCTGTACGACTTCGATCCCGAAAAGGACAAGGTCGCTTATAAGGATATGCCGGAATTTGACAGATGGATGCTTCACAGGCTTGCACTATTGATAAAAGAGACCACGGTCAATTATGAGGCGTACGCTTTTCACAAAGTATACAGGGATGTTTATAATTTCTGTGTTACCGAAGTCTCGTCCATTTATCTGGACGTCATGAAGGACAAGATGTACACGTTTGCGAAAAGATCCATTGAGCGTAGGAGTGGGCAGACGGTCATGTTCGAAGCGCTAGAGGCGCTCCTTAAGTTGATGGCGCCGTTATTGGCGGCGACGGCGGATGAAGCGTGGGGATATATCAATGCTAAAAAAAAGAGCGAGTCGGTCCATCTTGAGTCATGGCCTAACTATACGATTTATAAAAACTGGATAGACGAGAGCTTGGACAAAAAATGGAAGAGACTGATCAGCATGAGAGAAGAGGTCCTGAAGTCGCTCGAGGAGAAACGTTCAACGGGCGGAATCGGCTCGGGCCTCGAAGCGTCGGTTACTATAGCTACAGATGATCCGGAGCTCAAAAAGATATTGAACGAGAAAAAAGACTTCTTAAGATACCTTTTTATAGTTTCAAATGTCGAATTGAAGGACGGCGAAAGCGCCGTATTGATAGAAAAGGCGCCTGGCAGTAAATGTTCCAGATGCTGGAACTATAGCCCGAAAGTCGGCTCGCATAAGGACCATCCGGCCCTTTGCGAAAGATGCGTTAAGAACATCTGAACCCTTCGACCCTGAGCGAAGTCGAAGGGTCGAACCGTAAAAAAAGGAGAAAGTTTGGTATGAAAAAGGCAAAGAAAGCGGCGAAGGCGAAGAGGAGAGTGGCGAAAAGAGCGAAGGCGATAAAAGCTGTAAAGGCGCCCGCCCGGCCCAAAAAGATAAAGATCAAGAGGATGCCGAAGAAAGACCTCAATAAGTACAGGGCCCTTTTGGTAAAGGAGCGCGAGAAGATAGGCGGGGGCATAGACCATATAACGCAGGACGCCCTGAAGACGTCGCAAAGAGAGGCAAGCGGTGATCTTTCCGGCTACTCGTTCCACATGGCGGACGTCGCGAGCGATAATTACGAGGTAGAGTTCTCGCTCGGCAGAGCCAGCGACGAACAGAATATCCTGTACACGATCGATGAAGCGCTGAAGAGGGTGGAGGACGGCTCTTACGGAAGCTGCACACAGTGCGGAAAGCAGATACCGAAGAAACGTCTTAATGCGCTGCCGCATACGGAACTCTGCATAGCGTGCCAGTTCAAGAACGAAAAAAAATGATACTAAGGGTATTATCGGTATCATCGCTCGTTGTGATAGCCGACAGGCTGACAAAGTGGCTTTTGTTAAGAATCCTTTCTGAAGGAGAGTCGATCAGGGTAGCGCCGGGAGTGTTTCATATCACGTTGGTCCTGAACAGCGGGGCGGCCTTCGGGCTCTTTAAGGGCCGCAGCTTATTCTTCACGGTATTCTCGGTGCTTATAATAGCTTTCATATGTTTCTACGCTATCCGCGGCGGATGCAAGGATCTCCTGATATTGACCGCCCTGGGCCTCATACTGGGCGGAGCGGCGGGTAACCTCATAGACAGGGTTCTGTTCGGTTATGTAATAGACTTCCTGGACTTCCGGGTCTGGCCGGTATTCAATATCGCGGACGCGTCCATTACCATAGGCGCTTTTATCTTGGCCATAAGGTTCGTATTCAATAAAAGATGCTGTACGACATAGGTTTTTTCATATTTTCCGTTATCTATCTGCCCGTCCTGATATTTAAAGGGAAGCTGCACAGGGAATTTCCCGAAAGGTTCGGCAGGTATGCCCCTGCTAAGGAGAGGGCGCTTCTCTCCGGGGGAGATCGTATATGGATACAGGCTGTAAGCGTGGGCGAGGTAGCCGTATGCAAAAGCCTTATCCCGCCGCTTAAGGAGAAGTTCCCCAAATACGACCTGGTCATATCCACCATAACAAAAGCCGGCAATGACCTTGCGAAGAAACTCTTCTCAAAAGATGCCGCGGTAATATATTTTCCGCTCGACTTCGGTTTTACGGTAAGAAGGGCCATGAAATATATCAGACCAAAGATCTACATAATGATAGAAACGGAGATCTGGCCTGGTCTATTAAAAGAGCTTTCGCTCAATTCCGTTCCTTCGGTGATGATAAACGGGAGGATATCGGACCGTTCAATAGGAAAGTACAAATTAGCAAAACCTTTTTTGAAAAATACGCTCTCCAAGATAAGCGCGTTCTGCATGCAGGATACCATAGACGCCGAAAGAGCGATCTCTCTCGGTGCGCCTCCCGACAGGGTGGAGGTCACGGGAAATATGAAATTCGACTTAAGCGTTCCGGCCGAGTCGAGAGCGGCGGATGCCGTCCGGCGGACCTTATGCCTGAACGGAGATGATCCGCTCTTTGTGGCGGGCAGCACCCACGAGGGCGAGGAAGAGACGGTCGTCGAAGCGTTCAAGGAGCTTATCATCGAGCTCCCGAAACTTAAGCTGCTGATAGCTCCGCGCCACATCGACCGCGTCGGAGAGATCGAAAAGATTATAAAACGATCCGGTTTCGAACCCGTGAGAGTATCCGGGCTTAACGAGCGGCGAGCGACTAGCGATGAGCGAAGAATTCTGATCCTCGACACGATAGGCCATCTCAACGAAGTGTATTCGGCAGCCGCGCTGGTCTTCATAGGCGGAAGTCTCGTTAAGCACGGAGGGCAGAACCCCTTGGAGCCGGCCGTCCTGGGAAAGGCCATAATCTTCGGTCCTCACATGTTCAACTTCAGGCATATAACGAAAGTTTTATTGAGTAGGGGCGCCGCTATTCAGGTCGCTGGCAGGGAAGAATTGGTCAGGAATCTAAAGATGCTTATCAATGATCCCCTGAAGATGTCCTCACTCGGTGAGAACGCGAAGATGGCGATTGCACAGAACCGCGGCGCGACTAAAAAGAACATGGAAGCTATCAAAAAACTGATGGCTGATAGCTGAAGGCTGAAAACTAAAATATGGTGAACTTTATCTATTCATTGATGACCGACGAAAGAAAAGGTGCGGTATTTTTCCCGTTCAAGTTTATCCTGTACATGACCTCGCTTGTGTATGGACTGGCCATATTTTTAAGGAAGATCCTTTATAAACTGCATATATTCAACACCCGTAAAGCGCCCCTTAAAATCATAAGCGTGGGCAATGTAACGCTCGGGGGCACGGGAAAGACCCCTTTCACGATGGCGCTGGCGAAGATATTGGAGGAGGATCTGAAGAAGAACGTATCTGTCCTCATACGCGGCTACGGATGGGATGAGCAGGAGATGCTTAGACGAAATCTCGCCGATGTGCCGATCCTGGTGGGGGAGGACAGGTTCCGGTCGTCGAATAAGGCGGTGAGGCTTTACGGCAGCGACACGGCGATACTCGATGACGGTTTTCAGCATTGGGAATTGACGAGGGATCTGGATATAGTGCTGATAGATTCGCGTAATCCGTTCGGCAACGGCCGCCTCTTCCCGCGCGGCGTATTGCGTGAACCTAAAAGATCATTAGGAAGGGCAGACGTCATAGTGCTGACAAAGAGCGGCAGGACAGACGTCGGTACGGACGGTATAAGGAAAGAGGTGTCCGCCGTCAATAAAAGCGCGGTGATCCTGGAAGCCGCGCATGTGCCCAAGCATCTTTATGAGGGCAGGGCTAGATTTTTACATGACCTGTCGACGGTCAGAGCGAAGCGGGTCATCCTGTTTTCCAGTATAGGCGACCCCTTGTATTTCGAGGAGACGGTAAAAGGCCTGGGAGCGAATGTGGTCGAGCACATAAAATTTCCGGACCATCACGATTACAGAAAGAAGGATATAGATAGAGTGGCCGCGATATGCGGCGAGAGGCGCTTTGATCTCGTGATCACGACCGAAAAGGATATCGTAAAATTGAATCGCCTCGGGCTCTTTATCGGCTCTTACAAAGTTCTGACCCTGGCAGTGGAGATGCAGATACTGTCCGGGAGGGAGAAATTGATTGATAGACTACATAGCCTCTATACTGGTTAGAGGGCTCAACATAATTTTCCACTTCGTCCCCATAAAAGCCGATCTCTGTATGGGCAGATCGATCGGCAGGTGTGCTTTTGCCTTCAACAAAAAGAGGCGGCTGATAGCTTATGCCAATCTTAAGGCCGCTTTCGCCAAAGAGAAGAGCCCCGAAGAACTACGCGCCATCACCAGGGATGTTTATGTGAATCTTGTCCAGACATTCTCCGAGATAGCGAGTCTTACCAAGGTAAACAAGCTTTATGTAGATAGATACGTAGAAGTGGTAAATATGGAACGGATAGAGAATGCGGCTAAGTCCGGCAGGGGCACCATGCTTCTCACGGCCCATTTTGGAGACTGGGAGCTCTCAAGCCTTGTGAGCGCCATGAAGGGCTTTCCCATAACGGTCCTGGCGCGCGAGCAAAAGATGAAGCGTTTGAATGAATTGCTGAATCGGCTGAGGGAGTCCAAGGGGTGCAAGGTCGTGAGGAAGGGGATGTCGACAAAGAATATTCTGAAAGAGCTTTACAGGAAGAATATGGTCGGCATATTATCCGACCAGGATGCGGGTAGAAATGGAACGTTTGTAAATTTCTTCGGACGCCCCACATCGGCGCATATAGGGCCGTTTGAGATAGCGAGACATACGGATTCCATAATATTGCCAAACTTCATAGTGCGCGCCGGCGGGCCGTTTCATAAATTATATCTTGAGGATTATATCGATGTCGGACGGTCGGAGGGCAGGGAGGCCCTGGTGGGCGGCCTCCAGAGATATATGTCGCTATTGGAAAAATATATAAGAAAGTATCCGGCGCAATGGCTGTGGCTGCATAAAAGATGGAAGTCTACGCCCAAGAGGACAGTCCTCGTACTAAATGACGGAAAGGCCGGCCATCTAAATCAATCGCTTGCGGTGGCGCGCCAGATACAGCGGGCCAGGGCGACTCAAAATTATGGGCCTTTCGATACAGATATAGTGGTTGTGGATGTAAAATACAGGAGTAAATTTTTTAGAGCTCTCCTGACCTTTGCGTCAATATTCGCTTCATGGAGATGCCACGGCCGCATGGGCTTCATGAAGATCTGCCTTGAAAAAGATTCTTACGAGAAGCTCATGAAGACGTACGCCGAGTTTATCGTCTCTTGCGGCTCGAGCTCGGCGCCCGTGAATATATTTATGTCGAAAGAGAATAACGCCAAGAACGTGGTGGTGATGGATCCGGCCATTCCGTTGGGCCTGAAGAAGTTCAGCTTCGTCATTGCGCCGAAGCATGACAGGATAAAGAGCGGCAAAAATATAATCACGACAACTCTTGCGCCGAATCTCGTGAATATCAAGACGATGGAAGAAGCCGCCAAAAGGCTCAGGAAGAGCGCGAATATCACGAAGAACAATGTCGTCGGACTTTTGATAGGCGGCGACAATCCGGAATTTACACTTTCGGATAACTTATTAAAGAAGATTTTGGACGATGCGCTTAAAGTGTGCGAATTGAATGATACCGATCTGATCGTCACGACGTCACGGCGCACAAATAAAACGCAAGAATCTATCATAAGGGTCGCATTGCAGAAAAATTCGAGATGCAGGCTCCTTGTGATCGCGAATGAGAATAATCCGGAAGGAACTTTAGTCGGAATTTTAGCATTGAGCAATGTCGTTATTGTTTCCGGCGAATCAATTTCTATGGTGTCGGAAGCTGTAAGTTCAGGGAAAAAGACGATCGTCTTTATGCTTGATAAGAAAAAAAACGGCATGACCAAACATGAGCGCGCGTTAAAAAATCTCGCGGAAGAAGGCTATATATCCATTGCCGGAAGCGGAGAGCTCATCTCCTTGGCAGGCAGGGCGTTAAAAGACAATACGCCCGCGAAAAAAATAGACGATACAGAGAAAATTTACGAAGCAATGAGATCGTTGATATAAATTTTATGAATATATTACAGATCTTGCCGGCACTGGACGTAGGAGGGGTCGAGACGGGTACGATCGACCTGGCGCGGTATCTTGTGGGAAAAGGGCATAAGGCTATCGTTATCTCCTCAGGCGGAAGGCTCGTAAAGGAGCTCGACAAGATCGGCGCGCGCCACTATATATTGCCGGTGGGTAAGAAATCCGTTTTCACCGTAATAAGAATGATCAGGGCGGTCTGTGATATCATACGCAATGAGGATATCGATATCGTGCACGTCCGCTCGCGTATCCCTGCCCTCACGGCCTATATAGCGTGCAGGATCACGAACAGAGTGTTCTTGACCACCGCCCACGGTTATTACAAGAAGCATCTCTTAAGCAGGGTGATGAGCTGGGGGCGGTTCGTCATAGTGCCGTCGAATATAATAGCCAAACACATGATCTCCGATTTCGGCGTGCCGTACGATAGGATCCGTTTCATACCGCGCGGCGTCGATCTCTCAAAATTTAAATTCAGATCCCCCGGAACATACCAAAAAAAAGGATTTACCGTGGGAATGGTTTCGAGGATAACCCCGTTAAAAGGGCATTCTTTCTTTCTGAAAGCCGCGGCTATTCTTCGAAAGAATATCCCGGACCTGAAAGTCGTCATAGTCGGCGGCGCCGCCAAGGATAAATACATGGGCGATCTTCAGATGCTTACCAGGAGGCTCGGCCTCACAAAAACAGTGGAATTCTTAAGCGCCCGGGAGGACGTCTCCCCGATAATGCACGGGCTCGATTGTCTGGTATCGGCCACGATAACGCCGGAGGCTTTCGGCAGAGCGATCGTTGAGGCGCAGGCCTCGGGAGTCGCCGTGGTATCGACGAGGGTGGGCGGGGTCGTTGACATAATAGAGGACGAGAAGAGCGGCCTCTTCTGCAACGCCCAGGACCCGAAAGATATGGCCGATAAGATACTAAGGCTTTACCGGGATAAGGATCTGTGCGCTAAATTGGTAATAAACGGCAGAAAAAGAGTTGAAGAGAATTTCGGACTCGATGCCATGATGACGAAGACCCTGTCCGTATACGAAGAGGCGTTGAAAGCGGTCAATATACTTGTCATAAAGATGAGCGCCATAGGTGACGTGATATTGAGCGTACCGTCGTTAAGGGCTATAAGGACCAAATTCAAGGATGCGGACATCAGGGTGCTCGTGGGGGTGCAGGCCCGGGACGTGCTGGACGGATGCCCTTACATAAACGGCAAGATAGTATGCGATTTTACGGGTAAGGACAAGGGAGTGTCCGGCCTTTGGAAATTGGGAGCGGATCTCAGGAAGCGCTGTTTCGATATGGTCATAGACCTTCAGAACAATAAAAAGAGCCACATGCTCTCTTTCTTGAGCGCAGCTTCGTTAAGATACGGCTACGATAACGGCAAGTTCTCATTTCTTCTGAATAACAGGATCAAGGATGACGCACCTTATCTGGATCCCATAGAACATCAGTTCAGAATATTAAAATCGGCAGGCATAAAGCCGGCCGATAAGCACCTTGAGCTTTGGCCCTCGCCCTCGGACGCCGAGAGGATAGACGCTCTCTTCCAGGAGAACTGGATAAAGCCATCCCAGGGCCTGATAGGCATAAATGTGAGGGCGTCGTCGCGGTGGAATTCAAAAAACTGGCCGCCAAAACGCATAGCCGAACTGTGTGACAGGCTCGCAAAAGAGTTCAATATACGCGTAGTCCTTACCGGAACGAAGGAAGACTCGTTCTTAACGGAAAAGATAATGAGCCTGACGGCTTCGAAGCCCGTGATGGCGGCAGGGAAGACAGCCGTTATGGAATTGGCGAGCCTGGTGAAGAGGTGCAGAGCGTACATAACGCCCGATTCGGCGCCCATGCATATCGCTTCGGCACTCGGCACGCCTTTCATCGCGCTCTTCGGTCCGACCGATCCCGCCAGACACGTAGCGCCTTCGAAAAATCACGTCGTAATAAAAAAAGATCTTAAATGCAGCCCGTGCTACAAGCCGGGCTGTTCAAAAGGCTTTAAGTGCATGAGCGGAATAGAGGTCGAAGATGTATTTGTCGCCGTAAAAAATATCTTATTAAAGAACGAAGAAGCCGTATGATCAGAGTACTTCACGTAAATACGCATATGAATATCGGAGGAATAGGGCAGTACATAGTATCGCTTGCCAAGGCGCTGAAGCAAAAAAGAGTAGAGTGTTTTGTCGCTTCGAGCGGAGGCGAGCTTCTGTCGGAGCTCGTAAGATTGGATATCAGGCATATTCGTTTAGATATAAATACCAAATTCGAATTTGGGCCGAAGGTATTCCGTTCGGCATCAGACCTGACCAGGATAGTAAAGGATAATAAGATAGATCTCGTTCATGCGCACACAAGGGTCTCGCAGGTCGCGTCATATCTTGCCTCACGGCGCGCGGGTATTCCTTATATAGCCACCTGTCACGGCTACTTTAACGCGAAGCTTTCGAGAAGGTTATTCGATACCTGGGGAGAAAAAGTCGTGGCGATAAGCGAAGCCGTCAGGCGGCATCTGGAAAAAGATTTTAATGTGAACCGGCAGAGAATAGAAGTGATATACAACGGCATAGACCTTGGCCGGTTCTCGAATATTTATTCGGCGGACAGAATAGCGACGGCGAAAAGATCCCTTGGCATTCAAGGCGGCGTTGTGGTCGGGACGATGGGACGGCTCTCTTCCGTAAAGGGACAGAAGTTTCTCGTGGAGGCCATGAAAGAGGTGGTATCCAAATCGAAGGATGCGCGGTGTCTGATCATAGGAAGCGGCCGCGAAGAGGCGGCCTTAAAAGATCTGGCCAAATCCCTCGGCCTGGAGACCAGGGTCATATTTACCGGTGCCGCTTATATGGACATACCTCTATATCTGGCCTGCATGGATATATTCGTGCTGCCCTCAATAGAAGAGGGGCTGGGGCTCGCCCTTCTTGAGGCGATGAGCTTAGGCAGGCCCTGCGTAGCCTCCGCGACGGGCGGGATAAGGGATATAGTGAATGACGGAGTTAACGGCATCCTTACGCCCGTAGGAGATAGTAATGCAATAGCGAATGCCGTATTGAGAATATTGAATGACAAGCCTCTTGCTAAAAATATATCGGAGAGCTCGAGGGATTTCGTAAGGGGGAGATTTTCTATCGAGGCCATGGCGGATAAGATGATAGACCTCTATGGGGGGGTGATCCGTGCGAAACATTAAGAAGATATTCGGCCTGAGCGCAGCCGCGCTTTTCGCGGCACTTATGGTCCTGGTTTCCTGCGTGGCCTTAAGATCGGCTTCGGTCGTGCCGGTATTGATGTACCATTCTTTTCAAGTTGAAGAAGATAGTTTAATACCCTGCGTGTCGCCCGAAATATTCGCCGATCAGATGGAATTTTTGGCGAAGAATCATTACAACGTCGTGGGTCCCGATAAAGTCATCGCGTACATGACCGGAAAAGAGAAGATGCCGGCAAAGACCGTCGCCATTACCGCGGACGACGGCTATTACAATTTTTATGAAAACGCTTATCCGATTTTAAAAAAATATAACCTGCCGGCGACTTTTTTTATCGTCACCGATAAGATAGGAGTGAGCGGCTATTTGGGCTGGAAGGAGCTGCGCGAGATGTCGGATTCCGGGCTCATAACCATAGGCAGCCATACAAGATCACACCCATGGATACCTTCCGTGTCCGTGGACGAAAAGAGGCTTTGGAGCGAATTGGCGGGCTCAAAAGAGATCCTGGAAAAAGGATTGGGTAGGCCCGTCTTTTTTTTATGTTATCCGAGCGGCGCCTTTAATGATCTGGCCAAAAATACGGCTAAAGAAGCGGGTTATAAAGGAGCCTTTACGACCAATCCGGCCAGGAAGAGCGATATAAACGATATCTACGCCATAAGGCGCATAAAGATGTCGTCAACGTCAGTGAATCCGGTCATCCTGTGGGGTAAGATCTCGAGATATTACGCATGGTTTAAGGAACGCAGATGACAAAGAGCGCCGGCAGCGAAAAAAGGATACTGATAGTTAATGTGAACTGGATAGGGGATGTGATATTTTCCACGCCCTTTATCAGAGCTGTCCGCGGTGCGTACCCCGACGGTTATATAGCCTGCCTTTTGCATCCAAGATGCGTTGATATCCTGAAGGGCAGCC
Source organism: Candidatus Omnitrophota bacterium (assembly GCA_030695725.1). Lineage (GTDB taxonomy): Bacteria > Omnitrophota > Gorgyraeia > 2-01-FULL-45-10 > 2-01-FULL-45-10 > 2-01-FULL-45-10. The sequence goes on from JAUYPN010000018.1 coordinate 11,494, forward strand.
CCCGCATAGACGAGATCATAATTTACGACGAGGAAGGGAAGCACAAGGGCATTATCGGCAAACTGATGCTGGTATCGTATTTGCGCAAAAGTCGCTTTGACATAGCCTTCATACTCCACAGGTCTTTTACCAAAGCGCTCCTGACTTTCCTGGCAGGGATAAAGGAGAGGGTGGGTTATCCCACGAAGAAGAGAGGTCTTTTACTTACCAGGACCATAGATCTGCCTGAAGAGGAAGCGCATAAGGTGGAATATTTTTTAGGCCTGGCCAGAGGTTTTGGCATAAAGATGCGGGAAAATTCTTACGAGTTCTTTGTGCAGGACGCGGACAGGGAGAGCGTGAAGAAATTTTTAAAAGAGCGCGGTATAGCGGATAATGACCGCCTTATAGTCTTATGCCCGGGCGGTAATTGGGGTCCGAAGAGATGGTCGAAGAAGAACTTCGCGGGATTAGCGGATATGCTGGCCGGGGGTCTGAACGCAAAGATAGTTCTGTCCGGGGCAAAGAAAGACGCTGTATTGGTAGAGGATATCAGGCTCATTATGAAGAGCATACCTGTAATTTTATGCGGTTTGACTACGCTCAAAGAATTAGGGGCGCTGCTGGAGAGGGCGAACTTAGTCGTTGCCAATGATTCAGGCCCGATGCATCTGGCCGTGGCCATGAAGTCCAATGTCATAGCGTTGTTCGGGCCGACATCTCCCGGATTGACCGGACCATATGGAAAAGGCAATTACAGGGTTATATTTAAAAACGAAGAATGCGACGTTCCCTGTTACGATGTCAGCTGCAGCGACAACCGTTGCATGAAGGCGATTACCGTCGAAGACGTATTCAAAGAAGCGGAGAAGTTCATAGTTGATAGTTTATAGCATACATACTGCTGTCCAAATTGGTCCCCCCTGTCATTCCCGCCCCGTGTCATTCCCGCGAAAGCGGGAATCTATGCACGGGGCAGGCTCCAGCGGGAATCCAGACGAGGCTGATGTATGGATACCCGCTTTCGCGGGTATGACATGATTATGATGATTGATAAAACTCAAATCAAGCGAATACTCGTGATCACCTTAAGCAATATCGGCGACATAATATTGACGACGCCGGTTATAAGGGCCTTGTCGAAGGAATTTCCGGCTTCGAGGATAGACGTGATGGTCGGCCCGAACGGCAGGGATATATTCGATAAAGATCCCAGGATATTCAAGCTCGTGATATACGACAAGCATGTCTCGATAGCCGAAAAGAGAAGGCTGCAGTTAAAATTGAAGAAACTGAGGTACGATCTTGTGGCGGACCTGAGGAATACGGTCTTTCCGCTTCTTCTGGCGCCCAAGTACAGGACCAACCCGATCCAGTCTTTCCCGAAAGAGATAACGCATAAGAGAGAGAGGCACCTTTACAGGCTTTTTCCATTCGGGATCAGGAGTTTAAGTGAAAAATCGTATATACATATCACCAAAGAGGACGAGGATTACGTCGATGATCTCATTAAAAAGAACTCTTTAAAAGATCCTATCGTTGTGGTAAATCCCGGGGCTAAGAGCCATCTGAAGCGGTGGACCATTGAAGGGTTCGCCGAAGTATGCGATCGCCTGATCGGTGAATGCGCCGCCGGCATAGTCTTTGTGGGGATCGGATCGGATAAGGAGACCGTGCTGTCCGTCGCCGGGAAGATGAAGAATAAATGCCACAATTTTGTTGATAAGACCAATATAAGGCAGCTCGCGAGCCTCTTAAAGCGTTCGAGCCTTCTCATAACCAATGACAGCGCGCCTATGCACCTTGGATGCGCTGTCGGCGCAAAAGTGCTGGCGATATTCGGCCCGACGAATCCAAGGAAGTACGGGCCCACGGGCGAATTCGACGCCGTCATAAACAAGAAATTATTCTGCTCGCCCTGCGAAGTCGCCGCATGTAAATACGATCACGAATGCATGAAGCTCGTATCCGCCGACGAAGTGCTTGACCGTGCCAGAATGATGATCGAGGGTTATGAATAAAGTCCACAGTCCACGGTCCATGGTCCACAGATACAAGAAAATTCTCATCGTCAGGATGGACAGGATAGGGGATGTCGTGCTGTCGACTCCCGCTATAAAAGCGGTGCGTGACGCGTATCCGGACAGCCACATAGCCGTGCTCGTCAGGCCGTACGCCAGAGAGGTGGTGGACGGCAATCCCTGCATCGATGAAGTGATAACCTATGATAAGTTGGGCAGGGAAAAGAGCCTCTTCGGAAAGATCAGGTTTATCGCGGGCCTGAAGAATAAAAAATTCGACCTGGCCATCATACTTCATCCTAAGAATAGTTCACACATACTCGCGTATCTGGCGGGTATACCGGAAAGATTGGGATATGATAAGAAGTCGGGCGTCTTTCTTACAAAAAAGATCCCGCATACAAAACAGTATGGGCTTAGACATGAGATAGATTATGCTCTCGACCTTTTGCGTTACATCGGTATAGAGCCGTCGGATAAGAGTCTTTATATGCCGGTAAACAAGTTGAGTGAAGAAAAAATAAAGGATCTTTTTTATAAGAACGGGATCTCGCAGAACGACCCGGTGATCGCGGTCCATCCGGCGGCAAGCTGCCGGTCCAGAAGATGGGTGTTGGAGCGTTTTGCGAAAGCTTCAGATACCCTGGCCGAAAAGTACGGCGCCAGGATAGTTATAATCTCCGGGCCCGGCGAGGACAAGGTAATGGGAGACAGAGCCGCGGAACTGATGAAGTCCGGGCCCTTAAATCTTGCGGGGAAGACGAGCGTATCGGATCTTGCGAGCGTATTGAGAAGGTCAAGTCTCCTGATATCGAACGACTCCGGCCCGGTGCACATATCGTGCGCTGTGGATACGCCCGTGATAGCGATATTCGGCCGCAAAGACAGGGGCCTTTCGCCAGAACGATGGGCCCCGGTGGGCGGAAAGGATATAGCGCTGCGCAAAGACGCGGGCTGCGAGATCTGCCTGGCCCATAACTGCAAGCGCGGCTTCAAGTGCCTCGGCCTGATAAGCGTCGAGGACGTCCTCCGCGCCGCCGACCAAATACTGAAACCCCGCTAATTTTTTCACTTCAACCCTCAGGCGGACCCCGCGGGGCCCGCCTTCCGCGGACATAAATTGGATTAGGCATACCAATTTATTCGGACAAATTTTGATGGCCGGCCAACCTGGAAACAAGAAGAACTCTTGCCCAGTTTGTCCGGCCTTTCTGTATTGCCATAATGTATCAAAATTTGTAACGCCGCTTCAGGCGGTACCCCGCAAGGTCCGCCTGCCCACGGTTAGCCTGACACCACTGCAGGGCTTTGTGAGCGGCCATTAGAAATTTTTTGGTATCATATCTATAGCTAATTGGTGTGCAAGGATTTACGTTGAGCGAATGCAGGAACTGACTGACCCCCGCTGTTTTGCTTTGGTTTGCTTTTATCAAAACTAAGCAGCGGGGGGAAGGAATTCCTGCAAATGAGCGAGACGTAAACCGTAGCACACGGCAAAAAATTTCAGGCCGCGAATAAAGACCTGTCAGTGGTGGCAGGGGGTGTGAGTGGAAGGCGTATCCCGCAAGGTCCCGGCCTGCCTGTGGAGGGGCTGAAGGGCGGCAGGACCCCTCGGATTTTCCATGGTCTACTATTGCGTTGACGAGGCTGGTGACTTCGTGATAAAATGTCGGGTCTACTAAGGAAAATACCGATGACAAAACGCATAGACCTATCGAAGATAAGGACGATACCTCTCGACACGAGAAAGTGCAAGGTCGCCGTCAGCGACTTCGCGTCCCTGCCGAAGAAAGGCTCGTCGTTCAGGAGCTTCTACGATTCTCTTCCTAATATACTTGCCGCCCGGAATTTCAAAGAGACGGTCGACGCTATAGCCGCCGCGCATAAGAAGAAAAAAATGGTGATCTTCATGATGGGCGCGCACGTGATAAAGTGCGGGTTGTCGCCCATAATCATAGATTTTATGAAGAGAGGCATCGTAAAGCATGTGGCCTTAAACGGCGCCGGCATAATACACGATACGGAAGTGGCGATGATAGGCAGGACGAGCGAGGATGTGGGCGAGGGGATAGTCGACGGCTCGTTCGGAATGGCCCAAGAGACGGCGTCGTTCATAAACGGAGCGATAAACTACGGGTTCAGGAACGGCATGGGAATCGGCGAAGCGGTCGGTTCTCGGATAATGAAAACGAAATCTCCGCGTAAAGATACGAGCATTCTTGCTGTCGGGTACAGGCTGGGAATCCCCGTCACGGTGCATGTAGCCATAGGGACGGACATAATCCATCAGCATCCGAGCGCTAACGGGATGGCTATAGGCGAAGGCTCTCTATTGGATTTCAAAACTTTTATTTACAGTGTTTCCAAGTTGGAGAGCGGCGTAGCGGTCAATATAGGATCCGCCGTGATACTGCCGGAAGTCTTCCTGAAGGCCGTTACGGTGGCGCGCAACCTCGGATATAAAGCCCATAGATTTACGACGGCTAACTTCGATATGATAAGCCAGTACAGGCCGCATCAGAACGTCATCTCGAGGCCCACATCCACCGGGGGCAAAGGTTATAATATCACGGGCCATCACGAGCTTATGATACCGCTTCTCTATCGTTCGATCATAGAAAAGGTTTAGGCATGAAGAGCAGCTATATTAATAAACTTAAGGGCGTCATAGGAAATTTCAAGAATGCCAAAGTTCTCGTCGTGGGAGACCTCATACTTGACGAATTCGTATGGGGCGATGTTTCGCGTATCTCTCCCGAGGCGCCGGTGCCGGTGGTATGGGTTAAACGTGAAAGTTTTATGCCCGGCGGCGCTTCGAATGTCGCCAATAATTTAAGTTCTTTGGGTGCGCACACATATCTTGCCGGTGTGATAGGGAGCGATGAGCACGGCGCCATATTGAAAGGCGAGCTTGAACAGAAGAATATCGATGTAAGCGGGATCGTGGTGGATCCGTCGAGGCCCACCACGCTGAAAACACGCGTCGTAGCGCATCATCAGCAGGTGGTGAGGATCGACAAAGAGAAGGTGGGCGGCTTAAGCGACGATCTGATAAAGCGCATAATAAACAACACGAAGAGCATTATCGAGAAGATGGACGCCGTGATCATAGAGGACTACGGCAAGGGGGTCATCACGCCGAAGCTGTTGAAGGAGATAGTCCCGTTCGCAAAGGTGCGCAAAAAAATAATCTCGGTAGATCCCAAAGAGGAGCACCTGAAGTACTACAAGGGCATAACTCTGATAACGCCCAATAATCATGAAGCGTCGAAGGCCGTAGGTTTTGAGATCAAAGATGCCGCCACGCTCAAAAAAGCAGGCATTGTAATATTGAAGAAGTTTAAATGCAGGATAGCCCTGATAACGCTGGGCGAGAACGGGATGGCGGTCTTCGAGAAGGATAAACCGATGAAGCATATACCGACCGTTGCGCAGGACGTCTTCGACGTCTCGGGCGCTGGTGATACCGTGATAGCCACTTATACGCTATCTCTGGCCTCGGGCGCGGACCCATTGCAGGCGGCGCATATCTCAAATTGCGCAGGGGGAATTGTCGTGGGCAAGGTGGGCATCGCCGTAGTGACCCCGGAAGAACTTATAGATAGAATAAATAAGGAGAGAATTAGATGAGTGCGCCGAGTAAAGCGTATCGGTTCCTGTTGGTGAAAGTCCAACTTGGGCAAAGGTTAGCCGCCAGCCCAA
>JAUYPN010000020.1 GCA_030695725.1 Candidatus Omnitrophota bacterium
CGGTCGATAAGAGTCCTGGGCTTATTATGTCTTTCGCTAATATGCGCCAGAAAGACGTGCTTTAGAGCTACTCTATCTGTAGATCCATTCTTGATCTTTATCAGAGCTTCAGCGGCAGCCTCATTGTTAAGGTGCTCTCTCCAGGTCGACTGATTCGGCGATATTTCCTGCGCTAACTCTGTATCATGATTACATTCAATTATGATACACTTGCAATCATATAGCATCCTGACCATGCTATCGGTTACCTTGCTCGTATCTGTTAAAAAACCTATCTTGCGGCAGGAGCTTTTATGTTCTACGCAAAAACCGAATGGCTTACCTACATAACCACCGCCGTGGAACGTTTTAAAGGGTATGATCTTTAGATCATTTATTATAAATGGCTTTTCCGTATGATGTATTATTTTAAATTGATGATTTTTGACACGATATCGGTCCTTAATGACTTCGTATGTATCATGGTGTATATAGATCGGGATACCGTAGCGACTAGCTATTTTGAAAGTATTCTTACAGATATGATCTTCATGACCATGCGTTATGACGATGCCATTGATCTGGGATGGATCCAATTCAATACCTCTTAAATCTTTTTCGATTTCCTCTAAGCCAAGACCAGCGCAATCGATCAAAATACCGGATCTCGCCGTCCAGATAGCGGTGCAATTACCGCTGCTACTACTCCTAAGCACACATACTTTTAAATACGACACTTCTTTCTTATCCTTTTTTATGTATTATAACACGTAAAGACATAAAAATAGCCCCCACTTCTTGCTTTCGCAAGAAAGCAGTGGGGGCATTTGCCTCTCTCCTCTCGAAACGAGAGAGAGATTTTTGGTGGTTCGGCACGGCCTGAGCGTAATCGAAGGCCTTGCTCACCACCATGGTGAGCAAGGAGAAACCTCATCCCAATTTAACCGCAGAGAGGTTTTTCCGCGTCGAACTATGGTAGCCCCATGGGGATTTGAACCCCAGTCTTTAGGCTGAGAACCTAACGTCCTGGGCCAGGCTAGACGATGGGGCCACTAAGTTAGTTTTTAAAACTATCTCTAAAACGTTCTGGCCGTAGCTTTTTAAAAAATTTGAATTTATTCAATTTTTCTTTCAAATACATAAAGCCATTATCCGCATTTTTGTACATAAAACGATATAATTTTATACTATCCGCGATTGAATAACATAGTTGATATTCTTCTCTGGTCTTCTGTATGCTCCCTACACTTAAGCCGGCTTCTTTGTTTAGCTTTCGTTGTATATCTGTTAAAAAATCGCGGTTACCTGATGAAAATACCGCCCTCGCCTGCCACGGATGTCTCCAGCGAGGATCTTGCCATAAAGTAATCGAACCATCTCCGTCGAAGCAACCTCTCATAAAATCTCCAACGAATGCCGCCGGAACATTGGGCATTCTTATTGTCCTGGATTTTCGCGGTGTTATCCCCAAATCAAGTAGATCATTATATATTACCCTATCCCTGATCTGTATTTGGAAATACGAAAGATTAGGCACGCCGCCTCTTCTCTTTATACTGATCTTATGATTGGATCCCATAGCCTTCAACATATCCTGAAGTATATATCTGTGCTTGTTAGTTATATTAAGCGCGTTGTATCCGTTTTCATGCTCTACCAAACAACCATCTGTAACAATAAATCCTAATATATATGCCATGTCGTTCGACCACATTTTAAAAAAATGGCTATTGGCTTTGGGTCTCGGCATAAATTAATTCTGATAAGTGGTGCGCGAGACAGGATTTGAACCTGCATGGGTTGCCCCAACAGCCCCTCAAGCTGCCGTGTCTGCCAGTTCCACCACCCGCGCACTAAATTATTTTTTCAACGAGGGTTCACTATTATAACTGAATCGTCACTAAAAGCAATATGATTTATGGCTGCGCCATGTACCCTGCAAACGCGAGTGGTACATGGTTGCCCAGTTAGGATTCGAACCTAAACAAGCAGATCCAGAATCTGCTGTGCTACCGTTACACCACCGGGCAACGTCAACAAAACTTCGCTAATCTTTTCAATACCTTTTCGCGGCCGAGGAGCTCCATCATATCGAATAATCCTGCGCCGACGGTCTTGCCGCTTATGGCCACGCGCGTCGGGTGGATCAATTCTGCCGCTTTTATCTTAAGTTCGTCCGCAAGTTTTCTGTAAGCTTCCTCTATAGACACTTTATCAAACTTGGCGTCTGCTTCTATCGCGGACTTACATCTGTTTATTATTTCTTTGGAATTAGGTTTTTTTAAATGCTTCTCTACCGCTTTCTCGTCGTATTCCAACTCATCGGAGAAAAATATCCTGTACGCGCCGATAAAGTCTTCAAGGATCCGCATTCTCTCCTTGTAAATCTTTATAATTTCGATCAATTTCATCCGGTCAAAATTATCCTGTATAATATTTCTATCTTTCAGGAAGACCTCTACTTTATCCGTGAGCGCATTAATTTCCATATTCTTTATGTATTGGCCGTTAATCCAGCTTAATTTATCCATGTCAAATATGGCGCCCGTCTTGTTAACATCTTTTACGTCGAATAATTTTACGATCTCTTCTATGGGCAGAATCTCCACGTCGTTGCCAGGCGCCCATCCCATCAGAGAGAGGTAGTTCACTAAAGCCTCCGGCAAAAACCCCATATTCTTGTATTCAAATATGCTCGTCGCTCCGTGGCGCTTGGACATCCTTCCGCCGTCCTTACTCAGGATCATCGGTATATGCGCAAATTTAGGGAGCCCGAGGCCCAGCGCCTCGTAGAGCATAACCTGTTTAGGTGTATTGGATATGTGGTCGTCGCCGCGTATCACATGGGTTATCTGCATCTCGTGGTCATCCACAACGCACGCGAAGTTATATGTGGGCGTACCGTCTGACTTCATCAGGACCTGGTCCTTTATATCGTCTGTGGAGAATTCCACTCTTCCCCGTATCATATCCTCAAAGGCCACTTTCTTCGACTTCTCCACTTTGAATATTATGGCCGGGCCCTCGAGGTAAGCCAGGCCTTTTTCAACGAGCATATCGGCGTACTTTTTGTAAATATCAAATCGCTGAGACTGGAAAGTGAGCTCTCCATCCCATGTCATGAAGAGCCATTTAAGCGAGGCCAGGATCTCCTCCAGGAATTCGGGCTTGGATCGCTCCTTATCGGTATCTTCTATCCTCAAGATAAAAGCTCCCTTATTATGCCTTGCGTAAAGCCAGTTAAATAGAGCGGTCCTGGCGCTCCCTATGTGCAGATATCCCGTGGGGCTCGGCGCGAAACGAACTCTTACCATAAATTAAGCTTTTTCGTAACCTTTCTCTATAGCTTTTTTATTCAGCATAAATATATCCTCTTTGCCTCCAAGCATATCATGCAAGGCGCCCGTTACCACTCTCACCGGAAATAATTTAGACCGCTTTAATAGAACCCCCATCGCCACCATATTCGCCGAGCGCGCGCTCCCCAGTTTTGAAGCCATCTCAGTCATGGGTATCGAGACCACCGAGACGTCCTTTCGCTTCGGCTTTGACTTTATAAGCGATCTGTTCAGTATCAATAACCCTTTCGGCTTCAGTCTCTCCTCATATTTCACCAATGAAGGCTCGTTCATCGCCACGAGTATATCCGGCGCGGTTATTATCGGATTGGCTATCTCCTTATCCGATATCTTTGTCATGGAATAAGCCGTCCCCCCGCGCACCTCCGCTCCGTAAGAAGGCATCCATGTCACGTTCTTGCGCGAAGCGAGGCCGGCCTGGGCCAGGAGCTTGCCCATCAGCATTATTCCCTGTCCGCCGAAGCCTGCCAATAATATTTCCGTCTTTTTTTCAGTCTTTTTTGTCGTCATAATTAACCCTTCGGCTTCTATTATTTGAATGCCTGGCTTGCTCAGGGTTAATGCTGAGCCCGCCGAAGCATTAATATGATTTGATCGCGCCTATGGGATAGAAGAGCGACACTTCATTCTTTATACGCTCCGCCGCCTGCACCGGGCTCATGGCCCAATATGTAGGGCACATCGACAGGACCTCCACCATCGAGAAGCCTTTATTTTCGATCTGCGTTTTGAAGGCTTTGGATATCGCGCGCTTGGCGCGGAATATCTCCTGGGCGGAGTGGACCGAAACGCGCTCCAGATATTTGACGCCCGGCAGTACGGCCAGCATCTCCATTATTTTCAGAGGATATCCGTCGTTTCTTAAGCTCCTGCCGGCGATGCTGGTAGATGTCTTCTGCCCCGCAAGCGTCGTGGGAGCCATCTGCCCGCCCGTCATGCCGTAAACCCCGTTATTCACAAATATGACCGTTATGTTCTCTCCGCGGTTCGCCGCGTGTATGATCTCCGCCGTCCCTATCGCGGCAAGGTCGCCGTCGCCCTGATATGTAAATACTATGTTGTCGGGCCTTATCCTTTTTATGGCCGTGGCTACCGCCGGCGTCCTGCCGTGCGCGGCCTCGCTTGAGTCGAAGTCCCAGTAGTCATAGGCTATTACCGCGCATCCTACGGGAGCTATTCCTATGACGCGTTCGCGGATTTTGAACTCATCTATAACCTCGCAGATGAGGCGATGGACGATGCTGTGCCCGCACCCGGCGCAATAATGCATCTCCACATCACGAAAGCTCTCTGGCCTCGAGAAGACGAGCTTCTCCGCCGCCTTTTTGACTGTCTTTTTAATTATCTTTTTTTTCTTCATACGAGCTTCTCTATCCGGGCCAGGATCTCTTCCTCAGACGGTATTCCGCCGCCGCACCTGCCGTAAAAATCCACTTCGCTCTTGCCGTTGACGGCGAGCATCACATCCTCCACCATCTGGCCGGAGCTCATCTCTATCACCAGGAATTTTCTGCCCCTTGCGGATGACGCGTCTCTGATGATCTTTGAAGGAAAAGGCCACAGGCTTATCGGCCTTATAAGCCCGGCCTTGATGCCTTTGGCGCGGGCCTGTTCCATCGCCGCCTTGGCCGTCCTCGCGACCGAGCCGTACGCGACCATGATTATTTCGCTGTCTTTTAAGTTAAATGTTTGGGCGCGAACTTCCGAATTCGCGATTGTTCTGTATTTTTCCTGCAGTCTTTTATTGTGCTCCTCCAAGGCGCCTTCGCCCAAAAAGAAAGACCTCACTATATTGGGCGCTCTACCTTTACAGCCTGTGAGCGCCCATGGTTTTTCTATTACATGGGGTTTGTAGTTCTCTTTAATTATGGTCACCGGCTCCATCATCTGCCCGAGAAGGCCGTCCCCCAGAATAAGGACCGGATTTCTGTACTTATCGGCCATATCGAACGCCAGAAACGTGTAGTCCAATAATTCCTGCGCCGAGGACGGGGCAAAGACTATGACCTTATAATCGCCGTGGCCGCCGCCTTTCACGGACTGAAAATAGTCGCTTTGCGCGGGCGCGATATTTCCCAGCCCCGGGCCGCCCCTCTGCATATTGACTATCACGCACGGAAGCTCTGCCCCCGCTATGTAGGATATCCCCTCCTGTTTAAGGCTCACGCCCGGGCTCGACGAAGAAGTCATCGCTCGTTCGCCGGCCGCCGCCGCGCCGAAGACCATGTTTATGGCGGCAAGCTCCGACTCGGCCTGGATGAATATCCCGCCTATCTCACTCATCCTCTTCGCCATGTACGCTATGAGTTCATTCTGAGGAGTTATGGGATAGCCGGCGTAAAATTTACACCCGGCCAATACGGCGCCTTCTCCGCACGCTTCGTTACCGCACATCAATATTTTTTTTGACATGACTATTTATAGACCTCTATTATGAATTCCGGGCATATGAGAGCGCACATCCCGCAGCCCGTGCACTTTCCACCGGAAAATACGGCCGGCTTCACCCCTTTTACATTCAACTCATCCCCTACCTTTATCAGAGAGTTGGGGCAGTTCACTATGCAAAGGTAGCATCCCTTGCATCTGTCTTTGTTGATCTTTATCTTAGGCATATTTTTAGCTCATCACTTCTCTTATAATTACATCGCAAATCGCGTCGGGTGTCAAGTTATACTTCTTAAAAAGCTCTTCGCGCCTGCCGTGTTCTATAAATCTGTCCGGAAGGCCGAATCTCTTCACTCTGACGCCTTTGATATTTTCCCTCTCGATAAATTCCAGCACCGCGCTGCCGAACCCGCCCTCAAGCACGCCTTCCTCTATTGTGACTATGCGCTTGCAGGAGGCGCAAATTTTTTCTATCATCTCTCCGTCTATGGGACGGATGAACCTCGCGTTGATCACGGCGGCGTCTACCCTTTTTTTGAGCAGGATCGCCGACACTTCCACCGCGGTCGAGACCATGCTGCCTATGGCCATGATGGCAATATCCCTGCCCTCTTTGATGATCTCGGCCTTTCCCGTCTTCACAGGCTCCGTCTCAAGCCCGTGTTTCGCGTATATCAACGACGCGTCATTTGTCAGGATGGGTAGTGAGCCTCTCGGGTAACGCATCGCGACGGGCTTATTTTGCTCTGCGGCATACGAAAGCATCTCTTTCAGCTCGTCCGTATCTTTGGGCGCCATGACTATGAGGTTAGGTATATGCCTTGTGTAGGCTATGTCAAAAACTCCGTGGTGCGTAGGCCCGTCTTCTCCCACTAAGCCCGCCCGATCTAAGCAGAATACCACGGGGAGATCCTGCAAACATACGTCATGTATTATCTGATCGTATGCGCGCTGTAAAAATGTCGAATATATGGCTACGACGGGCCTGTTGCCGCCCCTCGCCAGGCCGGCGCTTAAGCCGACCGCATGCTCCTCCGATATGCCGACATCGTAAAAGCGCTCGGGGTACGCTTTGGCGAACTTATCGAGGCCGGTGCCGTCTATCATGGCGGCAGTCACGCCCACTATTTTTTCGTTCTTCTTACCGAGCTCGAGCATCTTATCTCCAAAGGCTTCCGTGTAAGTCTCTTTGGCCGCTTTCTTCACCGGTATACCGGTCTCCATATCGAAGGGGCCCGTAGAATGAAATTCGCTCGGGTACTTTTCGCTGAACTTATAGCCCTTGCCTTTTTTGGTTACGACATGGATCAATATCGGCTCGTTGAGATTGACCAGATTCCTGAAGACCGTTATCATCTGCGCGATGTTGTGGCCGTCTATAGGCCCGAAATACCGGAATCCCATCTCTTCGAACAACATGCCCGGAATGAGCAGGTTCTTAAGGCCCTCCTCGAGCTTGCGAGCGGCCCTATACGCCCTGAATCCGAAGCGCGGTATCCTCTTCAATACCCTTTCCACGTCATTGCGTATCTTGTTATAAGCCGGATTTGTGATTATCCTGTTCAGGTATCTGCTCAAAGCACCTACGCTTTTGGTTATCGACAGCTCGTTATCGTTGAGTACCACGATCATGTTCTTCTTAGAATGGCCGGCGTGGTTCAACGCTTCAAAAGCCATGCCGCCGGCTAGTGCCGCGTCGCCGATAACGGCTATGACCTTACGCCTCTCTTTATTAAGATCGCTGGACATGACAAGGCCGAGTCCCGTCGAGATGGATGTGGAGCTGTGGCCGCAGGTAAACATGTCGTACTCGCCCGCTTCATCCTTATTCGGAAAACCGCTTAAGCCTCCGAGCTGCCTTAATGTTGAAAAATATTTCGCGCGGCCTGTGAGGATCTTGTGCGCGTACGCCTGGTGGCCAACGTCCCACAGGACGCAGTCGCGCGGCGTGTTGAAAGAGTAGTGTATCGCTATCGCCAGCTCCACCGCGCCTAAGCTCGACGAGAGATGCCCTCCGGTCTTCGATACGGTCGACAATATCTCATTCCGTATCTCTTTGGCAAGGACCGGCAAGTCGACGAGTTTCAGCCTTCGCAGGTCCGCGGGTGAATTTATACTATCGATCAATAGGCTCATCCGGTCCTCTTCGACACTTCCTCTATTATACGCTTCAATCTGTCGGCCCTTTTACCCAATATCTTCAAGCCGCCCTTCGCTTTTTTGATGAGTGAAGCCGCCTTGCTTCGCTTTCCACCGTCTCCATCGAGTGAGTCGTCCACCATCTGGAATGACAGCCCGAAATCGAGCCCGAACTTCCTGAGCGCGGTTACCTCTTTTTCTTTCGCTCCGGCCGTCAATGCGCCTATCTTTGCCGCCGCGGAAAAAAGCTTCGCGGTCTTAAGTGTATTTATTCTTTCGGCCATCGTCCTGTTTTTTACCTTACCCTGAAATTTCAGATCGAGCGCCTGGCCCTGGACCATTCCACGCCCACCCGCTGCCAGAGACAACTCTTCTATTATTTTAATTCCCAAAACCGGCTTCATGTTCTTAGCTATAATGTTAAACGCAAGCGTCAATAGCGCGTCTCCGGCGAGTATCGCGTTGGCCTCGCCGAAGGCTTTATGGCATGTCGGTTTTCCGCGCCGGAGATCATCATCGTCCATAGCCGGCAGGTCGTCGTGAATCAATGAATATGTGTGGACCAGCTCTACTGCCGCCGCCGCAGGAAGCGCGAGCCTCAAGCTCCCCCGGCAGGCTTTCGCGGATTCTATCGTAAGGATCGGGCGGATCCTCTTGCCGCCGGAAAAGACGCTGTAGCGCATGGCTCTGCTCAAGCCATCGCTGCCTTTAGGCAGGTATCTTTTTAAGGCTGTCTCTATTTCTTTATATCGCAAAATTATTTATGCTCCCCGCTTCCTGCTTTTCACCTTCTCTTCAACGGCATAAGATTCGTCGAACGGCTTAAGCTCCACAGAGCCGTCTTCGGACTTCATCAATATCTCGACCTTCTTCTTCGCCAGCTCCAGCCTCTTGGCGCATAATTTGGAGAGCTTTATGCCTTCCTCGTACTTGCCGAGAGCGTCGTCGAGCGCCAGACTGCCGTCCTCCAGCTCCTCGACTATCTTTTCTAATTTCTTCAGCGCGTCTTCAAATTTAATCTCCGCCATCGCGTCCTCCTGATTATAGATGCGGTAAATTCCAAATTACAAACAAATCCCAAATTAATTCGTTGTTATTTCCACTCCGTGTCATTCCCGCCCCACGTCATTCCCGCGAAAGCGGGAATCCAGACGAACAGCGTTTATGGATGCCCGCTTACGCGGGCATGACAGTACTGTTTATTGTTTGTTGCGGTGACAGCCAGTTTCTATAAATTTCAATCAATGCTCTCCACTCTGCTTCTGAACTTTCCGACGCCGAGCTTCGTCTCCACCCGATCGCCATTTTTTAGCATTCCCGCATCTTTAAGAACTGTACCTTCGGGCAGCCTCTTTGTGATACTGTAGCCTCTGTTTAATATAGATAATGGGCTTAATGCCTCCAGCCTGCTTGTTAAACGCCCAAATTTTTCTCCCGACATATCGACCGTGTGATTTATCCTCAAAGAAATATCTTTTATAAGATCATCGATACGCTGTTGCCTCTGAATTATGTAATTAAGCGGCTGTCTTAATACATAGCTCTCTTTCAGGCTATCGAGCTTTTCCTTTAATACGTCTAGCCCTCCAAGGATCGCATTATTCAATCGTTCGAGCGCGGTCTTTATAAGATTTACAAGATCCTCTTTTCTGGGTATGACAAGTTCGGCTGCCGCCGATGGCGTAGGGGCTCTGAAGTCGGCCACAAAATCCGATATCGTATAATCCACCTCATGGCCCACCGCGCTTATCACAGGGATCTTTGACGCGAATATGGCGCGGGCTACGACCTCCTCGTTGAACGGCCAAAGATCTTCCAGGCTTCCTCCGCCGCGCCCGACAATCATGACGTCTATATTCTTCAATTCGTTGAACTGTTTTATGGCGGCCGCTATTTCGTCCTTAGCGTCGACGCCCTGCACCTTCACGGGGTTGATTATTATCTCGATGTTCGCAAATCTCCTGCGGACGATATTGAGTATATCCTGTATGGCGGCGCCGGTGGGGCTCGTCACCACGCCCACCCTCGTAGGCAAAAACGGTATCGGGATTTTATATTTCTCGTCGAAAAGGCCCTCTTTCTGCAGCTTCTCTTTCAACTGCTCAAATTGCAGCTGCAAAGCGCCTATGCCTTTGGGCTCGAGCCCTTCCACTATCAGCTGATAGTCTCCCCTGGGCTCATAAACGCTGACAGAGCCGTGACAGATCACCTTCATCCCGTCTTTGGGCTTGAATTTTAATTTTTGGTTCGAATATTTAAAGAAAGCGCACTTGATCGTGGAGCCCGCGTCTCGCAGGCTGAAGTACATATGCCCGGAAGAATGAAAGATAAAATTAGATATTTCGCCTTCCACCCATACGCCTGGGAACGACTCCTCGACTATCGCGCGTATATACTTGGTGAGTTCCGATACCGTGTATATGTGCTTCTCTTTCATCCCATTCTGCATCATTGCGTCCTACTCTTAATAAAACTTTTCTGTCGCTACAGTCTATTGATAGCGGGTCCTGCCATTGGATCTCCCAAATTTCTTAATGGGGGGTTAATAAAATATACTCTCAATATACCCTT
>JAUYPN010000032.1 GCA_030695725.1 Candidatus Omnitrophota bacterium
CTTTTTAAATAAGCATGAAGAGGCTTTATTTTTTTTGAAAGCATATATATATCAAACGCATCGCGCGCTTCCCTGCGGCCCTGCATAAATTGACGACCGACATCATCGACCTCTATTTTTGTGCCGGTAATAGTAGTTACCTTCTGCAGGTAAATGTTTTCCGCGCTATAGACACGAACGCCGCCTATTTTTTTTATATCCGGCTCCTCAAAAAGCACATCTTCAACAAAATCAACCTTTACAGGGCGGTCCAATCCTTTAAAATACGCGCTGTAAAACCTGACCTTCGCGCGGCCGGTCGCGATAAACTCATTCTCTAATTTTATTTTTATACTGCAGTATTTTTCAAATCCCGAGACTACAGATTCTATCTCTTTCTTGTCATATTCCGGCGAAAAAAAGTCCAAATCCACAGAGAACCTGTGATGTAGATAATACAATTCCAGCGCCGTTCCTCCTGTTAAAGCAAAGTTTTTGGCATTTTTTGAAAACGCCTTCAAAAGCTCTTTTTGCGCCTCTTTGATCTTTGATTGTTCTTTATCCATGCCGAGCCTCATAATAAATATAGGTTATAACCTATTTCTGATATAGATTATAACCTATAATATCACTGTTGTCAAGTGATGAAGCGCCTAGCCATCCTAACTTTTATTCGACTTTGTAGGAGAGGGATTTGAGGAGTTTTTTACCTAAGAATAGATCGACCTTATAAGAGCCCTGGGGCAGGGCCTTATCTTCGGGCATGGTGAGCGCGACGCTTCCCATGCCGTCTTTTTTGGGGATGTTGAAGTCGTAATCGAGGATGGGGATGTCGTCAGTGATGTAGTGCCATTTCGCGCGGATCTGAGTATTGACTTTGGCGTCGCGCCAT
The DNA here is from genome assembly GCA_030695725.1 of Candidatus Omnitrophota bacterium. Taxonomy (GTDB): domain Bacteria; phylum Omnitrophota; class Gorgyraeia; order 2-01-FULL-45-10; family 2-01-FULL-45-10; genus 2-01-FULL-45-10. The sequence continues at coordinate 872 of JAUYPN010000032.1, forward strand.
TTGAACCAGCAGGATACCTTGGATGCGCCGGTTTGGAAGACGTCCATTACCCTTACCGGCAAGAGTTTGTCGTCAACATCAGTGACGACTTTTGCGTCAACTATCACTATATCTCTCTTTAAAAGAGAGCAGCCGCCGAGGCCTAAAAACGCGGCCAATAATAAGATCGTGACGATCCTTCTTTGAGACATCATGAGCCCCTTCATAATTTCAATAAGTATACCATGTAAGACGGAGGCCAGCAATATAAAGCGCCCAATAAAAAGGGGTCAGACCCATTCACGGCTTAATAGACACGTTGGGTCAGACCCCTCTATAGACTGCTATGCTTACTTTTTTATCTTGTCCAGCATCCCCTGCATCGCCTTTGCGGCAATATCCTTGCATCCTAAGCCGAAAGCGAGCGCCGCGCCCAATCCCACCGCCGCCAATATTATATTGACCGCGAAGGCTATGAATGCGGTCGCTATATTAAGCTGCTCAATAGCTATTATAACCGCGAATACGATAAGGATCGTCTGCGTGATCTTCGCGAGCAGTTTCGCGTTCCCTATTCCCGCGTTGCTTACCGTGGTGCGGACCACTCCGGCAACAAAGGTCGCCAAAAACGATCCCAGCACAAGCACAAATATCGCGACTATTATATTCGGAATGTAGGCGACTAATCTCGATAACAGATCTCCCGCGACAGTCAGGTTCATAGCGCTGAGAGCGGACGCCAAAATCGACAGCACGATCACCCAGTATACGATCACGCCTATGAGTTCGGATAGTGTCAGCTTTATGTCACCCTGCGCCAGCATATTGGCAAGGCCTGCCTTATCGCTTACTACATCTAAGCGGACAGCCTTTAATGCTCTTACGACTATCGCCTCAACGAATTTGGCCACGATCCAACCAATAACCAATATCGCGATCGCGCCTAAAATGGTAGGAACATAACTCCCTATTTTGACTAACATTGCCTTTACAGGATCGGCAACTATTAAAGTCAACTGGTTCATCACGCCACCTCCCTTTCTTATACTTTAATGATATAAATACAACCAACACACCCCAGTATTAAGATAATTCTACCATAGAAATTGATTTTTGCAAGTGTTTGGAGAAAATATTACCCGCACTTTGAATAGCCGCAGGACTTACATACCATGCAGCCTTCTATGTGCCAGAGAGCTCCGCCGCAATCGGGACAGACCCCTACTATGTTCCCTGCCTTCTTCATAGTCCCTGTCTTTGGACTGCCGCCTGAAGCATCCGGCTGCGGTGAGTCTGTGGTTGTTTCGCTTGTGCTGACGGTGTTGTTGTTATTATTGGGGGTTTTCTTATTCTTAGTATCCTGCGCCCTCTGTTCGATAGCCCGGGCTATCGCGTCACTGCACGAGAATATCCTTCCGCCCTTTTCCCAGCTGGGCGAAGGACAGCGTATTCCGCGAAGCTGTTCGACTATGGATTCCACCTCTATGCCGCTGCGTAACGCCAGAGATACGAGGCGCCCTATCGCCTCTAACTGGCTCATGGCGCACCCGCCGGCCTTTCCCATATGCATGAATACCTCGAAAGGCTGGCTCTCTCCGTCTTCATTTATGGTTATATAGAGGTTGCCGCATCCTGTCGCGATCTTGGTGGTCGTTCCCACTATCACCGGCGGCCTCGGGCGCGGGCTTATCTTGACCCTTGTTTGGGTTTTTTGCTGTCCCTTAGTATCATCAGAAGGTATATTCAATACCTGTTCATTGCGCGACTTGTCGCGGTATATGGTGACACCTTTGCATCCGCTCTTATAGGCCAGCATATAGATCGTCCTGACATCCTCTAAAGTGGCTTCGGACGGCAGATTGACAGTCTTTGAAACGGCGTTGTTCGTGTACTTCTGGAACGCGGCCTGCATCCTTATGTGCCATATGGCCTCTATGTCATGCGCGGTGACGAAGAGCTCCTGCACATCGGCCGGCACTTCGGGCACGCCGTGTATCGAGCCCTTCTGAGCGATAAGGCTCATCGTCTCCGGCTTGTAGAAACCTCTTCTTTCGGCCACCTCCTGGAAATACGGATGCGCTTCTATCATCTTCGTATTATCCATGATGTTCCTTATATAGGTAATGGCGAATACGGGCTCGATGCCGCTTGAAGAGTTCGCGATTATCGAGAGCGTTCCGGTGGGGGCTATTGTAGTAAGGGTCGCGTTCCTTAAAGGCTTGGCGCTCTTTTTATCATATATGCTTCCTTTAAAGTTGGGGAACGCGCCCCTCTCTTTTGCCAGGGCCTCAGAGGCGCGGCGCGAGGTATACAGTATGAATTTCATCAGCTTTTCCGCCAGAGCGATCGCTTCTTCCGAGTCATATCTTATGCCCATCATGAGGAGCATGTCCGCAAACCCCATGACCCCGAGCCCGATCTTCCTGTTAGACTTCGTCATCTCGTCTATCTTCTTTATCGGATACAAATTCATGTCTATGACATTATCAAGAAAGTGTACCGATTTCTCGATTATTCCGGAAAGTTTATCCCAATCTATTTTTTTATCTTCGGTAACCATCTTCGCGAGATTTACGGAACCGAGGTTGCAGCTTTCATACGGCAAAAGAGGTTGCTCGCCGCAATTAGAAATACATAACCCATTACAAATAAAGGAGCTAGAACAAGGTTCAGTTAAATCGTATACCTCCTCCTCTTTATTTTTTTCTACGCTCTTAATGCCTTCTAAAAATTCAGTCGAATAATACTGTTTAGTATAAAAATCTTTAATCTTTATACTATGTTTACCGCATAGAAAACCTATTTTATCAAGGAAATCCATAACAACATCTCTTGAAATCTCTAACTCAAAACAAATGCCATCTAATAAATAATTTCTCAAAACACCTGATTTCGAAGTATATTCGAATCCACGCCTTTCTTTTCTCGTTCTGTTGTATATTCTGGATTTTATTCCCATATTTAATAATAATATCTGCACGCCTTTTAAGAGCTTTTTGGATTTAGAAGTTAGCCTAACGTAAGAAGATTGGCCTGTCCTAAAATTAACTGTCCCATCCGCTGTAAATAAGCCCTGCAAAAATCCCGCCACAGCATCTTCTGTAGCTGTAAATATTGATTCCGGAACCTCTTTTTCATCCGCCTGCCACGGCTTCACTCCCAATTGCCTGAAGAAATCTACAAAGTACTTGCTGTGATACGACAAATGATATACGCCATTTTCCCTTACAACTTCTTTGACAGATAAGCCATAGAATGTATTCATGACGTACTTAAGATAGGTAAGGATTTCTTCGTCTTGAGCGCTGAATGTTAATCCGATTCTGCAGTCTTTGTCTCCACCCCTAAGCCAACCGTCGCCTATTATATAGCCAACCGCCTGACCGAGCTGCCGTGTCCATCTATCCGGAAGATTCAATTTATACGTTTGTCCATTATCTCCTATATATTCATTTTTTACCTCAAATGGAAGCTTGCTATCCGGATTAAATCTTCCTTCACCGGACTGGATTAGTATTTTGTGGAAACCCGGCTTTAAATTTCTCATCATGACCCATCCGCCTGTGGTCATTATCTTATGATCGGGCGTCGCAGTAATCTCATAGCCCGATTCTGTAGTAAGTTTCAGTGTTTCTTTGACACCAGATTTCCAGGCCTTTGATATAGTACTCAAGCCTACGCCCTGCTTGATTAAAGTCGACGCTGATCCTTCACTGCCGGATAGCGCTTCATATTTAATCTGAAGCACCCTGTCATCAGTAAGGACAGCTATGCCTCCATCGGAAAATTTCTTCGCGACATCCTTCATTCTCATGAGACCAAATTCTGTTGATATAAGCGATTCCCCGGAGATACATGGGTTCGTGGATTCGATCTGGCCCACCTTGGGCGTTGGATTATCTTTGTTAACTCTATCGATAAATATTATACCCGGTTCGCCGTTCTTCCACGCCATCTGAATGATCATGTCGAAAACTTTTTTGGCGTTCATCTTCTGGACGGATTTTTTAGTTTTTGGGTCGATCAGATCATAATCTTCGCCGGCAAGAGCCTTCTTCATGAACTCTTCGGTGAGCGCCACGGATATGTTGAAGTTCGTTATATCTTTGTCGTTCTCTTTGCAGGAGATGAATTCGAGAATATCCGGATGGTCCACGCGCAATATTCCCATGTTAGCACCTCGACGAGTTCCGCCTTGAATTACAGCCTGGGTCGCGGCGTTAAATACCCTCATGAACGAGACCGGGCCGCTCGATACTCCGCCGGTGGAGCGCACTGGAGAGTTCTTCGCCCTCAGCCTCGAAAAACTGAACCCCGTCCCCCCTCCGGAATTATGGGTGATGAATCCGTTGGCTAAGTACGTATGCCTGCTGCGAACCGTGATATCATACGTGTCTCTTATCCCTAACGGGCTGACATCGGCAACCCTGGCAAAAAAGTATCCCTTATTTAAAAGGGTTTTCAGGAATTGCGGGCAGATCATCTTTTTATCCAGCACGGAAACGATTCTTTGTCTTGTTATCTCTCTCAGGTCCGATGGCCTGTTTATAATATCTTCAAAATTAGAGCGGGCGTCGCGCCTGTCCCCAAAGCTGTCCAATTTTTCATACCATTCTTTGATCGGGATCCTCTGATTGGGAATGGCTTCCCCTCTTTTAAAGATCTCATTATGGTCAACCATGCATAATCTTGCCCGCTGTCTGGCAAGGAGAAACCCTATTTTTTTCTCAAATTTGATAAATCCTTCCTTCGCGCATATGGAGACCTGATAGCTGTCTGTGCAGTTTTGATAGCTCCTGCGGGTTGGTATACCGATGTAAAACATCAAAGACTGTAATTCTTCTGAAAGCGCTTTGGAAGCGGTCGACAGTGTTATGTGGCCGCTCTCTCTGATACAGCCGTCGGTGGAAAAGAGCCCTCTTAAAAACGCGCAGACGATATCTTCATCAGCCTTAAAAATAATTTCCGGGATACGCGCTTCTCTTGAAGAAAGTTTGGTGAAGCCCAGAAAGGCGAACCATGCCTTTATCATCACGCTCAGGATGCCTACCTCATACCCCTTACCTGATTTGTGGGCAATTGTAGCTTTTTTATTAAAGACGGTTTTTGATAAATTCCCTATGATCCTGACCATCTCTATATCATCCGGCCCGACAGAAAATCTTATTCCGTCTCTGTGGTTCGATCCGTCGCCTGTATAAATCCCCACCAATTCCGCTAATTCACGGGTCAACTCAATAGGCAGATCTATCTCCCGCGCTTTGAAACACCCGGAATTTAACTGCTTCTTCTTTTTATATTTAAAATCGGGCAGGCGCCTGTTCCCTCCGTGTAGTTTTTCGCATGGTTTCATCGCGACCCAATCGCCCTTATCGAGCTCCCCTATCTCGCGCCAGATAAACTCTCCGTTATCGTTCACGACTAAAAGCTTGTGTTCCGCCGTCCCCTTTATCGTGTAGCCTCTGTCCGTCGAAACTTCATAAACAATCTGCTGCTTATTTTTATAAACTCCCTCTATTTTAAAATAACCTTCATCAGTCAGAATGGCGGCGCCGGTTTTCAGCTCATCCAGGCGTTTCATTCCGTCTTTTGTCGAGACGAGCGTTTCCGGAACAAGGCATTTATGAATTATGGCGGTATCTTTGATCGTTTCGAAGATCGCTTCCATCGAATCTTCTATCGGCAGGACAAAACACGCGGATAGCTGCTGCAGGTCGCGGCCCGCGTTCATGAGCGTCGGCGAGTTCGGCAAAAATTCGAGCCGCGCCATCATATCAAAAAATTCTTCCTCCGCCTTTTTTATATCCGCTTCGCTCTTACCGTAATATGAGTCCGCTGTAGCTATGTTCTTCGCGACGCGCCGGAATAATTCCTCCGGCGTCTCGATCAGCTTACCGGATGCGTCCTTCTTCAGGTATCTCTTCTCGAGAACCTTCATCGCGTTCGCCGACAATTCCTTATTCACGTCCGCTTTACCGCCCATTTTACGCCGCCTCCTCTATTTATAAATAATATCTATCCGTTCATATTAATGCTTCAGAAAGTATATCATAATTGCGAAGCAAGTCAAGAGAAAACACTATATATTGTGGTTTTTTTATGCGGCAGCACAATTAGTAGTGGTAGGAAGGCCGTATTCTATCTTATTTTTTTGAAGAGATCTCGTCTTTTATTTCGCTAAAAGCCGCTATCACGGCTATCGCTCCGCCCAATATGAAGACTAACGGCAGAGAGCCTCTCAGCACCGTGAGTAGATCGCCCCACCAGGAGATCAACCCCTTAAGCCCGAGAAGCACCGCGATGACCCCGATAACTATACCCAAGTATTTACTCATCACATTAGAATCTATCATAAATCTTTTCTCAATGCAAGAAAAAACACAATCCTAGTTCGTCGTTATTTCGTGCCGGATCTTTTCCGTAACGTGAAAATGCATATATTTGCCGAGCATGAGCCGCGTCTGCGCGTCTATGGCCGGCGTCGACCCCACGAACGCCGCCAATAGAGGCGCCAGGAGCCATTGAGTGAACATGACGAGCTTCTTCTGGCGCTTGACGTCCCTGGGCCTCGGCGGCAGGAGCTTTATGCTCATGAGCATGCATATAAATAAGGTGATCGTCGTGATCCTGAAGAGCGCGGCCGCGACGCTCGGGAGCGAATACCCCATAGTCGTCTGCCTGAAGATGCCGCCGCCGAATATCAGCGGCAGGGGCGCTATGAATGTCACGATGATGGCCCACACGGCCCACGTATAATGGCTCTCGAAGAGATGGAAGCCGCGGCGTATCTTCTTAAAGAGCGGTATCTTTTTATTCTTCATGAACCCCATCATGAGATACGGGAAGTTCTCCACCCCCCACGCCCAGCGGCGCTTCTGTTTATACTGCTTTACTATCGTGGGGATTATCGCCTTCTCCGTGGCGACGTCGAGAGAGACGGTCACATACATCGGTATCACGGAATAGTCCCCGTCGAAATGGAGGAAGCATTTCCAGTATATGACGGAATCGTCCGAGATCATATCGACAGGCCAGTATCCCACGTCCACGAGCGTCTTAAAGCTCATGCTGTGGCTTGAGAACGTGACGAACTTCTCTAATCTCATCGTCTCTATCATCTGCATGAAACTCGAGCCGAGCTCTATAACACGGGCTATCGAGCGCGCGTACCATATATTATTGTTGTAGACGGGTATCGGCTGATAGCTTGAGCGCGTCCTCTTCGGATTAGTTATATAATGGTAGGTAAGGCAGGCGAAGTACTCCCGCTCGGCGCAGGTATCGGCGTCAAAGCACGACATGATTACATGCTCATGGTCTATTCTTTTTGAATCCACGAACTCACCTATGACCACGGCGCCCCACGTGGCGTTCGCGCCCTTGGTCCTGGCTTCACCCTTTAAACCATCCGGATGCCTCGTTACGATAAACTCAAAAAACGCATCCTTAAATCTTCTCTGAAGCTCTTTCGCGTTCTCCCAATAGGCATCGCCGGCCCTCTCCTCGATGGTGAGCGCCACTATCATCTTCTTTTTGTCATAATTGGAATCAATAAGCGCGTTTATTGACGCTGCCAGGACCTCCGGGCCCTCCTTGTAGGCCGGGAATAGTACGGCGTGGTATACGCTGTTGTAATTTAACGAGTTCAGGCCCTCGAGTGATTTACACCTTTTGAGCCAATCTATTTTCTTCTCCGCATTGAGCCTCCTGTAAGCGAAGACGAGCAGAGTCGTAAAATAGCCGACGCGTATCACCCAATAAAGATCGAAGCATATTACGAAGACCGCGACCCACAGAGGTCTAAATACGGAAAATATTATGAGCCCCAGGATCGTAGACCATGTCATGAGCCCCGGCACTATCTCGAAGAACCTGCGAAGCCTCTCATCTTTTCTCATAAATTATATCGAATTCTTTCTTGATGCGTTCCATAAATTTTCCGAAAAACTTTTCCCTAAGGTCAAGCCTGTATAACTTACTCTTACCTCCCGGAGAATCATTAAAATAGAGCGAATCGTTATATACATCGTAGTACACGCCCTGGGGCTGGCGGCTGCACTTATTGAGTGTGACTATATTCTTGCCGCCGCCCTTGCCTATTTCCAGCACATTTATATCCCTACCGGCCGCAAAGATTATATGATTAGAGCCCGAATGCCAGAATACATCCTTTATGGTGTCCGGACTTTTTAAGACCTCTTCCACTTCCGCGATATCTTCACTCTTGATCAGCCTCAAGCCGTTCAAGTAGATGATCCATATGCCGTTTTCATTAAAATATAAGATCTTCTTTCCGTCAGGGGAGAGCTTCTTCCCCAGGATACCGGAAGGCCACCCCGAATAGGACGAAAGCTTCTTAGGATTCGTCCCGTCAATATTCGATCCGTAGAGGCCGGCTTTCGTCATATAATATATTTGGCTCCTGTCATCGGGTATGAAGAAGTTATCCGCTTCACGGTCGCCGACCTTCTCCGTTACCTGCAGCGTGGGAAAGAGGAGTATATTCTCCGCGCGGGTAACCATATTCGGCCGGACAGCCAGGTCCTTCTGCCATGGAAAGAGGCCCTCTCTCCTTACCTCTATAGAATAGGTACCCGGCCTCAGCTCCTCTATCCTGGCAGGCGTGATATCGGGATATAGCTTACCGTTTACATAAATGGACGCGCCTGAGGGTGTGCTCCTTAAGGAGAGTATGCCCGTCTTATATATCACGAGCTTATGAAAATCTATATGATATCCGAGAGAGTAAGAGAGTATTATGGGTAGCAGCGTCAGATATAAGGCCAACGAAAAGAAGAATGCTATATGCCTTATTACGGCATCGCTTTTGTTCATAATCTGGATATCCTCAGCTGACCGCAGCCGGCGTCTATATCCTCGCCCTTTGATTTACGCAGCATCGCATTTATACCGCGGCTCTTCAGCGTCCTGATAAAATTCTTTACACCATCTATAGCAGGGGGCTCGTAACCTTTGGCCCTGATCTGATTATACGATATTACGTTCACCTTACACAAAAGCCCGGTCAGAAGCCTTGCCAGCTTGAACGCGTCGCCTTCGGAGGCGTTTATTCCTTTTATCAATATATATTCGAATGTTATTATCCTCTTGGTCTGTCTGGTATAATCTTTGCAGGCGGTCATGAGATCACTTAGCGGATATCTCTTGTTTATGGGGACAAGTTTAGAGCGTATTTTGTCATCAGCTGAATGCAAAGAGACCGAGAGCTCTATCTGCAGCTTTTCGCCGGCCAGTTTTTCCATACCGGGGATTATCCCGCAGGTGGATATCGTTATCTTGCGGGCGCCTATCTTAAAGGCATCTTCGTCGTTCAATATCCTTATCGCTCTTATCACGTTATTATAATTATCCAATGGCTCGCCTATTCCCATAAATACAATATTTGTAATTGTACGGTCTTTGTTATGGGCTTTTATGAATAGCACTTCGTCCAGGATCTCCGAGGCCTTGAGGTTACGGACGAACCCGAACGGGGCGCTGGCGCAAAAGGAGCATCCGAACTTACATCCGACCTGCGATGAGAGGCAGAGCGTTGACCTCTCCTCTTCCGGAAGGAATACGGACTCTATCGTATGCGAGTCCTCTAATTTAAGCAGATACTTCGTGGCGCCGTCAGAGAAAGACCGTTTTGAATCCAGAAGGACGATCTTTGTGATATGAAATTTATCTTTCAGCTTTTCGCGCAATTCTTTGTTGAGATCCGTCATCTCATCGAAAGACTTCACGCTTGCCCTGTACCGCTCACTTCGTTCGGGTACAGGGCAAGCCTTATAGAGCCATCGGAAAATTTGAGCAGCCCTGTACGGCTTCTCGTCCATCCTGACGAGCTCTTTTATCAGCTCATCTTTCGAAATATTCTTTATATCGATCTTAGCCATTTTCGTACAATCTATACCGTTGCATACCCTGGGGGTCTACGGGATTGTCAAGCGTGGAGACCTGACCCCGTTATTTTTTTAATCGATCTTCTTCTTTGTAAAGACTTTGTAGAAACAGAACGTGGTGAGGATCGATATGAGAGCCCATGAGGACACCAGAAAGATCCAGCCGGAAAGCCTCATATCTTTACCTCTCTTCTCTTTTTCCTCCACGCAACTTTGACTAAGATCGATAATATCACAAATAAGGCGATCAGGGAGAATCGGGTCGCGAGAACGAAAGGCTTGTCGGCCGCCGAAACACCCTTCATCATGATCAATGGCCACCACTCCTGATAGGCCCATGTTCCGAGTATCAATAATAGGAATAACGGAGTCACGTACTTTATTATAAATTTGTAGACCTTGGGAATATTCATGTCGGCGCCGTGATGTATCTCCTTCCATGCCCGCTCCATCCCGAATACCCATGCGAAGAGTATCGTCTCTATAGCGGCAAAGAGGACGAGGCAGAACGTCCCGCCCCAGAAATCGAGCTCATTAACCACGCCCTTACCGAGTAAAAATATCGCCGGCTGGCAAAGGATAAATAACGCCGCGGCCAGTATCGATACCGCTCTCTTTCTCGAGATATTGAATTCATCCTCCAGGAATGCCACCGCGGGTTGGGCAAGCGATACCGAAGATGTTATGCCGGCCAGAAATAATAGCAGAAACCAGACGCAGCCGAAGAATGCGCCATTTGAAATCCTGCTGAATATCAACGGCATCGTCACGAACCCCAGATTAAACGCGCCGCTCTTCGCTATCGCTTCTGTGCCGGCCGGCCCGAAGAAGATGAATGCCGCGGGTATTACTATACTTGCGCCTATTATGACCTCGGCAAATTCGTTTGTGCTTACGGCGGAGAGTCCCGACAGGACAACGTCATCCCCTTTTGATAAGTAACTCGCGTATGTAAGTATGACGCCTATGCCGACGCTCAAAGTAAAGAATATCTGTCCTGCCGCCGCAAGCCAGACCTTGGCGCTCTTGAGCGCGGAAAAATCGGGGTTCCACAAAAATCCCAACCCATTAACGATATTCCAGCCAGGCTTAGCCGGATCCGGCGCCCCTAAAGTGAGTACGCGCGCCATAACTATCACGCCGCATATGAAAAGGAGCGGCATCGCGATCTTGCAGAGCTTCTCTATGCCGCCCTTTATTCCGTAGTATATGACCGCTATGTTCGCCAGTAATGTCAGGATAAAGAATGTGTACGCGGGAGCGAGGCTTGAGAAGAAATTATTCTTCTCCAACCCCTGAAATCCGCTTAAGAAAGATTTCATCGAGTTTTCGGTGGCAGCGGAGGCGTATCTTCCTGTAATGGCAAACCAACTGTAGGCAAGCGTCCAGGATTCTACATATGTGTAATAGATCAATATAACGAGGGGCCCGAATATGCCTATGACGCCGAAATATTTCATGAACCGGCTCTTCTCCCACATGGTGTGGAATATCCCCGGAGCCGTGCCGTGTCCAAAACCGCCGCCGTATCGCCCGAGAGTCCATTCTATCCACATTAGCGGGATGCCGAGAAGGAAGAGCGAGATGAAGTAAGGTATCATAAAGGCTCCGCCGCCATTCGACGCGGCCTGCACAGGGAAACGGAGGAAGTTCCCCAATCCGATCGCGCTTCCCGCAACGGCCATTATGATCCCGAACCTCGTCCCCCACGCCTGTCTCGTCTTCGCCATAAGCCCTTATTATAGACAAACCCGGCGATATTTTCAAGACATAGCTACAACGGGCACAACGGGCAAGCGTGGACCTTGCGGGGTACCGCCTTCCGCGAACACTTTCCCCGCCACTACAAGTCTTTTTGTGATAGACTATATGATGTGATAAAGATACAGTAAAAAAGGAGCCGGATTGAGCCTTGTAGACCTTATAGTCGCTTGTCTAATAATCGCCATAATGGTAGTCAGTTCATCAGCTATTCTTGAATATACCAAAGACAAGCTGGTTGATTCGGAGAATTACTATGAAGCGACCAAGTTTTCGATGGCCACGCTGGAAGAGCTTCGGCCGCTTGACTATACGGATCCCGCGCTGGACATTACCCCTCCAGACCAGCGCCACGCCGCGGATCTGCCATTTCCATGCAATTTAAGAGACAGGTATAGCGGCAACAGGTCGTACGTGGTTAGCGAACAAAACTGGGACGTAGCCAGCAGCTATAAAGAGATAATCGTGGCCACCTCATGGGTATATAAAGGCCAAAACAAATCGGTTTCATTAGGCGTAGTAAAAAGACAATGATCAGCCTTGACACTAAAAAGGGATTTTCTTTAACGCTGATAGCGGTTTTCGTCACCATAGTCGCGGCCGCTTTGGTGCCGGCTTTCTGCAACGTCATGTTTTTCACTACGCGCGCGCCAGCCACCGATGCCTTATTCCAGCAGGCATATTACAACGCAAACTGTGGGGTTGAATATGCCATGTTTATAATAGAGCATCGCGATCCGCTTGATCCTGCTACTTGGCCGCAAGGAAATTCTATCCCATGCAACTTCCCGGCAGGCGCAGGAAATTTTACGATTACCATAACGTCTGACCCAGTAGCCGGTTTCAACATAAGATCGATAGGTACCGCGGGAACGATGACAGCGACCATCAACAGAGTCCATGTTGCCGCAGGAAGGATAGAGGAGTGGCAATAAATCTTACTTTGAAGAAGGCCGTTACTATCGTAGAGCTCATAATAGTCATGGCAGCGTCCTCAGTAATCCTCCTAGCCGCATTCTCTATCCTGATAAGCCAGTTTGGATATGTAGCCGTATTCAGAATAGAGTCCGAGCTTAAGGGCGAGGCGGCCTATATTATAGAAAGGATGAAGAAGATCGTAGCAAATTCCGAGCACGTCAATATTATAGTCGGCGGCGCTTCAGTAGATGTTTATGATAGAACAGGGATCAATGTCACAGGCGCTTTTACGGTAGCTGCCCCGAATCTAACCTATACACCTGCAGCAAGCGGTATGCCAGAGACGATATCGAATAAAATAGGCGGCCTCACATTTGCCGATGCCCGCAGCATCACCGGCAATCTTACCGACATAACCGTGCTAAGCGTAGCTCTTAGAACTCGAGATCCGAGATACCAGAGCGCCTCAAACTCCAATATAATAACAAGCATGGCCTGCCGCCTCGCGCCTAATCCCGTAACGGTCGAAAACATTGGAGACAGTCATGGAATTAATATTAGAGGTAACAGATTCTACAGAAGCATACAGGCCGCTCTCAACGATGCTTTTTTCCAGGCAAACGATGAGATAAGGTGCGTTGGAAGGGTATCGGGTTTTTTCGACGGGATATTCCTGGAAAACGTTGTTATAAGCAGATCGGTTATATTGAGAGGCGGCTTCGACAGGACTTTTGATGCTCAGACCTTTAATCCCAACGATCCCAATGCCGGCACTCCCTCAACGATAGACGGCAACGGCAGCCCGACAAACAACAGAAGAGTGATATCCTGTGCCGCTAATTCCGTGCCAAATTTTACTATAAACGGATTCATCATACAAAATGGCAGAATGGCGGGGGGTGGCGGTGGGGGTATAAATTTTTATTCATGGGGCGCTGGCGCTACCAACGTTATCATTACCGACAATATCGTAAGAAATAATACTGCTGACAACGGCGCCGGAATAAATGTTGGACAAAAAGGGCCCTTATCCACACTTGTAATTCAAAATAATCAAATATCAGGAAACCAAGCCGGCTGGGATGGTGGTGGAATATCTGGCGACATCTGGCTCTCCTCTAACGTTACCATTGCAAACAACCTTATAGCAGGAAATAGCGGCGGCCGTATGGGTGCGGGAATAAATATCAGAACCAACGAAACCGCCACTAACTTGACCATAGCCAACAATATCATAAGAAACAACGCGTTAATGGGCGGTTGGCCGGGAGGCGGGATAAATGCCGGCATCGGGGACGCTTCTTCCTGTATCATCATCAATAATATCATAGCGGGAAATGCTGCCCCAGAAGGCCATGGCGGCGGGATATTTATTGACTCATACGGTACGGCCTTGGCCGTGATAGCCAATAATCATATAGGTGAATACGGGACAGCGACAGGCTACCCTGGCTTAAGCATATATGGGACAGCGACAGGCAACACAGGCCAGAGAGGAGGCGGCATACGGGCTGTAAATAATTTGACTATCGCTAATAATACTCTGTTTAGAAATCGTACTTTAGGCGATAGTGATAGTGGAGGGATCTTTGCAACTACCGGCAATCTCACGAATATTACTAACAATATGGTAGAAGAAAACGCAACTGACGGCGTTGGCGGCGGGATATCCTGTTTTTCGTTGTCCCAGGGGGGAGTGATCTCCAATTGCAATGTTACCAATAATATCGTAAACGCCAATATCGGGGGCGGGATAAGTGCCGCATCCCAAACTACCAGCCTGGAGAGCGTGGTCAATATTGATAACAATACCGTAAGGGGTAATTTCGGCGGAGGGATAACTCTTAATAGCAGCATCCCCGCCAGCCCCCTTGCAACCCTTAGAGTTACTAACAATACTGTAACAGAAAATATACCCCTCGTCGCTACCGGCAGCGGAGGCGCAGGAATATTTATTAATAATCAGGGCGATGGTTCTACCGTAGCTAAAAATATTATAAGCCTTAATAGAACCAACGGCAACGGCGGCGGGATATTAGTCGACCTCAACAGACTCCGTCTTGACATAAACAATAATATCATAGCGGGAAACACTGCTGCAAGATTTGGCGGCGGCATATCTGCCAATGGTGACCTCACTGGTCCAGTAAATCTGACCAACAACACTATAGTGGAAAATAGCGCCGGCACGAATGGCGGCGGAATTTACACTGTTACTCAAGCAATTACAGCTGGCCCAGTCAATATCATAAATTCTATAAGTTTTGGCAACATTAACCGTGATCTATTCGCCGGGGGCACTTCACAAGACACTAATGTTAGTTTTTCAGACATAGGTGTAAGTAACGGCCTAATTAACTGGGACATACCCATATCCTTCACCAACATAACCGACCCGCCTTGGTTCGTAAATGCGGCAGCCGGCGATTACCGTTTGCAAGATGTCGTTGGAAACAATGACATAATAGACGGCGGCAACCCTATATTTACCGATATTAGTAGGCCGCCAGGCCTGAGGCTCCCAACGAGCGACATGGGCGCTTATGGCGGCCCCGGCGCCACTGTAACGATCGGCTTTCTGATGCCTGCCGCCGACATTCCTGGCACACAATGGATAACAGAGAATAGGATAGGCTTTTTGGCGCCCGCCGCGGATGATGGAGCTACCGCAAACATAAGGGAAGATATTATAGGCACATATACGCCATAGCACGCCATAGCGCTTGGCTTGACCATTGAACCGCAACGGGTATATAATACCGGCATGCAAGCCGTAAAGGGAATCGTGAAAAATTTTCTGAACCTGATCTACCCGCTCCATTGCTTGGGCTGCGAGACTGCGCTCGAGGCTATTAATGAGCTTCGTCTGTGCGGGCACTGCATAGCCTCCATAAATCGCAACGCGATGCCGCCTTTCGAACTCGACTCCTCTCCGGTCCTCGCGTACTCGGCATGTCTCTATGACAGCGGACTGAAAGAGCTCGTCCACCGGTTTAAATATAAAGGTAAGACGATCCTCGCTAAGATATTTTCAAAGCTCATGATCGATTATATAAAAGATAACCCCGAGATCGCGGATGTCGATCTGGTAACGGTCGTCCCCCTGCATAGGGAGCGCCTTAAAGCAAGAGAGTTTAACCAGTCTCTCATGATCGCCAATCCCATATCGAAAGAATACTCCCTTATGCTTACAAACACTCTGGAGAAGACGCGTAAGACGCGATATCAAAATGAGCTATTGAAGGGCGAGAGGATTAAGAATCTTAAGAGCGCTTTCAGGGTTTCGCCCAAGGCGGATATCAAAGATAAAAGGATACTCCTGATAGACGACGTGATGACGACCGGTTCCACGCTCGGAGAATGCGCGAAGACTCTTTTAAACGGCGGCGCTCGATGCGTGACATGCTTTACACTGGCGCGGGGAATATAAAGTGAAAATAATAGACAGGTACATGATCAGGGGTTTTTTAAGCTCTTTTCTATGGTGCCTCTTCGTATTTGTTATAATGGCCGTCATCATAGATATATTCTCGTTTATCGATGACATCGTCAAGTACAAGATCCCTCTGCAATCCGTAATAGCTTTCTATTTTTATTATATCCCCACTATGTTCGTGCAGATCATACCCATGGCGGCATTGCTCTCCACCATATATATGCTGAGTAACCTTAATAAGAATAATGAGATCATAGCCATGAAGTCAAGCGGCGTCAGCCTGTGGCGCATACTTACGCCGCTGTTGGTACTGGGATTTTTGATAAGCGCGTTCACTTTCATGATCAATGACAGGATCATACCGCTTACGTCCAAAGTATCCCAGATGATCCGCCGCGAGGAGCTGGAGAAGTACAAGGCCGGGGATAAACAGCTGAAGGTGCTGGAAAATGTCGCGGTATACGGTACGGGCAACAGGATAGTCTTCGCCAGGACCTATGACACCGTGGAGAAGAAATTGAGCGACATCATAATCCATGAACACGACGTGGGCGAAAATCTTATATCGAAGATCACGGCAAAAAACGCGATATGGACGGGGTCGGAATGGAAGTTCCTTAAGGTCATAATGTATAAGGTGGATAATTCGGGAAAGATGCTATCCTCCCCGGAATTCCACAGCGAAAAGATAATACCGCTGAAAGAGAGGCCCAGGGATTTCGCCAACAAGGAGTTGAAAGCGGAATTTATGAGCTATAGGGAACTGCTGAGCTACATAGGTAATTTCCGAGGCTCGGATATGAAAATAACCAGAAATCTCCTGGTAGATCTCCATTACAAGCTGGCATTCCCTTTCATCAGCCTCATCATCATCATGGTGGCGGCCCCCTTCGCCCTGCTGACTATG
The DNA here is from genome assembly GCA_030695725.1 of Candidatus Omnitrophota bacterium. Lineage (GTDB taxonomy): Bacteria > Omnitrophota > Gorgyraeia > 2-01-FULL-45-10 > 2-01-FULL-45-10 > 2-01-FULL-45-10. The sequence goes on from JAUYPN010000032.1 coordinate 17,778, forward strand.
CGCGGAGGGGTGATGGTAGGCATAGGAATGAGTATAGTGATAGGATTGCTCTACTACGCGGTAATAGCTATATCTCTTGCTTTCGGAAAATCCGGCCTACTTCCGCCCGTCATAGCCGCATGGGCGGGCAACATAATATTTACCGGAATCGGAATATATCTTCTGAACAAGCGGGCTTAGTCAGCGCCTTCTCCGCTTAATTCTACGTGTTCCGAAGGGCCCCTCTTCCTCGATATCACCCTCTTTAAGGTCACATGTTTTGAGGTGAGGTCTCTCGTCCCCCTGACATTGAGCTTTTCGAAGAGAAACTCGAACTTCTTCTCAATCTCCGATGCTATCGCGTCTTTAGCCTCTTTAGGCAAGCTCATTATGTCTTTCTTGAATTGTCCCAACGCCTTCTTCCTGGTAGAGTACAGGAACTGCTCCTCGGTCTGATCCGCTTTTTTCTCCGAAATCAGAGTCTTCTTCAGCCAATCGTAGATCCTCTCCTTAAGCTCCTTCGGGAAGTGGCTCGACTCATATACCATATTCTGGAACTCCGTAGCCAGATGCACTTCGGCCGCGCCAACTTCCGGGAACTTTCCGAACGCCTCAGCCGGCAGGGTCGATGCCCCGTGCTGGACCGCTCCCGCCATGCCGTACTCCTCGACCGCTATTTTGGATAGATTCTTCAGAGTATCGAAATCTAGCTTAACCTTCGCTATCGTTCCGTCCGGCAGGACGACCCCGCCGTGGGAAGTGCCCGTCTGTATGCTGATCTTGCTTATTCCGGTCCGCCCTTTCCTGAGTTTGCTCTTGAATCCTTCCATGAAGGCTCTCAGGTCCTCGGGCGTGGAGTTCTGATGGCCGACCTCGCCGATCTCTCCCCCGACTGAAACCTCTATACCCTTAGGCTGATTCTTCCTTATAAAGTTGGTGAGGATGGCGCATGCCTCGTAATTATCTTTCTGCTGTTTCTTTATGTTAGATTTCGTCAGATCGACGAGGGTTGATGAATCTATGTCTATGTTGTAGAAACCGGCTTCCATGGCTTTAGTGATTATCGATCTCAAGGCGTCGAGTTCGATTTGGGGGTTCTCTTTATAATTTTTGGCGTTAACCTGGAAATGGTCGCCCTGCACGAATACGGACCCCGTCCATCCTTCCTTGACCGCCGCGGCAAGACAGACGGCCGCATATTCCACCGGCGGCTGGTCCGTATATCCCATTTCCGATTTCGCTATTTCAAAAATAAAAGCGCCGGCGTTGTTCTTCTTTGCCACCCTGAAGATCGCCTTGGCAAGGTCGTAAGTCAGCGTCCTTAAGTTTATAGCCGGCGCAGTGAAAGTCCCGGGGAACTCTCCCTTACCACGGGCCATGTATAATCCGTTTATACTCGAAGAGTATATGCCGTTCTTATAAGCTATGCTGGTTATCTTCTTTGCCGCTCTGTTCTTCTCGTCCATATCCGCGGCCAGGACCAGGTCCATCACCAGAACATCCATATCGATCGCTCTCCTGCCCATCGCAATGACTCCTTCTTTAAAATTTACGTTCCTATTTCCCAACTATCCAGATATTCTTTTTGTTCTTTAGTCAGCATATCTATCTTTAGACCTAAAGATCCCAATTTTAATTTCGCGATCCTTTTGTCCAGAAGATCAGGCACTTTATAAACCTTTTTCTCCAGCTTCTTATAATTTTTAGCCATATATTCGCACGAGAGCGCCTGGTTCGCGAAGCTCATATCCATGACGCTCGCCGGATGGCCTTCCGCCGCGGCCAGGTTGATGAGCCTTCCGGCGCCCAAAAGGTTTACGCGCTTGCCTCCCTTTAGCGTGTACTCTTCCACAAATTCCCGAACCACTCTCTTCTTTACCGACATCTTCTCGAGGCCGGTAATATCAATCTCAACATTGAAGTGCCCGGAATTCGCTACTATAGCTCCGTCCTTCATAACCTCAAAATGTTCTTTTCGTATTACATTTATATCGCCGGTGAGAGTGACGAATACGTCCCCTTTTCTTGCCGCCTCTTTGATAGGCATCACGCTGTAGCCGTCCATAACTGCCTCAAGAGCCTTCAAAGGATCGACCTCTATTATTATCACATTCGCGCCCATGCCTCTGGCGCGCATCGCCACTCCCCTGCCGCACCATCCGTAGCCGCATACGACAAAGCTGGATCCGCAAATAAGGACATTCGTTGCTCTTATGATACCGTCCAGAGTAGACTGGCCGGTGCCGTATCTGTTATCGAACAGGTGTTTTGTGGAGGCATCGTTAACGGCGATTATCGGGTACATGAGAAGCCCCTGCCTCTCGAGGCTCCTTAATCTTATCACGCCGGTAGTCGTCTCCTCGGTCCCGCCTATTATGTTTTTGGCAAGATGTTTTTTGGTCTTATGTATCATAGATACGAGATCCGCGCCGTCGTCCATAGTGACATGCACATTCGCTTCCAGGACGCTCTCGATATGTTTGTAGTACGTCTTGTTGTCTTCTCCTTTGATAGCGAACGTTGGTATTCCCATATCCTTGACCATGGAGGCCGCCACGTCATCCTGGGTGCTCAGAGGATTGGACGCGCATACGAATACGTTGGCGCCGCCTTCCTTCAATGTAAGGGCCAGGTTGGCCGTCTCTGTCGTCACGTGCAGGCAGCACGCCACGTTCAATCCCTTTAACGGCTTCTCCGTCTTAAAGTGTTTGCGAATGAGTTGAAGCACTTTCATATATTCGTTCGCCCACTCTATGCGCAGCTTGCCTTTTTTCGCCAGCTTTAAATCCTTAACATCGTACTTCATCGTATTCTCCACTTTTAGCTTTAAGCTATTTAATGTATTTTCCCAGATCTTTCGCCTGGTCCGTCTTCTCCCACGTAAACCCTTCTTCGTTCCTGCCAAAATGGCCGTAGGCCGCGGTCTTCTGGAACCTTTCGCCGTCCGATTCGCGCAATTTCAGTTCAGCTATGATGCCGTGCGGAGTAAGCTCAAAGTGGTCCCTTATTATCTTTATGAGCTTGTCATCCGAAACTTTTCCCGTGCCGTATGTATTCACCATTATAGAGACAGGATCGGCGACACCTATAGCGTAGGCAAGCTGCACCATCAATTTATCCGCAAGGCCCGCTTTTACAGTATTCTTGGCAATATATCGGCCCATGTAGGCGGCAGACCTGTCAACTTTCGTGGCATCTTTACCCGAGAAGGCACCCCCGCCATGCGGGACCGTCCCGCCGTATGTATCCACTATTATCTTCCTGCCTGTCATGCCAGTATCCGACTGTGGGCCGCCTATGACGAATTTGCCCGTGGCATTTATCAAAAACTTCGTCTCTTTGTCGATCCAGCCCTTCAATACCGGCTTGGCCACTTTCTCTATTATCTCTCTTCTGGCCTCCTCGCAAAGCATATCCTTTTTCTTGTCCAGAACATCCTCCGTGTGCTGGCTGGCCAATATCACGGTAGTGACCCTTTTGGGTTTTCCGTCATGATACTCTACGGTGACCTGAGATTTCCCATCGGGCCCGAGGTACTTTAGAACGTTCTTCTTCCTGACCTCAGCCAGTTTGCGGGAAAGCTGATGAGCCAGCATTATGGGCAGCGGCATCAATTCCGGCGTCTCGCGGCACGCATATCCCATCATCATGCCCTGGTCCCCGGCGCCGCCCGAATCAACGCCCTTGGCTATATCTGGCGACTGAGTATGTATCGCGTTCAATATGGCGCATGTATGGTAATCGAACCCATATTTGGGATGCGTGTAGCCTATCCTCCTTAAGAGATCCCTGCACAGGCTGTGCATATCGACATACGCGGTCGTCGTCAGCTCTCCGCCTATTATGAGCAATCCCATCGTCACATATGTTTCACAGGCGACCCTGCCCGCGGGATCCTGCTTCAACACGCTGTCAAGCACCGCATCGGATACCTGATCGCAAACTTTATCGGGGTGACCCTCTGTCACGCTCTCCGAGGTAAAGAGATATTTATGCATCGACATGCCTCTACTCCTCCTTCTTTTTGTACTCTTCGTCCGCTCTCTTGTACGATTCCAGATCGCCTATATCATACCATTTTTCAGAGAACGGAAAACCATAAACCTTATCGTTGACGCTCAACCATCTTATGTAGTAACCGGGCGCGTCGAGCTTTGCGCCCTCCAGATCGACATATTCGCCGAGACCGGGCACCTTCTTCTTCGGGAAAAAATATATCCCCGTAGATATCAGAGTGGAGTTAGGGCTTTGAGGCTTCTCTTCGAAATCCGTCACAAGGCCGTTCTTGTCAATGCGGACCACGCCGAACTTCTTCGCCGCCTCGATGCTTCCGACATCATATAAGGCCACAGAGACGCCGTCATTGTGGCCTTTAGCGAACTTTAAGAATGCCGTCAGGTCGAGATCGAACAGGTTATCTCCGGCTATGACGAGCAGATCGTCGTCTATCGAGCCCTCTCTTACGGCAAGATCCATGTCGCGTATTGCGCCGAGCCTCGAGTCGTTGGTCATAGTGCCGTCGTCGATTAAGAAGATCCTTGACGTATCCTTGCGCGCGCTCTTCCACTCTACAAAATTCCGGAAAAACTTATGGTTCGACACCACATGTACGGCATCTACGTTCTTTAAGGAAGCCGTCTTGGCAAGTATTCTGTCTATTATCGGCACGCCGCCTACAGACAGAAGGGGTTTTGGCGTGTTCGAGGTGAGAGGCTGCAATCTAACCGCATATCCCGCCGCTAATACTAATAACTTCATGTCTTAGCCAGCTCCTTTTTGAGATACGTTATCTTCTCTACGGGCGTAGGGTCTATGCCGTTCAATATCGCCAGATAGAAACTTACGAAGTCTCCGATGTAAACAAGCGAGAAGATCCTGGCGAGGAGCTCTTTTCCCGAAGAAGAGACCTCCAGAACTTTCACTTCATTCTTCTTAAGAATATTTTTTGTCACATCCATCCTTTTGGATATCCTCGGATGGTCGGCGGCATCTCTTAAGATCACGGCAACGCAATCCTTCAGCACTTTTTTGGGGTTCTCCCACCCGACTATTTCGTTATGATTCATCTCCGGAAAGAGGTGCCCGGATGAGAGCGTCTTGGAATTTTCCGCAAGCTGCCCTCTCCATCTGGTCACAACGGCATCGGTGTGATCGGAACTTGCGTAGATCACTGGAAGCCTGCCAAAGATCTCCGCGGCTATCTTTTTCGCGGGATTGTCCTTGTGTGAAACTTTGTATCCTATTCTGGAGTCTTTCAATTTCCTTAAATTATGTATAGCGTCATCTATCGACCCGACCTGGTCCTTTACGATGCCTATCTTGGCCAATATCGCCAGGAGCGGAAAGAATGAGTACCCTAACGCGCACCTGGGCGGGAAGCCTTCGGGTATCGTCAGGCACGGAAGGCCGTCCTCTTCGGCCGCTTTCTCAAGTTTGCCGCCCGAGGTGACGGCTATTATACTGGAGCCTCTCGATACGGCTTCGCGATAGGCGCTCAAGGTCTCTTCGGTGTCACCGGAGTAACTCGACACTATGACAAGGGTATCTTCGGTGACGAAATTAGGAAGGCCGTAGTTCCTGTTGACCGATACCGGGACTTGAGCGTCTTGGGCTATGTAGGATCTCACAAGATCCGCCCCTATAGCCGAGCCTCCGAGGCCCGTACAGACTATATTTTTGTAGGAACGCTTAAACTCCTGAGGCAGCTCGAATCCATCGCCTATGCGCTGGGCGTCCTGACACTGCTCGGGAAAAGATTCGATGAGCTCGAGCATGCTCGACTCATCGCACTTCTCTATTTTCTTGAAACTATCCAATTCTATCATCAGCTTATTCTATCTCTATAGCGAGATCCGGAATTATCTCTTTGAGCTTTCTTCTGGCAAATTTCTCTATCTCCTTACCGGTAGAGAGCGTAAGGGCCTGCTGGGCGACCTCTTTTGCCTGCTCCATGCTGACCGATCTTATTATCCTCTTGACCTCCGGGATCGCGATCGGCGATGTGGAGAATTCGTCGAGGCCGAGCCCTAAAAGTATGAGGGTCATCACTATGTCCCCGGACATCTCCCCGCATAGGCCGACCCATATTCCCGCCCTATGGCCGGCCTCTATCACGTTCTTTATCAGAAGCAGTACCGCGGGGTGCGCCGGCTCGTATAGATAGGCTATCTTCTCATTTACCCTATCGACAGCCAGAGAGTACTGGATAAGGTCGTTCGTTCCTATGGAAAAGAAGTCGGCTTCCCTGGCCAGAATATCGGCCGTCAATGCCGCCGATGGGACTTCTATCATGGCGCCTACTTCCATATTTTCGTCGAACGATATGCCCTCTTTTCTCAGGTCTTTCTTTGTCTCTTCTAATATGGCATTGGCCTGTTTCAGCTCCTCGATGCCCGATATCATCGGATACATCATCTTCAGCTTCCCGAAAGCGGAGGCTCTCAATATGGCGCGCAGCTGTGTCTTGAATATGTCCGGCCTTGCCAGGCAAAATCTTATGGCGCGCCATCCCATAAAAGGATTCATCTCCTGCGGGATCTCAAGCTGCGACAGAAATTTATCCCCGCCCAGATCGAGCGTCCTTATGACCACGGTATAAGGCCTGATCTTCCTGGCGACCACCGAATACTCCTTGAACTGCTCCTCTTCGGTCGGCAGGTCTTTGCGGTTCATGTAAAAGTATTCTGTCCTGTACAATCCTATCCCCTCGGCGCCGTGGGCGATAACGGAGGCGACGTCTTCCTGCAATTCTATGTTTGCCATCAGCCCTATCTTCCTGCCGTCTAAGGTCTCGCACGGAAGGCCCTTCATCTCCAGAAGGGTCTTTCCGAAAGCCACTAATTTTTTGCGGCTCGATTCGTAATGCTTAAGCGTCGCCGGCGTCGGATTCAGCACCACCACGCCGTGAGTTCCGTCGACTATCACGGTATCGCCGTTTTGAACTTCTTTGGTGACCGTCTCCAAGCCCACGACCGCCGGTATCTCCAAAGACTTGGCCATGATGGCGGTGTGTGAAGTGCGGCTCCCTATGTCTGTAGCAAAGCCTATGACATTTTTTTTGTGCATAGTGGCCGTGTCGGAGGGTGAAAGATCATAAGAGATCACCACGGCCTTGTCCTTTAGCGTGGAGAGCGCGTCTTCTCTTGCGCCGATGAGGTTCTTCAATATCCTCTTACCTATGTCATTAATATCGCTTATCCGCTCTTTTAAGTATTCATCGTCCATCTCCGAGAATACCTTTATATATTTCTTCAATACATCCTGGAATGTGTATTCTGCGGAAAGCTTGTCCTTCTTTATCTTGGATACAACCTCTTCTATAAGCATGCTGTCTTCTATGACTAAGAGGTGCGCGCTGAATATCTGGCCGTGCTCCGCGGAGAGTTCCTCGGATATGCGCTTCTTTATCTCCATAACCTCCTGCTTCGTCTGGATAAGCGCGTCCTTGAAATGCTTTATCTCGTTAGCGATCTGATCGTCCTTTAGCGGGCGTTTAGGTATCACATACTGCTCTCTGTCAAGAAGCAGCACTCTACCCGTAACTATTCCGGGAGCGGCCGGTATACCTCTTAAGACAAGCTCTTTACCTTTAGTCATGGTTCGACTCCTTCCAGTCGCTCACCATGACCCCGAGCAAAGCCGCCTATAACGAGATGGCTGCGTCGAGGGGTCATTTTATGATATCCTCGATATCGCTTGAGAGAAGGTTCTCCAACTCCGTAATGGCCTGCTGGGCGTCTTCGCCTTTCGTAGTGATGGTGACCCTGGACCCCCTGCCCGCCTCCAGCATCATTATACCCATTATGGATTTACCGTTAACTTTTGCCTTACCCTTGGAAACTATAACATCGGAATCGAACTTATTCGCGATCTGGACAAATAACGCCGCCGGCCGGGCATGCAGTCCCTGCTTATTTTTTATTATTACGGTCTTCTCTACTATTATGACTTCTTTCATCCTAAGTTTTGGCTTTCTTTAAGCTTCCTATAAGGTCCACCGCGATCTTTGCGAGCTTTCCGGCGTCATGCCTCACGTAGTCCTTAGTGGTGATTATATGCGCTTCTATAACTTTGCATTTCATCTTCTTTATATTCTCCGAGTCGGCCGCGACAGGACTGGCGCCTTCGGTCTTGTATCTCTCGACCATACTATCCGGTATCTTCGCGGTGTTCACGACACAGTAGTCGACTATCCCTTGAGAGGTATGCTTCACTATGGCTTCCAGATGGTCGCTCGCCTTATAACCGTCGGTCTCGCCTTTCTGGGTCATCACGTTGCAGACATACATCTTTACGGCCCTGGACGCGATTATCTCCTTATAGATCTTTTCCACAAGGAGGTTCGGTATTATGCTCGTGTACAGGCTTCCCGGTCCCAGTATTATTCCGTCGGCCTTCTTTATCGCCTCGATGGCTTCGCTTGTGGGCCTTGAGCCCGCGGGCCTTAAAAGGATCCTTTTTATCGGCTTCTGGGCCTTCGGTATCTGGCTCTCCCCCACGCTCTCCGTCCCGTCGTCATGCTGGGCGACGAGCGTAACTTTATTGAGCGTGGACGGCACGACGCTCCCTCTTATAGCAAGGACTTTGCTCGATTCTTTTATGGCCGCGTCAAACCCGCCTGCGACTTTCGACATCGCCGTAATGAAGAGGTTGCCGAAATTATGCCCCTTTAGCTCCGTCCCCTCTCCGAACCTGAACTGGAAGAGCTTAGCCATCAGCGGCTCGGCATCCGCCAGCGCCACAAGGCAATTTCTTATATCGCCGGGCGGCAGCATATCGAAATCCTGCCTCAGGCGCCCGCTCGATCCGCCGTCATCCGCCACGGTAACTACGGCGGTTATATTGCTCGTATACTCCTTTAAACCGTGCAGAAGCATCGAAAGGCCCGTTCCGCCTCCCACCACCACCATTTTGGGCCCTCTCTCCAATATAAGCTTGTTGTACACCTTGTCCACAAGATCCCCTTCCCTTGAGGGAAGGAGTATTGTGACGAAAGATTTTATTATGCGCTTTATCCCCGTGACGATAGCAAGTATGCCCGCTATTATTATCATCGCGGCGAAAGTCTTGTTTTTAGAGGCGTTCTCCGATATCACCATGACGAATCCCATCGAGACCATGATCACGCCAAAGACGGCTAAGAAACTCCATCTCTTGACTCTCATGCCGGGATAAAGCCACTTAAAAGCTTTTAGTATTTTTAGCATTTTGGATCGACTCTGCGCGTTAGTACTTCTTGGAATCTTCGTCCTGGATTATTCTCAGGATCTCACTCTCGTCTTTAGCTTTTCTGAGGAGCTCTCTGAAATATTTGTCCTTGAGCATGCGGGATATCCTGGCAAGCGCCTTGAGGTGAGGGCCTGCGGATTCTTCCGGGGCTATAAGGAGGAAGAATATATGGACCAGCTCGCCGTCAAGGGAATCAAAGTTTACGCCTTCCTTTGAAAGCCCAAATGCGGCCACCAGCTCTTTGGCCGCCTGGCTTTTGGCATGCGGGATACCCACGCCCTGTCCTATACCGGTTGAGCCCAACGATTCCCTTGCAAGAACAGCGCTGATAAGCTCTTCCTTGTTCTTCATGCCGGTGGCGCCGGCGAGAAGATCCGCAAGCTCGCGTATCACGCCTTCTTTATCGGTGGCTTTGATGTCCATCGATATGGCCTTCTTGTTCAAAAAATCCATAATCTTCATCTGTCAATTTCTCCTTATGTAATGCCAAGCATTCTACCGCATATTATGGCTGTGCCATGTACCCGAACCCCGCTGCTTTCTTGCGAAAGCAAGAAGCGGGGTGAGTGGTACATGGTGCCCGCACCAAGAATCGAACTTGGAACCTTGACATTAAGAGTGTCCTGCTCTGCCAATTGAGCTATGCGGGCATTGGAGCGGCGGATGGGGTTCGAACCCACGACATCGACCTTGGCAAGGTCGCATTCTACCACTGAATTACCGCCGCTGGTCATAAAAAGCTCACTGCGACCAACTATAAATAGACGCAGTAAGTCTTGTTCGCTTTTTATTCCTCATAGGGGGAACCCAAGGTTCCCCCTGATGACGCTCGGCCTTACAGGCCTCGCTGTCACCCCTTCCTATAGCCACGCATTAGCCATTGTTTCAAGAAATAGCCTTGTGTGTCTATATGCTATAGAGGTACGAAAGTGATGATTATATCAAAGGACGCCGGGGAAATCAATGAGAAACACGCTGATGCCTGATGCCCTACAGCTGCTTTTCGTTTATCTTTATGAGGCACTGCTTCATCTCTTTGAGCTCTTTAAGCAGGTCTTTCTCAACGATCGCCATATCTTTCATAAATCTCTGCAGTATTACAACGCTCGCGAGGATCAAAACGACTATTATCCCCAAGACTACGATCATCATACGCCTCCTGTAAAAATGGCCCGCCATGTACCCGAACCCCGCTGCTTTCTTGCGAAAGCAAGAAGCGGGGTGAGTGGTACATGGTGCGGACGGGGGGATTTGAACCCTCAAGCCTTTCGGCATACGGTCCTAAGCCGTAAACGTTTGCCAGTTTCGTCACGTCCGCACGAATGATATTTAATGCTCCCTTTGTCCCTCGCCTAAACATATGTACTACCCCCTTGATTTTAAATTTGCCACTCATAAATTACATCAAATTTCAAATCAAAGCAGGGGGTACAAATTTTGCTACTACCTTTCAACAGCAAAATTTAGTGGCGCGCCTGGGGTGAATCGAACACCCAACCTACTGGTTCGAAGCCAGCCACTCTATCCAATTGAGCTACAGGCGCGTATATTTTTCGCCGCTTCCTTAATGCTCAATTGGATGCCTACTGCGTGTCTATAACACGGCGGGCTATCCAATTGAGCTACAGGCGCTTAAAAAAATTATTTATAATTTTTTTAACTGATCTTTTCCTATCTCTCGTATTAGTCACCATCTCAAGCAATAGGCTTAGGGGTATTAATACATATTCTCGGCAGGACCTATGATACTACAAAACTCTCTATTCTTCAACACGTAGATTTATGAACAATAATACCAGCGCTGACAGGTTGATAAGCGCAATGGCGAAGCATGTTTTTGGTATTCCCAGTATCGGAATCAAGAATATGCCCGTTAAGAGCGCTCCTAAAAATGAGCCGAAGAGGTCTATACCGTAACTCAATCCGCCCACCCTGCCCGCATCCTTCTTTTGACCGAGCAATACCCTGCTGGCGAGAGCGAATTGGGCGCCGCCTATCGATCCGGCTATTACGGATAAGACCGGAAATAAGGGATCCGGACAAAATCTTGAGAATACCGCGCCCAATAGTACGGAGAAAATTATGAAATCACCCTGCACCGCCATAAGAAATATCCTGTCGCGTTTCGTTTCAGGTATAAATTTTATGACAAAGACAGCGCCCAGGGCCAGGCCCGCCATAAAAGCGGTGAGGATAATGCCCAATTTATAGAAGAGGTACCCGTACATCGTCTGAAATGTGAGCAGTATGAGCAGCTGGAAAGCCATAGAGCTAAAGCCGCCGGTCATCACCGCCATAAGCGAGGATCTCTTAAAAGACCACCTGCGCGTTATGGAGATAACCGCGAGCAGGATCATAAAGATGCCTATGAAGCGCCATATTACAGATTCGGTGACCGATCTTAAGATATTTGAAAATACGGAATTCCTGAATAGCGTCGTCCAGAATATGAGCCCGTAATAATACGCGACGGGCCTCGAATCATGATTTATTACCGCGCCGTTGCCGCCCTTTATGATCTTTTCGGAATAAGCTATTTCTTCCGGGGAAAGCTTTGAGAAGAGGTAATAATCCCGCACATACTGCGTATCGAGCGCTCTGGCGAGAGTCCTCTCTTCTAATATTTTATGATCATAAGTTAGACTGCCGATCGAATCCGACGCCAGGAAGTACGCGGTTTCACCCGGTATCACGATCACTTCGCTGAATACAGATCTTAAAGTAGCGTAGATGGATCTTAAAAATTCCGCCAGGGACTTGCTTATATAGCTCTCGCTTGATGTAAGCCCGAAAGATACGAGGCCGCTTTCCTTAAGCGCCTTCTTGACCTCATTGAAAAATTCTGACGTGTAATATCTATTAACCTCTGCCGTATAGGGATCGCCGGTGTGAATTATGATACAATCGTATAATTCTATTGCGTTTTTGACAAAAAATCTTCCGTCCGTGTTTTTTATCGAGACTCTGGTGTCTTTGAGCGCTTTATAATAACTTTCGGGCAGATTATTTTCCGATATCTTTATTATGGACGGGTCGAGCTCAACATAGTCCACTTTCTCGACGCGGTGTTTCAGTATCTCTCCCACCAGTCCGCCGGAGCCTCCGCCTATTAAAAGCACTCTCCTTGGATCCTTATGTTCCAACAGCGCCAGATGTACGGCCTCTTCCGAGTTCGGCTTATCCGGTATCGTGTAAAGACGAAGCCCATTATTGAATAAGGAATAATCTTCCCCTCTCCTGGCTATCAGGATATTCCCATATATCGAATTTTTGGTGTCCAGGATCTCGTAGCCCTGCCACTGCTTCTGAAGCGAGTAACGTTCTATCGCTTTCAAGCCGCCGAAAGACCACAGCGCAATGATTACAACTGAAAGAAATAAACCGGTTGCTTTAAAAATTTTGTCATTGCGAGCAATGACGGACCTCAATAAAAACGCGGCCATGATATTTAACAGCGCAAGTATGGCTGCGATATGGAGCGCATCGAATGATCTGATAAGTATAAAACTTGTGACGGTACCGCCTATTATCGAACCTATGGCCTCGAGAATATAGACGGTTCCTATTCCCCGCGCGCCGTCACTTTGCCGGGAAGCATATATACTGCAGCCAAGCGGGAAGATAAAACCCATCAATACACAGATAGGCGCCAGAATCGCAAAGCTCGCGGCCATTATCGGAAATAGCCCTACGATCTCTCCGGGGTTGACCCCGAGGAAGACCTTAATGAATTTTACCGCCGCGATCCCCGCTATAAGCAGTGATCCTAAAGTCATCTGACATAGAGAAAAGGCCTCTGCATTCGGCCTTATCCTGTCCGCGTACTTTCCGAATACGGCGCTGCCCAAGGCCCCGCTGATGAGCCAGCCGGCAAGTATGAAACTTATCGATAGCTCATTCCCGTAAAATACGACCAAGAGCTCCCGCATATAAACTATCTGCGAGGCCATCGCCGTGGCGCCTGCCAGGATTATCGATAACGATATAATTTTTTTCATATTCTTTTTAATATCAGTCCCAGCCCCAGCATCAACAATAATAACGCGCACATTGTCTTAAATATGACAGTAGCGGTCTTTGACCTTACAAGCGCGGCGGGAATGCGCGTCAAAAGCCCTGTGATCACGCCGATGGTGATCAGTCCCGATAGAAACGTCCCCAGTCCGAAGAAGAACGCATAGAGAGCGCCGTCGAGAAGGCCTTTTGACATAAGGGCTATGTCGAAGAGAAGCGCCAGAAGCGGAGCGCACGGACTTATGCCTATCAGAAAACCGAAAGCGAACATTCCGCCGAAATTGAGCATTTTACTTCGGGCGGTCGGACAAGCGCAGTTACCGCTATTTTTGCCCGTAAATAAGATAATCGCGAAGAGGATAGTCACCGCCCCGGCAAGCGGCTCGAGATATGATGAAAAATGGAGGTCGGTGAATTTTTTTAAAACAGCGCCGGAGAGCCCGGCCAACACCCCCAACAATACATAAGCAAGCAGTCTGCCGGAAAGAAACGTGAATACATCTCTGAATATCGCCGTCGGACCTTTCCCGCTTCCGACTATATAAGTGACGAGGACAGGCGCGCAGATCAAAAGACACGGCCCGGCGAGGCCGAAACTGAAGCCAATCCCGAAGATCTGCAGATAAGTTACTAAGGTGCCCATATGCCTGATATCGACCTGCCGCAAAACTTACATCTCTTGTCCTTGATATTGTTCTCTGTTATGCGGTAGCCGATCCTGCCGACTATAAGTTTTTTACACTGGGGGCAATATGTGTTTTCACCGGCATGGCCGGGAACGTTCCCTATGTAGACATAATCGAGCCCGGCATCTTTGGCTATTTTGTAAGCTTCTTCCAATTTCGAAACGGGTGTGGGCGGCAGGTTCTGAAGCCGAAAAGAAGGCATGAAGCGCGAAAAATGCACCGGCGTATCGGCTCCCAGATTATCCCTTATCCACTCGCACATCGATCTTATCTCTTTAGGATCGTCGTTCAACCCGGGTATTATCAGATTTGTGATCTCCAGCCACACCCCTTCTTTTTTTACGGTCTTAAGCGTATTTAATACCGGTTCGAGGGACGCGAAAGCCCCCATCTTCTGATAAAATTTTTCATTGAAACCTTTCAGGTCGACATTGACGGCATCCATATACTTTAGCAGCTCTTTAAGCGGTTCCTGATTGATGTAGCCGCAGGTGTGCATGCCGTTCTTCAGTCCTTTAGACCTTGCAAGTTTCGAGATGTCGAGCATGTATTCATAAAATACGGTGGGCTCAGTGTAGGTGTACACTATGAACGGGCAGTCGTTCTTTATCGCTTCGGATACAACCATCTCCGGAGGCATGTCATATACGGTAACCTCATCGGGTCTGGCCTGGGAGATCTGCCAGTTCTGGCAGAAGAGACAGCGCATGTTGCAGCCCGCCACCGCTATGGAGAACGCGCTTGTACCCGGCAGGACATTAAAGAACGGTTTCTTCTCTATGGGGTCGATATGGACCGCGACCGGGTTGCCGTAGCCGAGAGTGTAGAGAACTCCGTCTTTATTCACCCGAACGGTGCACAGGCCTCTCTGGCCGTTATCTATAACGCATTTACGCGGGCACAGGACGCACTGAATAATCTTGTCTTTAATCTTATTCCAGAAACTGGCGACTCTCGGGACCGGTTTGTCAGCGTAGGAAAAATGCGCTGGAAGAATAGATATAAGAAACAAGATTGTGGCGACTGATATGAGTTTACGCATAATGAGTAGCCTCACCTGCGAAGCGGGTTTTTACCCACCTCGCAGGCGGGATTCCTGTCCTATGTTGAACTCTCTGCCTTCCAGATCTTTAAAAGCGTGCCCTTCGGAATCGCAGGGGTTGCAGAAGCCGTAATCATGGCACAGGAAGAAATCCTGCGGCATGACTATACGAAGATCTTTATCCATCCCTCGACGCACTTCGTTTGCTCGGGATGGACCCTGAGCTTTTGTCGAAGGGTCCAATATATTGCCGAACTTTTCTTTGTGGCCCGTATAAAGCTTATAGTGGCAGTTATATATATCTCCGTTCGGGGCGAAGAGGACTTTCTTCATGCGGCAATAGATATCTTTTTTCCCGGACTGGTTGAATCCCTCGCGATACGCTTCATAATTTCTTATGCCGTCTTCCTGCTCGCATACGACATCATAGGCGTCTTCCACCGGATACAGATCGTCTTCATGCCGTCCGAAAAATCTCTGAAGCTTTACTATCTTGTGTATTTTCAACAATCTATTTTTATACTCCTCTATCTCTTTCATGTGCGCCGGATGCGCGACAAGAAATATGCTATGGACAAAAAAACCCGCCTTTTTCATCTTCTTCACATTTTCGATGAATTTATCTATATCCGCGTACATAAAATGATACGAGGCGTTGAATTTAATACTACGTCTTCTTTTGATCTGCTTTAAGAATTTTACATCCCTGTTGAAAAATGGCGAGGTGAAGTTCGAGGTAACGGTTATCTTCCAATCCTTGTCGAGGTTATTGAGGATATACATAAAGTCAGGATGCAATGATGGCTCGCCGCCAGTGATCGATATCTTTTTTCTCTTTGGGTACCTTAGGAATCTTTTTTTGGTCCTTCCCGTGATACTATTGAGGGACTCGACCCACTCTTTGCCGGAAATAAGCGGGTAATGCGCGATCGGCTGATTGGGAAGCGTTATCTTCTGCACGCAGTATTCGCACGGCAGGCTGCAGCTTAAATTGAGAAAGGCCCCGAAGTAATAATCGAACGGCGCCTCGATCACCCAGGTGTATTCAGGCATGCATGGTATTATAGGCCGGGCGGAGCGTTATATCAAGAATTTTTGGCTTGACAGTTTGGATTAAAAGTATGGACTTATATTTTGATTTTGCTATAATGTGTCCCTTATGGAGAAGGGTCTACTCTGCGCTTTAAAAGCGCCGCTTCGCTGGATACGCCGCCTGTACGACTGGACGCTCCACTGGGCCAGGACAAAACAGGCCCCTTACGCCCTCTTTTTAATAGCTTTTATCGAAAGCTCATTCTTCCCTATCCCGCCCGACGTGCTTCTTGTAGCGATGGTTGTGGCTCACCGGAAAAACTGGATCCGCAATGCCGCCATCTGCACGCTCGGATCGGTCCTGGGAGCCCTCTTGGGCTACTTTATAGGATGGGGTTTATTTGAAACGGTAGGAAAATTTATCGTCACCACGTATCATCTCGAGGCCATCGTGAAGATGCTCGGTGAGAAATATGCCCAGAACGCGTTTCTTGTGGTATTCACCGCCGCATTCACTCCGATACCTTATAAGGCCATCACCATTACCGCGGGGCTCTTTAAGATATCACTGACGACGCTTGTGATAGCTTCTATCGTAGGCCGGGCCGGCAGGTTTTTCTTAGTAGCGGCAGCGCTGCGCGTATTCGGCAAGAAGATATCGGATTCTATTGAAAAATATTTCGATATATTCTCGATCGTCTTTCTTCTATTGGTCGTCAGCGGATTCCTCGCCCTGAAATATTTTATAAAGTAACTCTTCACTTCCCGCTTATCATCTGAATAACAATGCCCGCGACGACGCTTATTCCTATCAACAGGCCGATAATTGAAATGGTGTCCTTCGTATCCTTGTTCTCTTTTACAAGCACAAGCATCCCCAGTCCCGCTCCGGCGCATAGCCCCGCCACCATCGAACCAAAACTGATGGCGCCCTTGGCGAAGAGCCCTGCTAAGAGAACCGAGGCAAAACAGTTCGGTATGAGCTCTGAGACAAAAAAATAGACGGCCGCCAGTATTGGCAGCAGTCTTATTGTATCCGTGAAAGCATCCGTTAACAGATACATTTTACGCTTTTTTTAAACTCGTCCCGCAGCGTGGATTGGGTTGCGCCAGCCACGTCATGTTGCAGTTATGTTTCACCCATTCCTTGATGGTGAAATGACCTATGAAGCGGAACATGGCGTTCCTGAAGTGCAGCTGAATGAGCGAGGCGAGCGCCCTGCGCAGAGAATAAAATTTTATATACGCCTGGAGAGCGGTCGTCTGCAGGTCTTTTGCCGATAACAATTTCGGGTTGAACACGACGTGCTGGCCGTCATAAAGGCTCCAGTCCTTTGTGAAGATCCTCTTCTGCTCGTCCAAAGATTCATAGACTTTCGTGCCCGGGAACGGAGTAAGTATCGCCATCTGTATGGTATCTATCTTATGTTTTATGGTGAACTTTAATGTCTCCCATATGGCGCTCTTGCCGTCATCCTCTCCCCCCAATATGAACATGCCGTGGATCTTTATCTTTCTTCTGTGAAAAGAACGTATGGCGCTCACGATCTCATCAAGGGTCTGCCGCTTCTTGTAGGCCTGCAATGTCGCGGGATTTATGGATTCGAAGCCGATGCAGACCGCCCTGCACCCCGAGTCGGCCATGAGCCTCAGGAGCCCCTTGTCTTTGGCGGCGTCACAACGCACCTGGCAGTTCCAGTGATTCATCCTATTCTTCCGCAGAAGCTCCAAGAGAAGCCTTGTACGCTTCGGATCGGCTGTGAAATTATCGTCCACGAAGAAGAACGATCTCGTGCGCCTGGACTTCATCTCTTCGATGATATTTTCGGCGCTGCGGAAACGGTATTTGCGCCCGAAGATCTTTGTGACCGAGCAAAAACTACAGTCAAAAGGGCATCCTCTTGATGTGGAGATAGGCATGGTAAGGAACGAAGGCCAAAAGCCTTTGACTAATGTGAAGTCGGGATTAGGCAGGGTGTCTAAGTCCTCTACCGGAGTGCCATAAACGATAGGCTCTCTTCTCCTGCCCTCGGCCACATCTACGATAGCATCATCGGCCTCTCCCACCACGACCTGTCTGCAGAACGGAAGCGCCTCCTCCGGAAGCAGACTCGCGTGAACGCCGCCGATGATCACTTTATCTTTGGGGAATTGCCTGGCTATCTCGTAGCCGCGCTTGGCCGTTGAAGTCAGAATGGAAATGCCGATAAGATCCGCGCCGAGCTTCGAATAGTTGGGCTTATGAATGTCTTCGTTGTAGATCTCGACCTTGTGCCCTCTCTTCTTTAGGATGGTCCCGAGGTAGACCGGACCCAATAGAGGCATGGACGACTTGCTGTAGACATTTCCTTCTGAAGCGGTAGGCTCTATGAGGACTATCTTCATTCAGCGCCTTGTAAGCGACGCAGAGGAGATCTGCATCATGGTGAACTGCTGATGGACGTGGCAGTAGGTCTCGGGATTATATATGCTCAAAATATGTCCGCACCCTGAAAATTTACAGATCCTGCGCTTCTTGTTCGTCTTTATCTTTCCTTTATACACCATTAGCTACCCCCTTGACGCTATTATACTCTCAGCCCGGCCGTTTGTCCATCGGTATATTACGCCGCTTGCTGTTTAGCGCTTTTAGGAGTATAATGACGGCTCTGAGATTTACTCGGGTTAAAAGCCGGCAGGCGGGGAGGATGTATTGGCAAGAGATAATTATTCATATAAGAAGTACGCCAGGGAGCTGGCAAAGAAGAAGAAGAAAGAAGAGAAACTGCAGCGCAAGCTCGATAAGAAGAATGCTAAGTCCGACGGAGAGCCGGGGCAGGTTTCCAGTGAGGCGACAGGCGCTGCCGGCAGCCTTTAAGGCTCCCTTGCCGGAATCGAAGGCTTTTTGTAAATAGTTGTGGCTAATCGCTAAAAAAAGCGGTATAATACCACGCGATAGTAAATGTAGCTGGGAATCTTAAACCTTGAGGTTTTTTTCTTTAGCTGTTATTTGCTATTATTTTAGATGGAAGGAGGTAGCAGGCAATGGTAAAAGGAAAAGTGAAATGGTTCAACGACGCTAAAGGATACGGCTTCATCACTCCTGATGATGGCAAGGATGTATTTGTGCATCACAGCGTTATTCAGGGTGATGGTTTTAAGTCTTTGAAGGAAGGCGAGGAAGTGGAGTTCGAGATCACGCAGGGACCCAAAGGCGAGCAGGCCACTAACGTAAAGAAGATAGCGTAAATAAGCTGTAAAGAGTAGTGCTGCAATATGTCAACGAGACCCGCATTAAGTGCGGGTTTCGTCTTTTCATATTACCTGAACCAACAGGGATAAGATCAACTTCTCAATTTACCTATTGCATAACGACCGTGAACAGACCCTTATATTGTTTGGGCTTTGGTATAGTTGGCCAGAGTCGGATTTGACCTGTTCATAACAACTGATATATACCAACCTACAAAAATAACGACTGTAATGGCTACTCCCAACATTAGATCACTAATTATATTTTTGGAAATGAGAAACAGCTCACCATTCCAAAGGTGATCTATAACGCCAAAAATGGCCCCTCCCCATAGTAGCAGGTTGAGCCACCATATCTTGACGCTTTTTGTCTTACCCCATACTGCGGATGTAATCACAGCCCCTACTGCCGGAACAGCATAACACATATTTTTTCACCTCCTTTATCGCGCCGCTTTAATACCTCGTTCGTGCTACCCATAAAATACTCATGAACTCACGAGGAGAAGACTGGGATCCCTCTCGTATGAGCCGAGGGGAAACCTTTCTGTTTACATAAGTATCTATTATAGACCAATTAATGCCGGAAACAAGCGAATTTTGCTGTTTAGATAGTTGCAATTATTCGCGGTCACATTTTATAAGCTTTTATATTTGCACATACCGCTGATGGATGTCCTGTACGGGCATTGCGGCATTTAGAGATGAATTTAATGTTTTTAAATCCTGCTTTCTCCATAAGAGCCAAGAAATCCTTTTCCACCAATGCGCCTCCAATACACCTTAAGCCCTGAGCCTGCCGAAGGGCTTAATAGCTGTAACGTAAACGGCTGTAAACATTAGAATCGCCCTTATACTGACCCCAATCCGCATTGTCCTGGTTTCCGAGAAATATATTACCGCCAATGATAAGACTCCACGCATCTGCAGCCTTCCATGAGAGTGAAGGCCTGAGATACACATCCTTGTCTACTGGGCTATAGAAGACAAAGAGAGAAGCATTGACCGTCTGATTCGCGAAGAGTTTCGTAAACCGTAACGTGTACTGTTGATACGCCTTGTCATCCTGGAGGTCGCCGGGCAGAAGGCTGTTCTTGTAGGCAGTATAATGCAGCATCTGAATAATGTAGTATTGGAGACCCGCTTCAAAGTCGTTCTTGAATCCGCGCTTATACCCAATGAGATACTGCATGGTCGAACCTTGCACCAAGCGGTTCTTGGCGTAATCGTCTTCCTTTGAATCCAGAAAGCCTGCTTCAAAATTAGCTATGCCTCCAACGGCCGGAACAGGTCCCTGGACGCTTGCGCCATATACATCGAGCTCGGGATAATAGAGCTCTCCCGTCTGCTGATTCTTGTATCCTACGGGACTTTTATAGAAACCATGGTTATAGTAGAAAGCCCATTCGTAGCTATTCACTGTCTCATAGAGCCTCGCCGCTACTTCAGTATTATTGATCTTCATCGGAGGCTCGCGAAAAAATCGATCTGACTGTGCGCCGACCACCCGGCCGAACAACGGATCAAAGAAAGAGATCCTTCTTCCCTTCGGCACATTATTAGATGTAAATGCCGGTATGGCCACAAGGTCGAGTGACGCTAACTTCCCGGAGAGTGTAAGGCGCCCCGCATACGACGGCAGTTTAAGGTATTCGTCGTCCCTTCCTATGATGAACGATACGTAGTCTTTCGGAAACTGGTCATTTATGAATATGTAGTCCCCCGTGCCCCAAGTCAGTATCTGCTCGCCGATCTTGACATCCGCAAAACTGAATGGCGTAAAAGCTATATAGAGTTCCCGCGGGCCCCACCACTTTGGCTGTTCCGTATACTCATCTATGAGGACATCGGTCTTGAAGAAGATCTCGGTGTTCCATTGCTTAAGGATGGCGAACTCGTCAGGAAAATACCGTAGCTTGAACTGTGAGCGCTGCTCTGCCATGTTGTAGCCATTCTTCGACGCCAGCTTGTCATCATTCACTTTCAACCCAATGTCGGCCTCGACAAAGCCGTGCAGCTTTGGCACTTCGGCGGCAGGCACTGCGACGGACGCGCACATACTTACCGTCGCTGTCGCCGCCAGAATTACCAATATTTTATTAATATTCGTCATAATCGGCCTTAACAAGAATAAAGTTCTTCTTAATCTCCAACCCATTGTCTGGGGGGCCTGCGCAACAGTCTCTCTTGAAAGATATCCGAAGTGATCCCCGCATTATAGGAGACCTCTTTCATAGTAATCTCGGTATACCGTTCACCCTCAAGATCCTTCATCACCGCTTTGGCGATTGTCGGTGCACCTTGAATAGTTTGAATCTCCCGGGTTTCGTAAACCTTGTAAAGCTTTCCTTTAAGATCATAGTGCTCTACTTTAAGCGGGAGATGTGTCGCTTTAT
>JAUYPN010000022.1 GCA_030695725.1 Candidatus Omnitrophota bacterium
CATACGCGCAGGTCTCAGAAGCCTGTGCCGCAAGGCTTGAGGGTTCAAATCCCTCTTTCCGCACCACGAACCATTACCATGAGATCATATATCAAATACAGGGCGGTATTCATATTCGCGGCGGCGCTTTTGATAGCGGGATGCGCTTCTCAAGCGCCCTATTTGAAGCTCGATCCGTCTTTGAATACCGACATAAGGGTCTATGAAAACGTTCAATACGTTCCGCTCATTAAACTGTGTGAGGCTTATGGCATCGAATGGAAATGGGACAGCTTTATAAGGACCGCCGTCATAAAACGTAAGAACGGCAAGATAATCTTAAGGCCGGGCAGCGACAGGATCCTGGTTAACGGCGAAGAGAGAAAATTGGGTTCGCCGGTGATCTTCACCAACGGCGCCGTATTTGTTCCGGTGACTTTTGTAAAGAACGATCTTGGCCTTATAGTCGAGGCCCGCCGTTATGTCCAGAAGGATCTTGAAAAGATCCCCGAAGTCCGCGCGCCGGGAAAATACTCTATAAGAACGATAGTCATAGATGCGGGCCACGGCGGCAAGGACCCGGGTGCCATAGGCAGGCGGCTGCGGATCAAAGAGCGAGACCGGACTCTATTGATATCTAAAAAACTTAAGGGGATACTCGAAGATAACGGGATCAGGGTTATAATGACAAGAAGCTCGGATGAATTCGTCTCCCTTCCCGAAAGGGTAAGGATGGCCAATTCAAGCGGCGCGGACCTCTTCGTCAGCATCCACATCAACGCCTCGCGCTCGAGATCTATGAACGGTTTTGAATGTTATTATTTGTCGGAGGCCACCAATGATAACGCCCGCGCCCTGGAAGCTTTTGAAAACGCGGCATTAAAGACCGACGAGGGAACGGTCGTAGAGCATTCGACGAGCCTCGATAAGACCCTCTGGGATATGAAGCTTACCGAGAACAGGCGCGAGTCGGCCGAATTGGCCGGCAATATATGCAATGCAGTCGATAACAGCCTTATCACGCGCAACAGAGGCGTCAAGACGGCGCGGTTCTACGTGATAAAATTTACGAGGATCCCGTCCGTACTTGTGGAGGTCGGATACCTAAGCAATAAATTTGAAGAGCTGAAGTTAAAGGACGACGGTTATGCCGACAGGATGGCGGATGTCATAGCAAAAGGCATATTGGCGTACAAAAATAAATATGAACGAACAGAAGGTTTTACATTATGAGTGATTCAAGGCCTGTAGGTATATTTGATTCCGGCGTGGGCGGGCTTACTGTCTTCAGCGAAGTAGAGAAGGCCTTGCCGAGAGAGGAGATAGTATACTTCGGCGACACGGCGCGCGTTCCGTACGGGACGAAGTCAAAGGAGACTGTTACGAAGTTCTCGGTGGAGAACGTGGAATTCCTGATGAAGCACAACGTAAAGCTCGTCCTCGTCGCTTGCAATACGGCGTCTTCATTGAGCCTCGGCTTTTTAAAACGCTGTTTCAGGGTACCCATAATAGGGGTCATCGAGCCGGGCGCCAGGAATGCCGTGAACTCTACCAGGAATAACAGGATAGGGGTCGTGGGGACCAGTGCCACCATTGCCTCCGGCGCTTATGAGAAGGCGGTGAAAAAGATAAGCCGTAAAATTGCTGTCTACAGCCAAAGCTGCCCGTTATTCGTTCCGCTCGTCGAAGAAGGCTGGATCGCCGAGAAGGTCACCTGCGAAGTGGCATCGGTATATTTAAAAGGATTGAAGAGTAAGGGCGTGGATACATTGATACTCGGTTGCACGCATTACCCGCTACTGAAAAATGTCATAAAAAAATTCATGGGTAACGGAGTTACGCTGGTCGATTCCGCCAGGGAAGTAGCGAAAGAGGCCAGATCCATACTCGATGCGACCGGACTTTTGAATGAAACCTCCGGCAGGAAGAGGCACAAATTTTTTGTCAGCGATGAGCCGGGGCCTTTTATACGTTTGAGCGAACGTTTCCTGAAAAGAGAGATGAAGTGCGTAAAGAGGGCGATATAGGCGGAATATGTACGAAATAAAAGTTAAATCGAATTTCAGTGCGGCGCATAATTTAAGGAACTATCACGGCAAGTGCGAGCGTCTACACGGGCACAACTGGAATATTGAGGCGATATTTGTTTATAAGTCCCTTTCCGAGGCCGGCATGGCGGTGGATTTCAAGGAGGCCAAGAGACTTCTTGAATCCGTGCTTGGAAAATTCGACCATTCATACTTGAACGAGACGGAGGCCTTCAAGAGATTGAACCCGACCTCAGAAAATATGGCCAAATTAATTTACGACGGGATAAAGAAGAATAATAGATTCATAGCTTCCGTTTCCGTATGGGAGAATGAAAATTCCTGCGCGACATACCGCCATGAAACCTAAAGCGGTTATATTGTTGTCCGGCGGCCTCGATTCGGCCGTAGCTTTATACATAGCCAAGAAAAAGGGATACGATTGCCATTGTCTTGTATTCGATTACGGGCAAAGGCACAGGATAGAGATCGAGCGTGCCGGGTTTATAGCCAAAAGGGCCCGCGCGAAATTGCATGTGTTGAAGATCTCTCTGCCGTGGAAAGGATCGAGCCTTACAGATAAAAGAGGTACTATCCCTTCAGGCAGGACCATAAGAGAGATAAAGAACGGCGGCATACCCTCTACTTATGTCCCGTCGAGAAACACGATATTTTTAAGCATGGCCGGTTCTTTGGCGGAGGCGATACGCGCCCGGGCGATATTCATAGGCGCGCACTGCGAAGATTCGAGCGGCTATCCGGATTGCCGCAAAGACTATCTGGAAACTTTCCGCAAGGTCATAAATCTCGGCACGAGGGCAGGGATTGACAATACCCTGACCCTGAAATTTCCGCTGATCGATAAGAGTAAAGCAGGGATCATAAGGGTGGGAAAGAGGCTGGGGGTCCCGTTTGAGCTTACATGGTCGTGTTATAAGGGCGGAAAGACCCCGTGCCATAGATGCGATTCTTGTATATTAAGGGCAAAAGGTTTCAGGGAAGCGGGAATAAAGGACCCGTTGTTAAATTGATATGAGCGCGTCAAAAGCGGAGATAACTGAAGTTTTTTCATCGGTACAGGGCGAAGGGATATTCGTAGGCGCGCGCCAAATATTTGTCCGTTTCAAGGGATGCAATATGGCGTGTGAATTCTGCGACACGCCTACCGGCGCCGCGGGAAAAGAGTATTCCTGCGCCGTTCTTATGAATGAGGTAAGAATGATAGACGGATCGAACGGGCCGCACCATTCGGTGTCGCTGACGGGAGGCGAACCGCTCGTGTATGCCGAATTCTTAAAGTCCTTTCTGCCCCTATTGAAGAAAGAGGGCTTTAAATCATACCTCGAAACGAACGGCACTCTGCCGGACGCTCTTCTGGACGTGATAGATCTTATCGATATAGTGGCGATGGATTTCAAGCTTCCGTCCTCCACAGGAGGCGGGGCATACTGGAAAGAGCATCTGGAATTTTTAAAGATAGCTGTGCGTAAAAAAGTATTTGTGAAATCGGTCGTAACCACGGACACAAAAAAAGAGGACGTTATAGAGGCGGTCAGGCTCATAAGAGGAGTGAATAAGAAGATACCTTTTATAATACAGCCGGCAACGCCGGTTAAGACCTTCAACAAAAGGCCGGGCGAAAATTGTCTATTGGAGTTTTTGGATATAGCATTAAAGAACGAAGTTGAAAATTCGCGCGTCATACCGCAGATGCATAAAGCGTGGGGAGTAAAATGAAATTAGACACAGGACACAAGACACAGGACACAAGAAAAAGCATAAAAGGGTCGTCCTATGAAGGGCTGCAAAAAAACATAAAAAGACTGAAGACGCCGGCGATCGATGTGTGGGAGAACCAATATCCGGATAGAGATTATACGATCACGATCGATGTCCCGGAGTTCACCTGTATTTGTCCGAAGACGGGACTGCCGGATTTTGCGGTCATCACTATCAGATATATACCCGACGAGCTCTGTATTGAGTTAAAGTCGTTGAAATATTACGAAATATTCTTCCGGGACGTAGGCATATTCCACGAGAATGTTGTGAATAAGTTTCTCGACGACCTGATGAGGGCGTGCAAGCCGATATGGATGGAGGTTATCGGCGAATTTAATGCCCGCGGCGGAATAAAGACGACCGTAAAGACGGAATATAAAAGATGCGAGAGATAAACGTTTCAAAAATAAGAGAAGCGGTGACCGAGCTATGCCTCAAAGCCAACTTTGAGCTGAGGCGGGATATCATGAAAGCCCTTAGGGCAGCGCTCAGGAAAGAGACGAGCTCTAGGGCCCGAAATCTGATCAAGGCATTGATAGAGAATGCGGTGTTGGCGAAAAAGAAGCGTATAGCGATATGCCAGGACACAGGATTTGTCTCTGTGTATATTGAGCTGGGAAGCTCTCTCTTATTATCGGGCGGGGAACTGACGGAGGCCGTTAACAGAGGCGTCGAGGACGCCTATAAAAAGGGATACTTAAGAAAATCGGTGGTAAGCGATCCATTATTAAGAAAGAACACGAACACTAATACGCCCTGCATCATCCATGTTGATATCGTGAAGGGCGACAGGATAAGAATATCCGTTTGTCCGAAGGGTTTCGGCAGCGAAAATAAGAGCGCCGTAAAGATGCTCGGGCCTACGTCTTCCGAAAAGGATATCATAGATTTCGTATCGGATGTCGCAAGGAAAGCCGGGCCGGATGCCTGCCCGCCTTACATTCTGGGCATAGGTATCGGCGGGACATTCGACCATGCGGCGCATTTATCAAAAAAAGCCCTGTTGCGTTCTATAGAATCCAAGAGCGTGAAGAAACATTTCCGTAAACTTGAGAAGGATATTTTAAGAACGGTCAATTCCACCGGTATCGGGCCGATGGGCCTGGGCGGGAAGACCACGGCCCTCGGGGTCAATATAGAAGAATTTCCGACACATATAGCAGGCCTTCCGGTTGCTGTCAGCGTAAGCTGTTACGCTACGCGCAGCGCGGAAAAAGTGTTGTAGGGTTTGTCCCCGAAGGGGACCGACCCTAAAGGTTTGGGATAGAAATGATCAGTATAAATACTCCTCTTACCATTGGCGTTCGCAAACATTTAAAGGCGGGCGACGGAGTTCTTCTGACCGGCACCATACTTACGGCGCGCGACGCCGCGCATAAGAGATTGTATGATCTGATAAAAAAAGGTAAAAAACTACCGCTTAATCTGAAGGACGCCGTTATATATTATTGCGGTCCGACTCCTGCGCGTCCCGGAAGAGCGATAGGCTCATGCGGGCCTACGACCAGCTCCAGGATGGATCCGTTCACGACGGATCTTATCGGGCTGGGCCTGGGCGGAATGATAGGGAAGGGCGGCAGATCGGACGAGGTCAGACGCGCCATAAAGAAACACAAGTGTGTATATTTTTTAGCGACCGGTGGAATAGGCGCATTGCTGTCGACCA
>JAUYPN010000026.1 GCA_030695725.1 Candidatus Omnitrophota bacterium
CCCGATGTCTCCCGCCTTCCAGCTTCATCTAGTTCGTTACCTCCCTAAATGTGGAATTTAGTATTGGGCTGGCGGCTAACCTTTGCCCAAGTTGGACTTTCACCAACAGGAACCGATACGCTTTACTCGGCGCACTCATCAGCACCCTCCTGTTTTGTCTTTGGAAAACGGCGACTTGACGCCCTCGACTACAACATCCACGCCCGAAAGCACAAGGCCGGTCATCTTCTCCACGGCCGATTTTACATTCTCCTGAACCTCATCGGCTATGCGCGTTATATCCACGCCGTATTCGACGGTGATATAGACGGTCAGCTTAATGTCGCCGGCGGCAGCGATTATCTTCACTCCCTTTGTAGCCCCCTTTTTACAGAGAAAATCGAAGAGCGTCTTTCCGATGCCTCCGCCGATTCTGCTAACGCCCTTGATCTCCATTGCCGCTATCGAGGCTATGGTCGTTATAGCATTGTTATTGATCTTCACCGCGCCAAGCTCCGTCGTCCTGTATCTGTCGGTCATGTCCTGTCTCATTTAAATTTTCTCCTGCCCCTTATTCCGGTTTCTCGAAAAGCCTGTCTATAAAATCGGTGGAATACTTGCCTTTTATAAATAACGGATTATTCATGACCTTCTTGTGGAACGGTATCGTGGTCTTGATTGGATCCACAATAAATTCATCGAGGGAGCGTCTGCATATGGTGATGGCCTCGGATCTGTCCTTACCGTGAACTATCAGCTTCGCTATCATGGAGTCATAGTAAGGCGGTATGGAATAGCCCTGATAGACGTGTGTATCTATCCTGACCCCCCGCCCGCCGGGCAGGTCGAGCATCGTTATCTTTCCGGGGGACGGCATAAAGTCATTGTCCGGGTCTTCGGCGTTTATTCTGCATTCTATCGCGCAGCCGTTAAATCTTATATCTTCCTGTTTATAATGCAGTTTTTCTCCGCTTGCTACGCGTATCTGCTCCTTCACGAGGTCTATCCCTGTCACGGCCTCCGTCACGGGATGCTCGACCTGGATCCTCGTATTCATCTCCATGAAATAAAAATTACCGCTATAGTCCACCAGGAATTCGATCGTGCCGGCATTTACGTAGTTGATGGCCTTAGCGCATTTGATGGCGGCCTCGGTTATCTTCTTCCTAAGTTTTGAATCGAGTATTGGAGACGGGCTCTCTTCGATCAGTTTCTGATGCCGCCTCTGTATAGTGCAGTCTCTTTCGCCTAAGTGTATGATATGGCCGTAACTGTCTCCGAGGATCTGAATCTCCACGTGGCGCGGTTTCTCCACGTATTTTTCTATATAGACGTCGGGATTGCCGAATGCCGCCTCGGCTTCACGCTGGGCTGTAAGCATGGCGCTTATGAGGCGCACATCGTTGTGGCAGACCCTCATGCCTTTCCCGCCGCCGCCCGCGGCGGCTTTTATTATTATGGGATACTTGGTCTCTTTTGCGATCCTGAGGGCATCTTCTTTGGTCTTCACCACAGCCTTGCTTCCAGGAACGACCGGCACGCCCGCCTTCCGGGCAGTCTCCTTAGCGGCCATCTTGTCGCCCATGAGCCGCATATTTTCAGGCGTGGGGCCGATAAATTTTATTTTGCATGATTCGCATATCTCCGCAAAGTGCGCGTCCTCTGCCAAGAAACCGTATCCGGGGTGTATGGCTTCCACGTCGGTTATCTCCGCGGCGCTTATTATACTGGGAATATTTAGATAGCTGGAAGAGCTTGCGGCGCTGCCGATGCATATGGCTTCATCGGCGAATCTCACATGCAGAGAATTTATATCGGCTTCCGAGTAGACCGCCACCGTGCGTATGTCAAGTTCTTTGCACGCTCTGATTATCCTCAAGGCGACTTCGCCTCTGTTCGCGATCAGTATTTTAGAAAACACGTAACTCTCCTCTATTTTGTCGGTTCTATTACGTATATTACCTGTCCGAACTCTACCGGCTCCGCGTTATCAACAAGTATCTCCAATATCTTACCCCTGACTTCGGATTTTATCTCGTTCATCAGCTTCATAGCCTCTATTATGCATAAGACCTGACCGATCCCTATAGCGTCCCCTACGTTTACATACGGCGCAGCTTCGGGTGAAGGAGAACGATAGAATGTTCCGACCATCGGCGCTTTGATAGCTGCCGTATTCTTTGCTTTTTCGGCCTCTTTTGCGCTCTTCGCGGCCTCCGGAGTTTGAGGCGCCGGAGTTTGAGGAACAAATTCGATCGCTTTCTCGAACGAACCGCCGGACGATTTTTTGAGCTTTATCCGCATGCCGTCCTTTTCCACCTCCAGCTCTGTAAGGCCATTGTCGTTCATCAGGATTATCATGTCCTTTATCTCTTTTATATACATCTCATCCTCCGTTATCTCGTTAGGACTTCACAGCCTTTGTCGGTAACCAGCACCATATCCTCTATTCTTACGCCTCCGAGCTTCGGCAGATATATGGCCGGCTCTACCGTAAATACCATGCCGCTCTTCAATATATTATTATTTCTTTTTGATATGCTGGGCTCTTCATGAACGTCCATTCCTATACCATGCCCGAGGGAATGGCCGAAGAACTTACCGTAGCCCTTTCGATCTATGTAGCCCCTGCCCGCGAGATCGACATCGGATATCTTCGCTCCGGGCCTTATCTTTTCGATCGCGGTACTCTGGGCCGCTCCGACTATGCCGTATATCTCTTTTATCTTATCCCTTACTTTACCCACGAAGGCCATGCGTGTTATATCGGAATTGTATAGATCCAGCCTGCATCCCATGTCCAGCATCACGACATCATTGTCCGCGATCCTCTCTTCTGTAGCGTGGGCATGCGGCTTCGAGCAATTCCTGCCGCAGGCGGTTATCGTTTCGAACGCAATTCTAGCGCCCCTCTTTATGAACTCACATTCTATAGCGTCGCTTATAGACCGCTCTGATATTCCGGGACGGATAGTCCCCGAGATCTTCTTAAGGACATCCTTGGTGACACCGACAGATCATTTGATGGCCTCTATCTCCATAATGTCCTTGACGGCTCTTAAGCCCTCAACGATGTT
>JAUYPN010000033.1 GCA_030695725.1 Candidatus Omnitrophota bacterium
AGATGCTTTTTTTCGTAATAGGAAAGATCGCGTTCATAGCGAGCCGTTTGTTGCGTATGCCATTCTATCATATACACTTTCCGTGAAAGTGATTAATATTCCATATTGGAATATTACACTATTTCTACTTCTTTGTCAATAGCCTAACATATTTTGTCTGAGAATGGGAAGGTAGAGGGACAAGCTAAAAAGAGACACGTTGCCAGCATTGGTAATTAATCAACTTGACTCAAAACATAAGAAGTTGTATAATTTACATCAGTTGATGTAATTATTACAACATAATTAATCCTATGACACCTTTTACCGGGTCAAAATTAAGATCAAAACTGCTTTCCCACTTCTTTACCAATCCGGAAAAGTCTCTTTACGTTCGCGAACTTGGTATCCTCCTCAATGAAGACCCCGGCAACCTTTCAAGAGAGCTGCGTAAGCTCGAGCGAGAAGGCATATTTGTATCTTCCGCCAAGGGGTCGGTAAAGTTTTATTCTCTGGACAAAAGGTGCCCTCTATTCAATGATCTTAAAAATATAATATTTAAAACAGAGGGGATAGAGGGGAGTTTAAGGCGTTTGGTTTCTGAATATGCAGGGATAGAGCTTGCTTTCATATATGGCTCTTATGCAAAAGGAAAAGAGAAAGGAAGCTCCGACATAGATATTGTTGTGGTAGGTTCTTTTCCGAGAGACGAGTTCACGCAAAAGCTGCGTATGCTCGAATCAAAATTAAATAGAGAAGCCAATTTTAGCTCTTACACTAAAGCAGAATTTGACAAAGAAAACAGGAAGAAGGGCGGATTTCTTAATATCGTTATGAAAGATAAGATTATATTATTGAAAGGTAATCTCGATGATTGAAGGTCTCATAAAGAAATTAGAAAAAGAGGGAAAGCTCGCGGCGCAGAAAGTAGGCATCGTTCAGATAGAGGCTCTTTTAAAGGAATCTATTATAGATTTGGAAGAGTCCAAAAAGATATTACATATAGCAGATAATACGAGGCAGGCACGCTGCTTTCCGGATCAGAGTCTAAGCAAGCTCTTGATGACGCCACTTTGCTGGTAAAAAATATTCTGAAAGAAGCGAAGTCACGCAATCTTCAGCTTGAGATGAATCTTTAGCCGTAGCGACAGGCCTTTCTCGCCGTTTCTTGACTTATTTTTAAGGATCTGCCTATCGCTTCATAGCTAATTCCCGACATATGCAGTTGCTTTGCCTTGCGAGCGTACATTTTGTATAATAGAGGCCATTTTTTTAACGGAGATAAAGATGAAATATAAGCACGCTCTATTCTTAAATCCCTATATAGAAAACACGGCGACGAGCATCATGGGGCTCTTCCCGCCCACAGGCCTTGAATATGTGGCCACCAGCGCCGAAGGCCTTGCGGATAAAATAACCCTTCTTGATTTGCGGTATGAAACAGAGCTATGTGATACCGGCAAGCTTATCGATTTTATACGCAAGGAGATAGACATCGTATGTGTCAATGTCGGATGGGATCGCCAGTATGAAGAGGTCTGCGGCCTGTTGAACAGGCTGCCAGATAACATGCCTTTAGTCGTAGGCGGATATAAAGCTACCGTTGAAGTCGACGATCTGTTTAGAATATGTCCAAGGATAGATATTATTGTAAGAGGCGAAGGCGAAGAGACGATAAAAGAGATACTGAAAGAAGTGCCGCCTGAAAATATTTTAGGCATTTCTTACAGGAGCGGCCAGGCCGTAATCCACAACGCGAACAGGCCATTGCCCGATGTGGATCTCATAGGCGCGCCGGATCGCAGGCTAAGGCGAAACCAGTATTGCATAAAGGTAAACGGCATCGGCCTGGCAGACCTGACGTTTGATTCGGTCTTGAGCGCAAGAGGCTGCCCTTTCAACTGCAAGTTTTGCACGTTCGCCCTGAATCCTCTGGGCCAAAAAAGAGATTACGCGGCGCGCAGCGTTGAATCAGTTGTTAATGAAGTAGGCCGGATCCGCGCTAACACCATACTGTTCAATGACGACAATTTTTTTACGGACATAAAAAGATCGGAAGAGATCTGCGATCTGATAATAGCGCGTAAAATAAAGAAACGCTTCCTGGCGCAGGCACGCATCGAAATAGCCAAATATCCCGGGCTCCTGGATAAAATGGTCAAAGCAGGTTTCAAGATGCTCTTTATGGGTATAGAGTCTCCGCACGATCGTATACTGGCACAGCTTAATAAGGGTTTTGACTCTGCCGAGATCCGCAGCTCTTTTGCCGTGTTGAAAAAATATCCTATCTATTATCACGGCTATTTTATTTACGGCAACATAGGAGAGACTGAGAAAGAGATGCTCTATATAGCGAAGTTTGCGAAGGAGATAAACCTCGACTCTATCACGTTCCAGAAGTTACGGATAGAGAAGTTCTCGCCGCTCAGGACGATCGCAGAAAATACACCCGGCTATCACGTCACCTATCGGGGCGAGCTTTATTCGGATACCTACAGTCATCCGGCTTTAAAAAAAATAGGCAGGCAGATAAAATTTTCATTCTATACGCCGCTGCAGATATTGAAAATACTTAAGAAATTCCTGGTGGTGAAATTCTTCACTTTTAATGAGATCACCGTATTTATGATGGCGGGTCCCGCCCTTTTATGGAGCGTGTTGGCGCGAGAGATGAAGAAGAAACGACTCGGCAACTCCCTGAAACGTATATTCATAGACAACGCTTGACCCCAATAATGCAATTGTTTTGCCTTGACGGCAAAAACCCTGTATAATACCGTTAGTTTATTGACAGAAGCCGCTATATTTAAGAAAGTGAGATTAAAATGAATCTAAAAGAGATCTTTAAAATCATGATAGAAAAAAATGCCTCAGACGCTTTTATCAAGGGCAATAACCATATCCGCATGAGGACCTATACGGAAGTCAGCCTTCCTCTCGGCCGCGGCTACAATAATAAAGAAATGGCCGAACTTGTCGCGGGCATAACCGGCGACAGGGAAAGGGAAGAGCTGCGGACCAAAAAGAGCTGCGAAATCGCCATCCATTACGAAGATCGCTGGCGTTTCCGCGTGGCGATATTTTATGAAAAGGATAATCCCGTCATAGTGCTGCGCAGGATAGACCTGAAGTCGGTCTCATTCAATGAGCTCAATCTTCCCTCGAAAATTCTGGAGCAGTTTTGCGCGGAGCGCCGCGGGCTCGTTCTCATCTCCGGAATGACGGGCAGCGGCAAATCCACCACGATCGCCGCTATGCTTGAATTTATCAATGCCAATTTCGGGAAGCACATCCTTACAATAGAAGAGCCCATTGAATTTACGTTCGAAGAAAAAAAGTCCATAATAAACCAAAGGGGCCTTGGCAGGGATGTGTTCACCTATAATGATGCTCTCAGGCAGTCGGTCATACATTCCCCCGACGTCATATACATCAGCAACATACGCGATCGCGATACGTGTTACGCGGCCTTGAGCGCCGCCGAAACCGGGATACTGGTAGTTTCAACGGTGCATTCGATCAACGCCGTTTCTACCGTCGAAAGGATAATAAATTTCTTTCCCGCCGAAGAGCGGCAGTTCATATTTACGCAGTTGTCGCTTCTCCTGAAAGGAACTTTTTCGTTACGCCTGATCCCGCGCATTGATCGGGACGGGCTCATTCCCGCCTATGAGGCAATGACGCTTAGCCCCACGATATCCTCGCTGATAAAGGGAAATGAGCTCGATAAGATCCCGAGATGCATTTCTGAAAGCGATATATTCGGCATGAAGAGCTTTAATCAGTGCCTGTGGGAGCTCGTCCAGGCCAACAAGATATCCGCGCAAACCGCGCTTACGTATTCGGATGAAAAGAAAGAGCTGCTTTTATTGATCGACAGGACCAAATATATAAATTAACCCGCTCGTTGCTCGGCTATAGCCTTGCGCGTGGCAACGCGCGCAATTGTTTTGCTTTATGAGCGGGCATTTTGTATGATATAGCTTGTTTGTTGACAGAGATCACTGTACGGACAGTGAGTTAAAAAAGGAGGAAGAGTATGGCGGAGAATGAAGAAAAAGATGTAGCGGGTGAAAGCAAGGCCGACAAATTTAAACGGCTGGCTTCAAAGAGAGTAGTGAACGCGATACAGAAGATCGAGCTTATAACGAATCTCGCGGCTCCAAGTTACGAATATACCCCCGAGGAGGTCACGAAGATCCTGACTGCCCTGCAGGGTTCGGTGGATAAAGTCAAAGCGGCATTTTCCAAGCAAAAGATAGAAAAGACGGTATTTAAGCTGTAAGCTATCCAAATGCCGGCGTATGCTTGCGTAGACGATGAGAAAGCCAAGATATGAGCGAAAAAGATTTTCTCACAGGATGTTTAAGCAAAGAGGCCATTAATCCGACGCTCGATAAGATCATGGCCGAGTGTAAGGTCAATAAGATCCCGTTTTCCGTTCTCGTCATAGACCTAGACCACTTCAAAGCGTACAATGATAAGTACGGCCATATCGACGGAGACGACGTCATCAAGTATTTTGCCAGCACGCTACGCCTCAGTTTCGGAGAGGACGGGATATTCATCTTCCGCTTCGGAGGAGACGAATTCATGATAGTCTTTTCGGGGAAGGGCGGCAAAGAGGCTAATCTGATAGCCAATAACGTCATAAAGAACTTAAGGAGAAGGCCGTTTCTGTTCAGGGGGCGTATATTCAAGCTGAGTTTCTCGGCCGGCATAGCGTCATATCCTTCCGACGGCAATGAGATCGAAGCGATCCTTCAAAAAGCCGACAGGGCGATGTATTTTTCAAAGACGCACGGCCGTGGGAAAGTCACCTTATATAGCCACATGCTGCGTAGAACGGTCGAAAAAATATTACTCATATTCATGAGCATATTGATCGTCGCGACGGCGGTATTCTATTTTAATAATTCTTCCTACAAGGATTACGCTGTGTATTGGCTGAAGAACGGTATGGGCAAGGCGAGCGCGGCTTTAGCGCCTGCGTCGATAAGGGTGGATAGCAGGGGCCTTGATATTGTTTATTTAAAATCCGGAAGGATTCTCAAGGGAATCATCGTGCGCGATGACGAAGATAACGTAGAACTTAATTTGAGTTTTGAGACGGGCAGGGGCTCGATCACGATAAAAAGATCGGATATAGAAAAGATAAGTAATCGGCCGGACAAAGGAGGGCGCGTAAATGGACATGATTAACCTATCTGCAAGGCAGAAGGCCATAGTATGGGTCACGGCCATTGTGATCATGCTGTGGCTGGGGTTGAACGCCGAATCCAAAGTGATCGGGAGCAGGTTCATGGTCTGCAGGACCAGCGTATTAAATCTGTACGGCTTTCCGATAGGCCTGAGTCAGGACAGTTACTATTTCAAGATCCAGGGCCCCACTACCAGTCTGCAACAGGGTCTACCCGAGCTGATCCCGATCGCGAAGTACAAATATCGTCTTGCAACCGCGACATTCTTCATCGGCCTTCTATTCTTCATGATAATAACAAGATTGGGTAATTCCATACTTATTAAAAAGAATTTTTGGGGGCAGTCAGGATGCTGATAAGGCATGAGGATTTCCTGAAGCCGCTTGTGGAAAACGAGCCATACAGTTTTTACGTCGATGGGATCAAGGATACAAGGCTTGCCGAAAAGATAGCGGCCTGGGATACCGCCGGACTGTACGGGACAGAATGGCGTGTTATAGCTATGGAAATAAGCAGGCCCTTGGAGCAGCCGGCAGCGGCAGCAGCGCCGGAGAAGAAATAGAGCAGAAGGAGGTCTCCATACATTATGATATGCGAACCTTAGTCAAGCTGTCGGGTCTGCTGCTTTCGGCCATCATCGTTCTTTCCGGCTGCGCCACTATGCGATATCCCAGCACCTATAAAGTCGAAGGTAAAGAGGCCAGGGAGTTCAAGGACCTCGATGATGACAAAGCCCTCAAAGCAGTCGTCCTAATATATAACGCGAAGAGTGACATATGGGAAGATAGCCTTGCCCGCAGCATTGCCCTCGAAGAGTATCTGAAGCTTCTCAAGAATAGAAAATCGGCGTATATAAAAAAATCCGGCATATTCAATATAAAATATGACAGGGTAAAAGTTTCAAAGATGAGGGATGATGACCTGGAGAGATTGTACGACGCCCTGCTGCCCAAGGCCGAAGTCTTTTCCATGGATTCCGCGCCCGAGCTGTCGGAGATACAGAACGCCAACAGGATAATCTATCTCACTGCCATAAGTTCCGTCATAACGGAGTTGAAGAAGCGCGATAACGCCAGGAATGTCATCAGCATCGCGGGGCAGATCCTTGTCACCGCCCTCACCGTTGCTTTACAGTTGTTATAAAGTAAGGTAGAATAGGGACAGCGTAAATTAAAGAAAGAGCAATACAGTATGAAGTTATCGCGGAGCCTGGTCGTTTTGGATCTTGAGACGACCGGCACATGGGTGGAGAAGGACAGGATCGTCGAGATAGGGATGATCAGGATAATGCCGGATGGCTCGAGAGAGTCTTACATCAAGCGCGTAAATCCCGGCATGCCGATCCCCGCGAATGTCACGAAGATAATCAATATCACGGACGATGACGTCAAGACGGCGCCCCGCTTCAAGGATATCGCCAAGGAGGTCTTTTCTTTTATGGGAGACTCCGACCTCGGCGGCTTCAACGTCCTGCGTTTTGACATACCTCTCCTGGAGCGGGAATTGTACGAGGCGGGCGTCAGCTTCAATTGGCGCAGCCGCGCCGTTTACGACGCGCAAAAAGTGTACCATGTGCACGAGAAGAGGGACCTGATGGCCGCATACCTCCTCTACTGCGGTAAAAAACTGGAGAACGCGCATTCCGCGTTGAACGACGCGGATGCCACCGTGGATATACTCAACGCGCAGGTGGAGAGGTACGGTGATAAAGAGAAGGGCATAGAGAGCCTGCGTGATATCGACTACGAGGCCAAGAGCGACTATTTTGACAAGGAACGAAAGTTCTGCTGGTGGAACGGACAGCTCTATCCGATGTTCGGTAAGCACGGCAGAAAGAAGCACATAAAGGCCATCGCCAAAGAGGACCGTGAATATCTGGAATGGATGTTGACCAAAGATTTCGGTGAGGACGTCAGGATGATGATAAAGAAGGCGCTCGCCGGAGAATTTCCACAATCCCCAAAATGAAGAAGATACGATACGAAATAGATCCGCATAACTCACTTGTCACGAGCGGCTCCGGCAGGAGGAGCAGTCTACCCAGATTTAGAAAAGTCATAGACGGCCGGTTCAAGGTGGATGAAAATAATGACCTTTTCTACCACATAAAGGCCCCTTATCCGGAAGATGAAAAGGTCCCCCGTCAGATAAAGCTCAAGGGTGAATGGTCATTGACGGATGACCACAGGCTGCGCCTTACCCTGGATACATGGTCTCGCGCGACGTTCGGCGACCGGATAACGCTGGAGGGCGAGATCCTGGATGTGAACGCGAATTCTCTTCTTTTCGCCGTCACGACGACTTCCAAAGAAGGCTCGCAGTCAACGCATCTGTTGAATTTAAGCGGCATATGGAAGGCCGATGAGAATAACCGCCTATCCTTTCATGTAAAAAAAGAAGGCGGCAGATACGATATCCTGACGTTGGGCGGCGCGTGGCAGATCAATGAAGGCCATCAGATAATATACCAGTATGAAAGAGCAAGGCTCATCAGAAAGAAGAAGCGGGTACACACACTTATATTTAAAGGCTACTGGGACATAAAGGACGCCTTTCGCGTATCCTATATCTTAAGCAAGGGCACGGATTCCGTATTTGATTTTAAAATAAGCGCCGGGACCCTTAAAGAGGACCGCATCCAGTATGAGGTGGGGATAGGCGCAGGCCACAGGATAGCGCCCGTGACAAGGGCGATCACCCTGTTCGGCAGATGGAACTTAAAGAAAGACGCAAATCTTTCTTTCGAGATAGAATACGAAGGCGGTAAGACGCGCTCAATAGCCTTTGGCGCGGATGCGAAACTTACGGATAAAGACACCATACTCTTCAGGCTTAAGAGTATGGTCGAAAATAAAGATATTGGTATGACCCTGGAGCTGTCCCGTGAGATATTGAGAGGCGGCGAGACCTTCATACGCGCCTTGAAATCGGGCCGCGAATCCGCTCTTTTCGCCGGGGCGGCGTGGAGATGGTAAAAGAGAGCCGCTCTTTAAGCGGCGTGAAAAGGACATATAAAAATGAATATACTGATAGCCGATGACGAAAAGGGATTTATAGATTTTGTGGCGGAGCGCCTGAAGTTCCACGGTCACGAAGTGGATGCCGCGTACGACGGACAAGAGGCCATGGAATTGATAAAAACCGATAAGTATGATATAGTTTTTCTGGATCATAACATGCCGGAGCTCACCGGGCTGGAACTGGCGAAGCACATGAAGGAGAACAAGATGAAGGCGAAGATAGTCATGGTCACCGGCTATGAGCACATGAGCGGATTCTTCGCGAAGACCGTGGGAGTGGACGAATATCTTGTCAAACCCATCAGGATAAAAGATATCGACGATGTCGTGAATAAATACAGTAAAGGTTGAACCGATGATCGAAAGCCGCACAACGCGCAAGGTGGGCATCAGGTACAAGGTGATCCTCATCGTATGCTTCTCTACGATGATAGTCATGTCGATGGGCATAATCCTGGGGTATATCTTCGGTTTCAATGTCCTGCAAGGCATGGTGGGCGATATTCATCGTAAATTCTCACAACTTTTAGCGGACGACCTTACCCGGAAATTCGAAGAGGAGCTGGAGAGGATAAAGCGTTATGCAGTCGTCCCGGCAGATGCCGCCGCAGGCAATGCGCTAAAGGCGGTCATAAATGCCGACACTAACATAGCCGGGGCGGCCGTGATCGATAAACCCGATAGCCTTATGAAGAAGAGCATCCATGTGGGCGATGTTGAGTTTGACGGGGCGCTAAAAGAATGGGTAATACCGGTATATGTCCCAATAAGAAACTCCGACGGCACCGTCATGAGCGTCTTCAGAGCGGGACTTTCGGTCAAGAACTTCTTCTCATTTATCGGGAAGTTTAGGATCGACAATACGGGCCATGCGATCGTGATCGACGGCATGGGCAATATCATATTCCATCCGGGATCCTCGCAGACCGGCGTGAAACTTTGCGCTGACAGGGATTATCAAAGACTTCTGACGAGTAAAAACAGATACGCTTCCATTTATGAGCCTAATGTGCACAAAAGAAGCGTATTCGCCGCTTTCTCCGAAGTCGCGCCGCCGGCCCTCTCAAGCAGCAGGAAAGTCTGGAGGGTAGTGGTGGAGGAAGACGCGAAAGAGGTCTTTGCGCCTCTGGGCAGGATCGCGCCATGGCTCGTAACGGCCGTCATATTTTTATTCATCGCGGTAGTCGTAATAGGTTTCGTCTTCAGCGGCGTATTGGTTAAACCCATAGAAGCGCTCTATGCGGCCGTGACGGAGATCGGCAAGGGCAACTGGAACTATAAAATAGATATCAGGACAGGCGACGAGATAGAACAGTTCGCAGATGCGTTTAAAAAAATGATATCGAGCGTGAAAGGCAAGACCGAAGAGCTCCTGAAAGCCAAATTTGAGCTCGAGGATCTGTCGAACAGTCTCGAGGAGAAGGTCCTGACGAGAACGATCGATCTCACAATGGCCAAGGACAAGATCGATAATTATGCCAGGGAGCTTGAGAAGGCCATAATGGTGAAATCAGACTTTGTTTCAATGGCCTCGCACGAACTGAGGACGCCGCTGGCGGCGATCAAGGAAGGCATAGATATTGTCCTCGCCGGAAAGACCGGCGCCGTCAATAATCAGCAGAGAGAGTTCCTGGACATGGCCAAGAGAAACCTCGACCGGCTCAGCCGGCTCATAAACGATGTCCTCGATTTCCAGAAGCTGGAGAACGGCAAAGCGACGATGAAGATCCGGGATAACGACATAAATGACGCCGTGAAAGAAGTCTGCCAGACGATGGAACACTTAACCAAAGAAAAGAACCTGGAGCTCGCCACGGATCTGGCCGCTGACATTCCGAAAGCTGAATTTGACAGAGACAGGATCATACAGGTATTGATGAACCTTAT
The DNA here is from genome assembly GCA_030695725.1 of Candidatus Omnitrophota bacterium. GTDB lineage: Bacteria > Omnitrophota > Gorgyraeia > 2-01-FULL-45-10 > 2-01-FULL-45-10 > 2-01-FULL-45-10. Next base: position 10,088 of record JAUYPN010000033.1, read on the forward strand.
CGGCAATGCCGTTAAATTTACCCATGAGGGCTCGATAAAAGTGAAGACGTCCAAGGAAGGAGATATCGTCAAGGTCTCGATCAGGGATACGGGTATCGGCGTCAAAGAAGAAGACATGCCGCAATTATTCAAGAAATTTACGCAGATCGAGAAGGGGCTGGAGAGGAGATCTGGCGGTACAGGCCTGGGCCTCACCATCTCCAAGGAGATAATTGAAAAACACGGCGGCAAGATATGGGCCGATTCAAAGCCCGGAGAGGGCACCGTATTTTATTTTACACTGCCGCTGGAAGAAGCCAGGAATTATTCTTAAAAGAAAGGACCGATAAATGGGTAAACGCATACTTCTTGTTGACGATGAGCGGGATCTGGTAATGGCCGTGAAATTTAGGCTGGAAGAGAGCGGGTACGAGGTCTCAGTGGCCGCGGATGGTCAGGAGGGCCTTGATAAGGCGAGGAACGAAAAACCGGACCTGATCCTTTTGGACCTGATGCTTCCCAAGATGAACGGATATAAGGTCTGCGGCCTGCTCAAGGCGGACGCCCGTTATAGCAAGATCCCCGTCATCATGTTTACCGCCCGCGCGCAGGAGACGGATAGAAAATTAAGCGAAGAAGTAGGCGCCGACGCGTATATTACGAAACCCTTCGAACCCGGTATATTATTGAACAAGATAAAATCGCTGATAGCAAAATAAAAAAACTTGGAGAGGTGGCTGAGCGGTTCAAAGCGCACGCCTCGAAAGCGTGTTACCCTTTACGGGGTACGAGAGTTCGAATCTCTCCCTCTCCGCCATCCCCCATAGTTTTGCTGTTGAGAAGTAGCAGGCAAAACTGGCATGGGGGATGCTCCCGCGCTTAGATTTGCAGTCGTATCCGGCAGGCAAATCTGCGGGAGCAAGCGTCGGCTGGTTCGGATTGGTTGCACTCGCGTCCGCCAGTGATACCAATTCGAACCTTTGCGTTCCTCATCTAAGAGCGCAAGGGTTCGAATTTTGGTATGTGCGACGTAATAAGGCTTAAAAGCCGGAAAAATAGGGACCCTATTTTTTATGGAGCTACCCTATGAGGGGCTACCAATTCCTGCAAAACGACTTCTTCGAACTTTGCCAGACAAGAGAGATAGGTCATACGCCTATGCTTCTCTATATCTACCTCAGAGGCCTTTTCTGTCGCTTTCAAAAGCCTGTCTTCACCTGGCAGGATAAACAGACAAGAATTCATTTGGGCATATCTCAAAGCACCCTCCTAAGAGCAAGAGAATATCTACAGACAAGAGGCATGATTACATTTGTGAGCGGTAAAGGCAGCCAGCATACTGAATACACCATAATACAAGTAAAGAAAGATTAAAGAATAGAATAGAGAATAAAACAGGATCCGGAATATTTAAAGGTATTTCCGAAGAAGACAAATCTTTTTTAAGGAACAAAGGGCTCTATGATTAGAATAAAAGCCCTAATAAGGCTTGTCCTGGAACCCAATAGATATATATGGATGGACGTTGTCTTAGTCAAGGAAACCACCAGAGCCATTTTAATCATATTTGATGGCCGGAAAGTGTGGATCCCTAAAGCATGGATTGCACATCTTAAACGAACCGGAGAAAGATCTATCAAGATTAAAATAGCATCTTATTGCTGGGCTAAGAATTTATATAAATCGAGATGCGATATGGACACCGACTCACATATAAATTGGCTTGACACATATTAGTTAACATGTTAATATCTCACTGTTAATATGTTAATCATTCTCATCAAAAAAGGAGTAAATTTATTTCATGACACTCACCGAACTTAAAGAAATTATCCAATCACTTACCGATTCCGGTTCGGATACGACACATGTTGAAGTAAAGGCATGCCGTGAAGGTTTCCCGCGTAGAATATGGGAAACTATTTCGGCCTTCGCCAATACGCCGGGTGGCGGCGTTATTATTCTTGGTATTAGCGAGACGCAGGATGGTATAGATCTGACGGGTGTAAAGAATCCCGCAAAACATCAAAGCGACTTAGCTTCATTATGCGATCAAATGATTCCTCCTCTCCGTCCCCTGATCGAGATACACAAGTACGAGGGGAAGAATTTTGTGACAGCAGAAATTCCGGAAGTGTCATATAAAGATAAGCCCTGTTATTATAAAGGGTCCGGCATTATGTCCGGCTCCTTTATTCGTGTGGCCGATGGAGATAGAAAGCTTACACAGTATGAAGTTCAGGGGTTTCTCGATGGGCAAGGCCAGCCGCTCTATGATATTGAGCCCGTGCCGGAAAGCGCGCCGGAGGATCTAGACAATAATCTTGTTGCTTCTTTTTTGCGACGGATAAAAGAGAAATATCCTAAGGTTGCTCAATGGGCTGATCATAGAATATTGCGAACCTACCGTGTTATTACTGATGTCGATGGCCAGCCGCGTCTAACACTTGGAGGAGCTCTGTGCCTTGCGGACTATCCTCAAAAGTTCTTTCCATGCCTGGTAATGCATGTTTTGGTGTATCCCTCAACCGGAGGAAAGCAGGAAGGAGATCGAGGCGAGCGGTTGCTTGATAATGTAAAGGTTGAAGGGCCGCTTATTCGCGCTGTCCCTGAAGCAATTCAGGTAATAAAGAGGAATTTGCAGAAGAGGATCTTTGTAAAAGGCCTTTTTCGGGAAGATGTGCTTGAATATCCCGAAATTTTCTTAAGAGAAGCTCTCGTAAACGCCATAGGCCACAGAGACTATGCTCCTTTGGCACGGGGCTCAGCCGTGCAAATAAAGATATTCCCGGATAGGGTTGAGATTGCAAATCCAGGAGGCCTTTTTGGCCCGGTTACAGAAGAACGGCTTGGTGAACACGGTCTGCAGGCGACCCGTAATTCGCACTTAATGAAATTACTGGAAGATGCTCCCGTTCCGGGAGAAGAAAGAGTGCTTTGCGAAAATAGAGGAACAGGTATTCCTGCTATGGTTAACGCTTTGATACGGGCCGGGATGGAACCACCGGAATTTTGTGATATGCGGACCCAATTTAAAGTGATATGTTCAAATCAGGCTATCTTTGATAAGCAGACCCTTGCGTGGCTTGAGCAGTATAAAAATGTCGATCTTTCAGATAGGCAGCGTTTTGCTCTTGCTTATTTGAGGCATAAAGAGAAACTTACAAATTCCGAATATTGCCGAATGAATGACTGTGATTCACGAATTGCGTCTCGCGAATTAAATGAATTGGTGAGGGACAAAATCGTATTGCAGCACGGTACGCGTCGATGGACCTATTACACAATATTGGAGCGAGAAAAAGAGACGCCAATGCATAAAGTAAAACGGAAAGATAGGCGTGAGGACATACTTACTTATATCCATCAACATCAACCCGTTACACGGCGACAGATTCAGACCTCATTGAATGTAAGTGCCCAGGCGATCTTATACTGGCTGCGAAAACTAATGAAAGAAAAGAAGATAATTTCAACCACTACGTCGACAAGAGACAGAAAGACAAAGTATACAATATATAATTAGTGGTCCCGATAAGTATTAGGAAAACAAAATGGCCAAAGAAGCGCAGGCTCGTATAAAAATCAATAAACTACTCGAAGAATCAGGATGGCGGTTCGAGACGGATAAGGCAGGCCCTGCCAGTATCCGGCTTGAAGCTGGCGTGAAATTCTCCGAGTTAGGTAATGACTTTGAAAATGCAGAAACGCATGACAAGCGTCGAGATGCCATAGATTTTCTTCTGCTTGATAAAGATGGCCGTGCGCTTGTTGTTGTTGCCGGTAATTCCGGGGGACACAATACATAATTCACTAATTAAGTAATGTGTCCCCGGAATTCACCCAAAAGGCGGTTCGAACGGTACTAAGAACACACCGCCATATTTTTACCGAAAATAGGAGGGCATGGAAATGGCGTCCAGAAAAAATTTTACGGCAGAAGAGGCAAAAAAAACCGGCGATAGATTGGGTATCGAATGGGACAAATTCGATGTTGACCAGTTCATGAGAGGCATGAACGTGGAGCTGGAACACGGCCTTCGTGATCCGTCGACCAACGTCAGCAATGATGATCCCACGATCACCGGCAAGATCGCTCTGGCTCATTTAAACGAAATCCCCGATTATTATGACAGGCTTGAAAAGATGGAAGAAGAAGCCGGGGCGGATTAAAGAAAATTAAGAAGGTTACAGGAAAGAACAGGATCGCAAAATGTAACGGTGCAGTATTGATATAGGGGGTTTGCAGTGGGAATTTACAAAGATTGGTGTGGATTCGGTAAAAGAACAAAGAGCGTATCGGGCCAGAAGATAATTAAGCGAAAGATGGTGCAGGCGATGGTCAAAAAATAATCCTTGTTAAGATATAAAAAAGTAATATTGACTACTATTGTTTATATGGTACAATCATAGTAAAAGGAAGATATAGCCCCATTCATAATTCAATAATGGGGATATTTTGGCTAATGTTATTAAATATATTTAGTAAGTACTATTTTTTAAGACAAGGCTCGCTATATGATGCTAAAAATATTTGGATTGCTATGCGCCTCTGCTCTAAAGAAGATCACTGTAGTATCCGTAGCGAGAGTCCTATTCCCTGTGTCCTTTATCGTCTCAACTTCATTGTTTCCGCCTTACGATTTTCCATATGCGTCTCAACCCACTGTGTTGTCTCTCCCCGCGTCTCATATCCCCGGTACGATTAAGAGGGCAGATACGTTACAGGCTGAGGCATACTCACTACCGCCCATGGCGGCATTTCAAAGAGTCGACTCTATTAAACCGATCCATTATGAAAACTCAGTCTCTTTTAATGAAACCGCCACGACTGTGACCTATCAGCCGGAAACTGTTACCTATCTACCGGAAGAAGATAGTCAGCCGGATACGCCTCAGGAAAGTCTTGTTTTGCTCCCCACGGCTTCTTCTCATCCGGCGGTTCCGGAGGTAACCGAGGAGGCGGTAGCGCAGGACACGGCCCAATCGGGAACTGCGATTCTATTGGGAGCCCCTTATCCGTTGGCAAGCTACGATACTACAGGCCAGCCATTGGAAGGAGGCACAAGTTCCGCCGGCGGGTCGGAGCCCGGCACCGAAATGCCCGATACAACCGCTCCGATCATTGAAATAATTTCACCGGCAAATAACTCATACACTAAAGCAACCCCAATTGTTGCGCAATATACCGTAGACGGCGCAGGCATGACAAAAAATGTCGATCTGGCGGAAGGGGCTAACACCATAACTATCACCGAGACCGACGCCTCCGGCAACGCGGGAAGCGCCTCGGTGAACGTCACGCTCGACACAATAGCTCCCCTTATTGAAATAACCTATCCCGCAGACGGAAGCGTCCTGACGTCCACTCCTGTCACGGTAATATACACCGTCGACGGCGTGGAAAAGACCAAAGACGCCGCCCTG
>JAUYPN010000037.1 GCA_030695725.1 Candidatus Omnitrophota bacterium
GCTATTTTGAACGAAACGAAACGCGAGAACGATAATATAGAGTTGATAGCCAGTGAAAATTTCGTCAGCGAAGCCATCCTTGAGGCTCAAGGTTCGGTCCTCACCAATAAATACGCTGAAGGTTATCCCGAGGCGCGGTGGTACAACGGCTGTGAATTCGTTGATGACGTCGAGAGCCTGGCGATCGACAGAGCAAAAAAACTTTTTGGCGCCGAGCACGTGAACGTGCAGCCTCACTCCGGCACGCAGGCGAATATGGCGATCTACTTTGCGATGCTGGAACCCGGCGATACCGTGATGGCGATGGACCTGGCCTGCGGGGGGCATCTGTCGCACGGCCATCCGCACAATTTTTCGGGAAGATTTTACAGAATAGCCCCGTACGGTGTGAACCGCAAGACCGAAATGCTCGATTACGACGAGATCTCGGAACTCGCCAAGAAGAGCAGGCCGAAGATGATACTTGTAGGGGCTTCGGCTTATCCCAGAGCTATAGATTTCAAAAAGTTCAGAGAGATAGCCGATTCCGTCGGCGCTTTCATATTTGTGGACATAGCCCATATAGCGGGGCTCGTAGCGGCGGGGCTGCACTCCAACCCCATGGAATACGCGGAATTTGTGACGTCCACCACCCATAAGACCTTGAGGGGTCCGAGGGGCGGCTTAATAATGTGCAGAAAAGAGTTCGCCAAAAAGATAGACAGCCAGATCTTTCCGGGCCTGCAGGGCGGGCCGCTGATGCATGTGATAGCCGCGAAGGCCGTATGTTTCAAAGAGGCGCTCGAGCCCGGGTTCAAAAAATATCAGTCGCAGATACTGAAGAATTCCAAGAAGCTCTCCTCGGAAATGGCAAAATTGGGATACAGGATCGTCGCCGGCGGGACGGATACGCACCTCTTTCTGGTAGACCTCTCGAGCAAGAATATTACAGGAAAAGAGGCGGCCGCTGTTTTAGACAGGGCCGGCATCACGGTCAATAAAAATCTCATTCCTTACGATAAACAATCTTCTTTCATCGCCAGTGGTATCCGTATCGGCACGCCCGCTGTCACGACGCGTGGAATGAAGGAACCTGCGATGAAGAGGATAGCCGAACTTATCGACAAAGCTTTGAGCGATCCCAATAATGAGAAGAATATCCAGTCGGTCCGCAAAGAAGTAACGGCGCTCGTAAAAGCGTTCCCGCTGTATAAAGGCTTGATCAGGAGACTTGAAAAATAATGAAAACAAAACGCCCGACGTGGGATGAATATTTCCTCGGCATCGCCGACCTCGTATCGAAACGCTCGACCTGTTTACGGCGCCGCGTCGGCGCGGTCCTCGTCAAAGATAAGAGGATGCTCGCGACCGGATATAACGGCGCCCCATCAAGGATCGCTCACTGCAGTAAAACCGGATGTATCCGCGAAAAGCTCAAGATCCCTTCGGGAGAACGCCACGAGCTATGCCGCGGGCTACATGGAGAGCAAAATTCTCTCCTTCAGGCGGCATTACATGGAACAAGCCTGAAAGGAGCAACGCTCTATTGCACAACACAACCCTGCATAATCTGCGCCAAGATGATCATCAACGCCGGCATCAATGAGATAGTCATCAAGGGCAGCTATCCCGACAAAATGGCCCGCGATATCCTTAAAGAAGCTAAGATCAGGGTCCGTATAGTAAAATGAGGATACTCATTGTATTGTTTATCTGTATGGCACTAGCGGGATGCGGGAGTATGGCACTCGGCAAGGGCGGGCTCTATTTGAATAAGAGTACCTGCGTCGGAATGGACGAACTCGGTGTCGCAAAGATGAACAACAAATTTTAAATGCGCTGCCCATACTGCGGTAATAAAAAAGATAGCGTTATAGATTCGCGCATGTCGCGCAACGCCTCGAATGTCCGGCGCAGACGCGAGTGCCTGAAGTGCAAGCGCCGCTTCACGACCTACGAATACGTCGAGCGTATCCCCCTCATGGTAAGAAAGAAGGACGGCAGGCGCGAGGCTTTCGACCGCGAGAAGCTGATGAACGGCATCCTCGTCGCTTGCGAGAAAAGGCCGGTCAGTATGAAACGCGCTGAAAAGTTAGTCGACGAAATAGAGAGACAGTTAGAGAAGAAGCATGAGAAGGAAGTCGCCTCGAAAGATATAGGCGAGCTTGTTATGAAGGGCCTGCACTCTATAGACGAGATAGCCTACGTGAGGTTCGCCTCTGTCTACAGGCAGTTCAGAGACGTCGGTCAGTTCATGAAGGAATTGAAAACTTTCCTGCGTTAAGAGTGAGGCGGCACGCTATGCACGAAGCTCTGTATTACGAAAAGATACACGGCAAAAGAGTTCATTGCCATCTCTGCCCTTATGAATGCCAAATCCCGCCGAGCGGCAAGGGCGCGTGCGGCGTCCGGCAGAATATAGATGGTATCCTCTATAGCCTCATATACGGCAAGACCACTTCGGTGGCGCTTGATCCAATCGAGAAGAAACCCCTCTATCGTTACCACCCCGGGGAGAAAATATTATCCTTAGGAACGCGCGGTTGTAATCTTCATTGTGATTTTTGCCAGAACTGGCATATATCGCAAGATGCGAACGCTCCCACGGAGAACGTCACATCCGAAGAGGCGGTTGAAAAGGCAAAGGGGCTCGGCTCGTTCGGAATAGCCTACACGTATAACGAGCCATTCATATGGTATGAATTCGTCCTCGATACCGCGAAGCTGGCTAGAAAAAACGGGCTGGAGAACGTCCTGGTCACGAACGGGTTTGTGAATATAGAGCCTTTAAAAGGAATGCTGCCGTATATTAACGCTATGAATATAGATCTGAAATCTTTCGATGAGGAATTTTATACGAAGATCTGTAAGGGCTCTCTTAAGCCGGTTCTTGACGTTATAAAGATGTCAGCTAAGAGCTGCCACATCGAACTCACCAATCTCATAATCCCCACTCTGAATGACTCAGACTCTACTATAAGGAAGATGGTCGAATGGATATATGATAATTTAGGATCGGAAGCGCCGCTTCACCTGTCCAGGTATTTTCCGTGCTACAACATGGATCTGCCTCCCACTCCTATAGAGACCTTAAAGAGAGCCGAGCGTATAGCGAAAGAGAAGCTTAAATACGTCTACATAGGTAACGCGTGACAAATAGGGGACAGCGCCCTATTTTTTCTCTACTATCTTCGGTCTGCCTACCGGTAGCGCGTGCAGTCGCTCACCAAACTCTTTTTCCAGTTTATTAATAAATGATTCTCTTCCAAGCGGCCTGCCGGTCATAGTATATTTACGAATACTAGATATGTCCTCTGTATTATCAGGCGCATCGATAAAGCTCTTCCATTTAACTTGCTCAATATCAACATATTTGAAGAGTTCCCCGGAGTCGATTATAGAGGTATGTGTATTATCGACATGATCTTTAGCGCTTGACCATACGTAATCATATGCTTTCTTTGCTATATGAGCTCTTACGGGGTTTCGCTCGATGTAGCGGGCGGCGGCTGCAAGATGTTTTTCGTCCATAACACATGAAAAGAATCTACCCTGCCATAGATGTCCGGCCGTGCCCATCTTCTTATTACGATATTGGGAATACCGCATATGGGCTGTATTAAATGTCCTGGCTATAGAATATTCATCCGATGGAATAACAATAAAATGCACGTGGTTGGACATGAGACAATACGCAATAATTAAGAGATTATACTTTCGGCTATACTCATCCATCCAAATTAGATATCGCCTTCGATCGCTATCATCATCAAATACATCTTGTCTATAATTACCACGTTGGGTTATGTGGTGAGGTAATCCTGGAGCTATGATACGAGCAAGTCTTGGCATGGATATACATTACTATGGCGAGAAAAGGATGTCAATATAAAATAGGGCGCTGTCCCCTATTTGAATATTTGAATGGCGAGAAAAGGATGTCAATATAAAATAGGGCGCTGTCCCCTATTTGCCAATAAAGCATATAGTCATGGCTCATCGGTGTAACTTATTTCACCTGTAGATAATTTCATTATTGTAAAGATGCCATCTTGGCCCATAGCCAGAATCCTATCCTTGTTCCGTTCTACTCTATAAACGTACATTGTATAATATTTACCGCTTAAATCTGAATTTTTCAAATATTTGCCTAAGATTGTGTCTTCAGGAAGTACTTGATCTCCAAAATCTACATAAAACCCAAACTCCATCTTGACAATCCTCTCAGCGGTTCTGATCGTGCCCAGGGCAGCTATCGCCTCTGTTCTTTTTGTCCGCTCGGTAATATTCTGCATCATCGGAACGGCTACCGAGGCAAGGATGCCGATTATTATTATCACGACTATCAGCTCAATTAAGGTGAACCCTTTTTTCATCGCGCATCCCATCAGTCTTATCAAAGTCAGTTAACGATAGTACTTTTCTGTCTCCTCCAGTTTTATCGCTAATTTAGCTTTGTCTTCAAGCCCCTTAAGCCACTTCTCCATCTCGAGGTTCGACCTGGCCTCGAGCACCTTCTTTGAATACTCTTCCTTCTCTTTCGCGAACGCTTCCTCGTCCACAGCCTTCCTGTCTACGATCTCGAATATGATATACCCCTTGCCGATCTCGATGGGCTTGGACAACTCAAAGTCTTTTAGTCCGTATGACGCCTCCACTATAATGGACGAGTCGCCTATGGCTTCTACCGGATCTTTTTTTGAGAAAAAGTCCGTACCTTTGACATTCAGGCCCAGCTTCGAGGCCGCGCCTGCGAATGTCTCGCCAATATTCCCGGTCCTTTCCAGGAGCTCTTTGTAGATCTCGCCGGATCTCTCTTTAAGCATCTTCACTGTCTCGACCCCTTTAAGGTATCTTTCTATATCGGCCTTCGCCTCCTCGAACGTCGCCTGGCGGTCGGGGATCGCGCCTTTCAGATTGGACTTTATTATGAGCCCGCCCTTATTTTTTTCGTAAAAATCTTTCACGGCATTTTCGTCCACGCTGACTTTGCCGAGGTAGTCTTTCGGCTCAAGCAGGACATACGAGATCTTGATCTTCGCGAACTCTTTTTTATATTCAGACAGAATATCATCATCCGATAGCTTGATATCTTTCGTAATAGACGCGGACAATTTCTGCAAGGAGATATTTTCTCTCACTGTCTCCTCGAAAGCTCTGGGCTCCAGGCCTATATTGTTTCTCAGCATATACGTGTAGAACCTGTCGTCAAACGTTCCGTTCCTTAAAAATAGAGGATGAGACCTCAGGGCTTCGACGACCTCTTTGTCGGAAATCTTCATTCCGGCTTTTTTGGCCTCCTCCATCATCAGTATCCTGTCCCATGCGAGTTTGGCCAAGATTGGCTTGTTGGAGAGAAGAGCTTCGAGCGCTTTGGGCTGATTAAAGTAGTTCAGTATTATCTGGCTCCTCACGCCCGAAAGGGCGCCGGAGAGCTCGTCGAACGAGACTTTTCTGTTGCCTACAATACCCACGTAGCCCGGGCCTTTATCTTTGGAGCGGGAACTGCCGGCGCCGCCCCACATAACGAAGGCAGGCACTACGATTATAACGAGCCCCCACAATATGATCTTCATCACTATCTTTTTTCTGAAAAGCTTTAGCATATATCTCCCTCTTTTGTAATGATTATATTTTATATCCCGCATTTACTCAAGCAATAAGTGACGTGTCGAGGGGTTGACAAAGTTGAGAGCAGTGTGTTAGAGTAACGGACAGGATCAAAAAAACGGAGGTGTGCAAATGGATTGGGGAATGGAGAATCGTTTAAGTCAGCTTATGCCCGGAGGTAAATGTTTTTTTATGCCGATCGACCACGGATATTTTCAAGGTCCCACGACCGGCCTTGAGAAGCCGGCGGATACGGTGGCCCCGTTAATGAAGTATGTGGACGCTATCTTCTGCACGAGGGGCGTATTGCGCTCTGCAATTTCGCCGCGTAATTCCAAGCCAATTATCTTAAGGGTCTCCGGATGCACCAGCATGGCGGGAAAAGACCTGGCCAATGAGGAGCTGACAACCTCTATAGATGAGATAATCCGTCTCAATGCTCAGGCGGTAGGCGTGTCGGTCTTCGTCGGCAGTGACTACGAGAGAGAGACGCTGGGGAACCTTTCTGCCCTAGTCAACGAATGTGAGCCTTACGGCATCCCTGTGATGGCCGTTACCGCGGTGGGCAAAGAGATGGAGAAGCGGCAAGCCCGGTATCTCGCGCTTAGCTGCCGCATAGCCGCCGAGCTTGGGGCCAGGGTGGTCAAAACATACTGGTGCGAAAAAGATTTCGATAAGGTTGTTAACGGCTGTCCAGTGCCGGTGATCATTGCCGGCGGGCCGAAATGCGATACCCCTCTTGAGGTACTGGAATTTGTGCATAACGGGATGCAGAGCGGGGCCGTGGGAATTAATTTGGGCCGCAATGTCTGGCAGAGCCCGTATCCGGCCGCTATGGCAAAGGCATTACGGGCGGTCATCCACGAAAACGCGTCGGTGAAGAAGGCAAAAGAGCTCTTTGATGAGGAAAAGAAGGATGCTCACCGCTAAATATTACAGCAACACCGATATCCGCTTAGAAGATATACCCAAACCAAAAATAACGGACGGTGAAATCCTTGTCAAGGTGGCCGCCAGCGGGATCTGCGGCACCGATGTCATGGAGTGGTACCGCATCAAAAAGGCGCCGCGCATTCTGGGCCACGAGATCGCCGGTACTATCGTCGAATCGAGGTCGAAAAAATACTCCGTCGGACAGAGGGTCTTTGTAAGCCATCATGTCGCCTGCAATGAGTGCAAATATTGCCTTTCCGGAAATCATACCGCCTGTGAAACTCTGCACGCGGGCAACTACGACCCGGGAGGGTACAGTGAATTCGTAAGGGTGCCCGTGATAAATGTCGAGAGGGGCGTGTATATCCTGCCGGAGCATCTCTCTTTTGCAGAGGCGACCATGATCGAACCATTGGCATGCGCGCTCAGGGGCCAGAGGGTTATCGATGTAAAAAGAGGGCAAGTCGTCATGGTCCTCGGCAGCGGTGTGTCGGGGTTATTGAATATATTGGCCGCCAAGTTGAAGGGCGCGAGGGTGATCGCGACGGATATAGACGTATACCATCTTAAGAAAGCGAAAGAATGCGGCGCCGACGAAGTTCTGCATGCTAAGGAAGCGGGCGACGTAAGGGCCGACAAAATTATTATCTGCACCTCAAGCCCCGCGGCAATAGGCCAGGCCTTTCGATGCATCGACCGCAAAGGGACGATCCTCCTCTTCGCGATCCCCGATAAAAATATAGAAATTCCTACGCCAGATATGTGGAGAAACGAGATAACAGTTACTTCCTCTTACGGCGCGGCCGGCGATGATCTCGCAGAGGCCCTGGAGCTTATCTCAAGCGGCAAATTGGATATGAAGCAATTGATAACCCACAGGCTTCCTTTGCGAAAGACACAGGAAGGGTTCAAGCTGGTTTCAGAGGCGAAAGGATCGCTTAAAGTTGTCATAGAGCCCTAACCGCAATCGCCGCACAATAACCATTGTAGACCTCCGGGGTATGCAGCGATTAGCGTATATAAAAAAGGAAGAATCGCTGTAATATTGACTTTGCATGCTATAATATGATATCATGTTCCCACAATCTAAGAAGGAAATAAGATGGCAGATACTATAAGAAAGATCAAGTTGGGGCTTCCCAAGGGCAGCCTTCAGGAAGCGACCGTCAGGATGTTCAAAAAGGCCGGCTTCATGATAGGCATAAGTGAGAGGTCTTATTTTCCGTCGGTGGACGACGAGGAGGTGGAAGCGATACTCTTCAGGGCCCAGGAGATGTCGAGATACGTCGAGGACGGCATTCTCGATGTCGGCATCACAGGCAATGACTGGATACTGGAAAACTCTTCGAATGTCGTCAGAGTGGCGGCACTTATATACGCGAAGCAGAGCATGAGGCCCGTCAGATGGGTCCTCGCGGTGCCGCAGGATTCAAAGATC
>JAUYPN010000041.1 GCA_030695725.1 Candidatus Omnitrophota bacterium
CCTATGCCGGAAACTGCCCATCCGGGAAAGAAATCAAGATACTCCTTCCCGTCAATATCCCAAACTTTGGCGCCCTTGGCTTTTTCGAGACATAGAGGCATCCTCTTATACGTGTTCATGATGTACTTCTCGTACATCGACACGACTTTGTCGGTCTGCGTCATTTTACTCCATCCTTATTTTATTTCTTCGGTTTCTTCTTCTGGCATCCGCATGTGGAACACATAGCTTTGCCCCTCCGATTTGTTGTTGTTTTACTGTATGCAAATCGTCCCGCGGTTTGCCTTAACCCAAGTCATGCAAACCGTCCCGAGTCACCTGTACACATGAATGGTTACGAGGGAAGCCGCCGTCTATCAATCCAAGCGGAGAGGGATCATTTAACTATCTCTGTTCCGATACCCTTATCGGTAAATATTTCCAGCAAAAGCGCGTGCGGAATGCTCGCGTTCAACATATGAGCCTTCTTCACACCGCCTTTTGTAGCGTTGATACAGGCCCTCGCCTTCGGAATCATCCCGCTGTCTATTATCGACTTCTTGATCAATCTTTCTACTTCAGCGGCCCTGATCGTCCGATACAACGTCTTTGGATCGGATTTATCCTTCATTATGCCGTTCACGTTTGTCAGGAGAACAAACTTTTCCGCTTTGAGCGCCATCGCGATTTCGCTTGCGACATCATCAGCGTTCACATTATAGATATTACCATCGCGTCCGACGCCGAGCGGATATATGACCGGTATTATATTATCTTTTATCAACCTCTTAACAACCGTCGTATCAACCGCTGTGACCTCGCCGACGAAGCCGAGATCGTATTCGAGCTTCATCTTCTTTACTCTTATAAGGCCGTTCTCCCTGCCGCTCATTCCGAAAGCCTGCGCGCCCATATCCTTCAGGGCCTTGACGATCTTTCTATTTATCGTGCCGAGCGCCTTATCGATTATATGAACGGTCTGGGTATCAGTAACACGCCTTCCTTGAATAAATTTAGGTTCGAGCCCTGCCTTTTTCATCATCTTCGAGATATACGGCCCGCCGCCATGAACAAGTATCGGACGCATCCCGGCGTAATTCATGAAGATGACATCTTCGAGGATACCTTTTTCAATACCCTTTTCCTCGACAGCCGATCCACCGTATTTTATCACGATCGTCTTCTCAAAGAACTTTCTTATATAAGGAAGCGCCTCAATAAGCACTTCGCTCTTCTTAATCGCAGCCTTCATAGTATTCATCCTCCTGTAGGGCACCCTTAAGGGTGCCCTACAGCTGTGGATAACTTAGGTACTATACTCCGAGTTAATCGCTACATATTCCTTCGAAAAATCGCAGGTCCAGGCCTTCGCGCTTGCCTTGCCGTCGTTCAAGTCAACTCTGATTGCAACATCTTTTGTCTTGAAAAATTCTCTCGCCTTCTCCTTATCGTAGTTTTTAGCGATCGCTCCATTAGATAACGACTTTATGCCGCCTAAATAAATATCGACCTTATCAGGATCGAACTCTACACCGCTTGCGCCGGCCGCAGCGCAGATCCTCCCCCAGTTTGGGTCTTCTCCAAATATAGCGCATTTCAAGAGATTTGAAGTCGATATCTTCCGGGCCACTGCGCAGGCGTCCTCTTTCGTCTTCGCGCCTACCACATCTATTTCGACAAATTTCGTAGCGCCTTCACCGTCTCTTACAAGCATCTTTGCAAGCCTACCTGTCAAAAACTTCAAACCCTCAGTAAATTTTTTATACTCGCCGTTCTTCTTCTCTATCTTAATATTTCCCGCAAGCCCGTTAGCCAATATGAAGCATGAGTCGTTAGTGCTCATATCGCCGTCGACCGACACCATATTAAATGAGTATTTTATAGCTTCATCGAGGCTTGCCTCGAGCATCTTCTTCGATATCGCCGCGTCTGTCGTAATAAAAGAGAGCATTGTGGCGTGGTGGCCTTCGGTCTTCATATTAGGATGTATCATCCCGGCGCCCTTACACGCTCCACCTATCGAAACGATCGAGCTGCCGATCTTGATCTTTACCGCAAAATCCTTCTTAACGGTATCGGTCGTAAGTATCGACTCGGCAAAATTCTCTCCACCCTTACCGGAAAGCCCTTCAACCAGATCACCTATCCTCGCTTTTATCCTATTGAGCGGAAGCGGCACACCAATAATACCCGTAGACGCTACCAGCATTTCTCTTTCTGAAAGCCCGAGTTTTGTCGCCGCGTAACACGCCATCTCCCAGGCCGATCTATCTCCTGTCTTACCGTTCGCGCAATTCGCGTTACCGCTATTTACGATCACCGCCTGATGCGTCTTATTCTTAATATGCAGTTTGCTGATTTTGACCGGTGAGGCCTGAAATCTATTCGTCGTAAAGGCCCCTGCCGCGACCGCCGGGACCTCTGAATACAGAAGCGCGAGGTCCTTCTTTCCGGACTTCTTTATCCCGGCCTCAAGGCCGCTGGCGAGAAACCCTTTCGCCATCGTCACTCCACCTTTAACTACTATCATAAACTCCCCTTTAGCGTATAGCGCTTAGCGGATAGTATGTCCAGCAATATTTTTTCTATACGCTATATTAACGCCTCGGTTTCCTCAAATCCGCGCATAAT
>JAUYPN010000049.1 GCA_030695725.1 Candidatus Omnitrophota bacterium
ATCCCGTGTATGACAAGCTGGTCAAGACGCACTCGACCCTTAAGGCGCACGACGAGAAGAACGCCGCGAAGATAGGCGATACGGTGAAGATCGAAGAGACGAGGCCCATCTCAAAGACCAAGAGATGGAGATTAGTTGAGATCATAAACCCCTCGGCAAAAGCTCGGGGTTTATCCTGAGCGAAGCCGAAGGATAAAGAAACTGTAAAGAGCGAAGGTTAAAAATGATAAGAATGAGATCGATAGTAGATGTGGCCGATAACACCGGAGCGCGTAAAGCATCCATGATAGGCGTAATAGGGCGTTCCAATAAAAAATATGCCGACATAGGCGATATCATAACCTGTAATATAAAAGAGGCCTCGCCGGACGCCACAGTTAAGAACCACGAGGTATGCAAGGGCGTGGTAGTGAGGACCGCCGCTCCGATAAAGAGGGCGGACGGAAGCATATTGAGATTCGACAGAAACGCGGTCGTTATAATAGATCTGCAGATGAATCCCAGGGGAACGAGGATCTTCGGGCCTGTGGCCAGAGAGCTCAGGGATAAGAACTTTATGAAGATCATATCGCTCGCTCCGGAGGTCATATAGATATGAACAAAATCAAGAAGCATGACACTGTCTTTGTCCTCACGGGAAGGGACAAGGGTAAGACCGGCAGGGTATTCAGGGTCTATCCGGCCAGAGAGAGGGCCCTCGTCGAAGGCATTAATTACGTGAAGAAGCACATGAGGAAGTCGCAGGATAATCCTCAGGGCGGTATCGTGCAGAAGGAGAGCTCCATACACCTATCAAATCTTGCGCTCTTCTGCAAGACGTGCAATAAGCACGCGCGCGTGGGTTTCAGCAGCCTGGCGGACGGAACGAAGTCGAGATATTGCAAGCGCTGCAAAGAGGTGATCTGACGATGGCTACACCAAGACTTTTAGAAGCATATAGAAAAAATATAGTGCCCGAGATGGTAAAGACGTTTGGCTATAAAAACAACCTTGAGGCTCCCAAGCTTCAGAAGATAGTCATAAACGTCGGATTGGGAGAGGCCGCGCAGGACATAAAGATGCTCGAGGCGGCGCAGAATGAGCTGGCGGCGATAACCGGGCAGAAACCGTTAACGACCAGAGCCAAAAAATCGATAGCGAATTTTAAGATCCGCAAGGGGCTGCCCATAGGCTGCAAGGTCACCTTGAGAAGGGCTATGATGTATGAGTTCCTCGACAGGCTGATATCCATCGCCATACCGAGGATCAGGGACTTTAGGGGCCTTCCCACGAGCTCATTCGATAAGGGCGGGAATTATTCATTCGGCCTGAATGAACAGGTGATATTCGCCGAAGTGGATGTTGACAAAGTAATGAAGACGCATGGGATGGATATAACCATAGTTACGAACGCCAAGAGCAAAGAAGAGGCTTTCTCTTTATTGAAACTCTTCGGCATGCCGTTCAAAAAAGATAAGCAGGTATAAAGATAAGATGGCAAAGACATCGTTAATAGTAAAATGCAACAGGAAGCAGAAGTTCAAAGTGAGACAATATCACAGGTGCAAGCTTTGCGGCAGGCCCCGCGGGTATATAGGCCGCTTCCAGCTGTGCAGGATCTGTTTCAGGGAGCTTGCTTCCAGAGGCGAGATACCGGGCGTGGTTAAGGCCAGCTGGTAGCCTTCGTGGCTATGGGCTAGCAGTAGGCACTAATTTTTTGTATAAAAAATTAGTAAAACGCAGAATTTAATACAAATGAGTAGGGAGAACGCATAATATGGCAGTGACAGATTCAATCGCAGATATGCTCACGATAGTGAGGAACGGCAGCCGCGCGAAGATGCCGGTCGTGGAGGTTAGGGGCTCCAATATGAGCGGGGAGATCCTCAATATATTTAAGAAGAACGACTTCATATCTAATTTGAAGCTCATGAAAGACAACAAGCAGGGTATATTGCGTGTGTACCTGAAATACTACAAGGACGGCGCACCGGCCATTCTGGGTATAAAGAGAATCTCGAAGCCGGGTTTGCGTATTTACAAAAAGACAGATGAATTGCCGAAAGTGTACGGCGGGCTCGGGATTGCTGTCATATCGACCTCCAAAGGGATTATGACCGATACCCAGGCGCGTGAGGAAAAACTTGGCGGCGAAGTGATCTGCTATATTTGGTGAAAATATGTCAAGAATAGGAAAGAAACCTGTAGATCTACCGGGCGGCGTGAAGGCGGCGGTGGCTAACAATGTCATAACCGTCGAAGGCCCAAAAGGAAAGCTTACGCTGAGCATTCCGCAGAAATTTAAAGTAGAAGTTAAGGACAACAAAGTAACGGTTATGAGGCCTTCCGACGCGAAGCAGGATAAAGCGACTCACGGGCTTATCAGAAGTTTGATCAATAACATGGCTATAGGAGTGTCGGCCGGCTATGTCAAAGAGCTCGAGATCTCGGGAGTAGGTTTCAAGGCGGCGGTCCAAGGTAAAGTCTTGAACCTGCAGCTAAGCTATACGCACCCTGTAAATTTCAATATTCCGGACGGAGTTACGGTGGAGACGCCGAAGCCGACCAGTATAATAATTAAAGGAATAGACAAGACCAAAGTCGGCGAAGCCGCCGCAAAGATACGGGATTATTACAGGCCGGAGCCTTACAAGGGCAAGGGCATAAAGTACGTCAGTGAGCACGTAAGACGTAAAGCCGGTAAGTCTGTAACCGGGGCCGGCGGCACAGGATAAAAGGAATTTTAAAATGATCACTAAGTGGATAAAGATATCGGGTAGGGAGAAGAGGCATTTGCGCATAAGGAAGAAGATCGTAGGCACGATCGAGAGGCCGCGCCTGAGTATACGCAGAAGCACGGGGCATCTTTACGCGCAGATAGTGGACGATACTACCGGTAGGACGCTCGTTTCGCTCTCGACCCTTTCGGCGGATCTGAAGGACAAGATCAAAAAAGACGCGGGCAATGTCAAGGGCGCCGTGATCCTCGGCTCGGCTTTGGCCGAAATGTGCAAGAAAAAGAGCATAGTCAAAGTCGTTTTTGACAGGGCCGGATATCTTTATCACGGCAGGGTCAAGGCGCTGGCTGAAGCGGCGCGAAAGGGCGGCTTAAGTTTCTAAAACCTTTCGATGGTGCTCAGGGTTTTACCCCGAGCAAGCGACGAACGAAGTGAGGAGCGCGTCGAGGGGTTATATACAAGAGGGGGAAGAATTGGTAAATCCTAACACAGATAACGGTAAAGAGATCAAGAAGGAAGAGCCCGTGAAAGATCCCGTGAAAGAGCAGGCGGAAAGGCCGGCGAGGCCGGCTAGGCCGTCAAGGCCATCAAGGCCCAGGGGCCGCGGTTCATCATTTGACAGTCAGCCCAAAGAGTTTATTGAAAAAGTGGTCAACATAAAGAGGGTGGCCAAGGTTTTAAAAGGCGGGCGCAGATTCTCCTTTAACGCTCTCGTGGTAGCGGGTGACGGCAAAGGCAAGGTGGGCTTAGGGTTCGGCAAGGGGAATGAAGTCGCCGACGCCATAAGAAAAGCGTTGAACGACGCAAAGAAGAGCTTCTTCAACGTTCCGATGAGAGGAACGACGATACCGCACGAAATGATAGGTCATTTTAAATCGGCGCAAGTTCTATTAAAGCCGGCCAGGCCGGGAACGGGTGTTATAGCGGGCGGCCCTGTTAGGGCTATCTGCGAAGCCGCCGGCATAAAAGACATACTTACCAAGAGTTTAGGTTCGGACGCCGCGCTGAACGTGTTGAAAGCCACCATAGTGGGCTTAAAACAGATGAGGTTGGAAAGAAGAGTGGAAAAAGACGAGGGGCAAAGTTGAAGATAAATGAGGTAGGCGCGCCTTACGGCGCCAACAGAAAAACGAAGAGGCGCGGAAGAGGAAGCGGCTCCGGCCACGGTAAAACTTCCTGCAGAGGAAGAAAGGGCGCTAAGAAACGCTCCGGAAGGATGACGAGGCCCGGCTTTGAGGGAGGGCAGATGCAGCTCGTCAGGCGCCTTCCTAAAAAGGGTTTCAATGCGCCTTTTAAGAATTCGTATCAGGTGGTGAACGTTGAATCCCTGAACAGGTTCAGCGCAAATTCGGTTATTGGCCCGAAGGAACTTAAGGAAGCGGGTTTGATAGGGAGCGAGAAGGATTCGATCAAGATACTCGGCACAGGCGAGCTTAAGAAGGCTGTTACTATAAAGGCCCACAAGGTTTCCGAAAGCGCGAAGAGCAAGCTGGCCGCTGCCGGCGCAAAATTCGAGGTTCTGGCTTAATGCTTGAAGCTTTTGTCAATACGTTCAAAATACCCGATCTTAGAAAGAAGATAATATTAACGCTCGCCCTTATAGCCGTTTACAGGGTGGGCACCTATATCCCTACTCCGGGAGTTGACGGCGCAAAGCTCGCTGTCTTTTTTAATAATTTGGCCCGCTCTCAGGGCGGGGCGCTCTTTGGCATAATGAATATGTTTTCGGGCGGCGCAATATCGAGATTAACAATATTCGCGCTCGGGATAATGCCCTACATATCGGCCTCCATCATATTGCAGCTGTTGACCGCGGTAATACCCGCTCTCGAAAAACTCGCCAAGGAAGGCGAGGCGGGCCAGAAAAGAATTGTGCAGTATACCAGATACGGCACGGTGCTCCTGGCGGTCGTGCAGTCCTTCTTTATAGCTGTATGGCTTGAGAATCCCGCGAGATTCCAGGGATTGCAGATAGTGCAGTTTCCGGGATGGGGTTTCAGGATTCTGACCGTGATAACGCTTACGAGCGGCACGGCGTTCATCATGTGGCTGGGAGAGCAGATACAGGAGTACGGTATCGGCAATGGTATGTCGCTTATAATAACGGCGGGTATCATATCGCGCATACCTACGGCCATGTACCAGGTGTATTCTTTATTTTCGCCGTTCGCTCCCGAGAAGGCTCAGCTGGAGCCTTTTACGCTCATTCTCATGGTAGTCATGCTGGTGGCCGTGATCGTGGCCGTTATCCTTGTTACGCAGGGCCAGCGCAAGATACCCATACAGTACGCCAAGCGCGTGGTCGGCAGAAAAGTTTACGGAGGCCAGTCGACTTTCATCCCGTTAAGGGTAAACCAGGGCGGTGTTATACCTATCATATTCGCCCAGAGCATAATATTATTTCCGGCGACTATAGCCGGCTTTATCCCAAATAAGACGTTCCAGGATCTCGCGATGTCGCTCACTAAGGGTGAGTGGGTTTATAATATCTCATACGCCGTTCTTATAATATTCTTTTCATACTTTTACGCGGCCATATCATTCAATCCTGTAGACGTGGCGGATAATATGAAGAAGTACGGCGGGTTCGTGCCGGGCGTAAGGCCGGGAAAACAGACCGCCGAGTATCTGGATTTTATAATGACGCGCATAACTCTGCCTGGGTCGATCTTTCTCGCTCTCATAGCGGTCTTCCCGAGCATCATATCGGGATCGTTAAAGATACCGTATCTTGTGGCGAGCTTCTTCGGAGGCACAGGATTGCTGATCATCGTCGGAGTAATGCTCGACACTATGAAACAGATAGAGTCGCATCTATTGATGAGGCATTACGAAGGTTTCATGAAAAAGGGCCGGATAAGGTCCAGAAGGTAATCATCTTGAATATAGTATTGTTGGGCCCTCCGGGGGCCGGAAAAGGGACTCAGGGAGTCGTTCTTTCTAAAAGTTATCAGATCCCGCATATATCTACAGGTGATATATTGAGGGAAGCCGTAAAGAACGGAACGCCTATGGGTAAAAAGGCCAAAATGTTCATGGATTCCGGCGAGCTGGTACCGGACGACGTGGTAGTCGGGATAGTTGTCGACAGGCTT
>JAUYPN010000061.1 GCA_030695725.1 Candidatus Omnitrophota bacterium
TCGTACCATTCCGATGCGATAGTCACGAAGAACAAAAGGTCGGCGGAAAAATTCCTGAATGAAGTGGACTCCGCCTGCGTTTACGTCAACGCGTCCACCCGTTTTACCGACGGAAATCAATTCGGCAAGGGCGCGGAGATAGGCATCTCGACAGACAAGATACATGCGCGGGGGCCTGTGGGAGCGGAAGAACTGACCTCTTACAAATATTTAATATACGGTAAAGGGCAGATCAGAAAGTAGGCGTTGATTACTTGCGGATCGGAATACTCGGCGGCACATTCAATCCTATACACATAGGCCATCTGATATTGGCCGAAGAGGCGCACTTTAAGCTTAAATTAGATAAGCTGGTATTCGTTCCCGCCTTTGTGCCGCCGCATAAAAGCTCGTCGGAAGTCATAAATGCTAAGGACAGGCTGGAGATGGTCCGGCTTGCCATAGAGGACAATCCGGCTTTTGAAATATCGACATTTGAGATAGACTCAAAGAAGAAGTCGTACTCCATAGATACGCTGAAAGAGTTCCGCGCGCGTTTCGGCGAGGATGCCGAGCTGTGCTTCATCACAGGCTCGGATTCGCTGAAAGACCTCTTCTCGTGGAAGAATATAAACGATATATTCAAGATATCCAAGTTCATAGTCGCCAACAGGCCCGGATACCCGATGAAAGAGGTGCCCAAGGAAGTCGATACCGTTGTCATCACTCCCATAGAGGTATCGAGTGAGGATATAAGAAAACGGCTTACCGAAAGCAGGTCCATACGGTATCTGGTCCCCGAAAAGGTCCGCAAGTATATACTTGACCGCAAGCTATACTTGACCAGGAGCGATTTGTAGTGTATAATTCTCTAACTGAAGAGGGGAGGTGATTTGAAATGGCAGAAACGGGATATTGCGTAAAGTGCAAATCGAAGAAAGAGATGAAAGACACGCAGAACGTCACCATGAAGAATGGGCGTAAAGCGATGAAGGGCAAGTGCTCAAGCTGCGGCACAGGCATGTATAAGATAATGAGTTAGTACCCGCTTTTCTAAAAAGAGGTGAAGTTTTATAGAGTCTAAGTCTAAGGCCTTGGCCATAGCCAGGGCCGCTTCCGATAAAAAGGCGCTCGATATAGTTACGCTGGATATGCGTAAGATCCCGAGCGTCTCGGATTATTTTGTTGTCGCGAGCGGCACATCCACTACACAGGTCAGGGCTGTATCCGATAATATAGAAGATGTTCTTAAGGAGAAGGGCGAGCGCGTCCGGCATATTGAGGGCCGGCGGGAAGCCCTTTGGATCCTCCTTGATTGCGGTGACGTGGTAGCTCACGTATTCCTTAAAGAGACGCGCCGTTTCTATGAGCTGGAGAAGCTCTGGGGGCGCGTTCCGAGGAAGCGGTTCTCGGAGGCCAAGGCGAGGCCGCGCGCGAGCGCGCTATTCAAGAAGCCTAAAAAAGCCGCAAAGAAAGCCGCCGGCAAAAAGAAGAGGCAAAATGTATCATGGCGGGATCGAAAAAGAGGTCGTCCTATTAGTCGAAAGCTCCTTAAAAAAGGTTCTCGCCGATCTTAAGGCCCCTGCCGCCAAGCCCCACGAAACAGTTCCCGCGTTAGAGATTCCCAAAGAGAGGTCGCACGGCGACATATCCACAAATATAGCGATGAAATCGATCCGCCTTTCAGGCGGTAAGAGCCCCGTAGATTTTGCCCAGCTTCTGGCAGAGAAGATGAGAGATACTTTGGCCTTATCGAGCCTTAAAGGCGATATCGAAAAGATAGAGGTCAAGCCTCCCGGGTTCATAAATTTCTTCCTAAGCAGCGCCTGTCTTTATAAAGTCCTGCTCGATATAGAGCGCCGGCAGGAGGATTACGGCAGGACGAGCGTCTGCCGCGGTAAAAAGATACAGCTGGAATTCGTCAGCGCCAACCCTACGGGCCCTCTGACCATAGCTCACGGCAGGCAGGCCGCAATAGGCGATTCGCTTGCCAATATCCTTGCGGCGATAGGCTGTGAAGTAAGCAGGGAATATTATGTGAATGACGAAGGCAGCCAGATGAACACGCTCGGGTCATCCATCCGCCAGCGCTATCGCGGACTGTGCGGCGTCAAAGAAGATTTCCCGCCCGACGGATATAAGGGCACCTATGTAAACGATATAGCCGCGGATTTTAAAGATAAACACGGCGAAAAATATATCGAAGAAGAAGATATAAAAGTCTTCAGGGCATTCGGGCTTAAGTGGATACTTGATGACATCAAGAAAGACCTGAAAGATTTTGGAGTTAAGTTCGATGTATGGTACAGCCAGGAAAGCTTAAGGAAGTCCGGTGAGATAGATAAGGCGCTCAAGCTTTTGGATAACAAGGGTTACATCTTCCGGTCCGAGGGGGCGACGTGGTTTCGTTCCACGAAGTTCGGCGATGATAAGGACAGGGTCCTGATAAAGTCTGACGGTTCCTATACATATCTGGCTCCGGATATAGCCTACCACCTTGATAAAT
The DNA here is from genome assembly GCA_030695725.1 of Candidatus Omnitrophota bacterium. Lineage (GTDB taxonomy): Bacteria > Omnitrophota > Gorgyraeia > 2-01-FULL-45-10 > 2-01-FULL-45-10 > 2-01-FULL-45-10. The sequence continues at coordinate 2,486 of JAUYPN010000061.1, forward strand.
ACGGGCGCGGTTTCAAATCGCTCATAGATATATGGGGGCCGGACCATCACGGATATATACCCCGCATGAAGGCCGCCATCCAGGCGCTCGGTTTCGGGAAAGATTCTCTGTCCGTTATAATAGCGCAGCTCGCGACGCTCTACAGGGGCGGCAATGTAGTGAAGATGTCGACGAGGGCGGGCGAGTTCGTGACGCTGCGCGAAGTGATGGATGAGGTGGGCAGGGACGCCGCGCGCTTTGCTTTTCTTATGAGGAAAGTATCGAGCCACCTCGATTTTGACCTCGATAAAGTCAAAGAGCAGTCGATGGAGAACCCCGTCTATTATATACAGTACGCCCACGCGCGCATCTGGTCCATACTCGAATTCAGCAAGGACGCCAGCCTTTCATCCAGATTCAAATCCGGCCTTTTAAAAGAAGCGGAGGAGCTTTGGATACTGAGGATCCTGCGCCAGTTTCCCCTTGTAGTCATGATAAGCGCCAATTCGCTCGAGCCGTACATAGTCCTTCAATACCTGCAGGATCTCGCCGCGGCATTCCATTCGTTCTATAATAAACACAGGGTGGTGTGCGACGATCCCGATCTGTCGAAGGCGAGGCTCGTTCTCGTGAATTGCGTCAGAATCGTGCTGGCCAATGGCCTCAGGACTCTCGGAGTCTCCCTGCCAAAAAAGATGTAGTTGATGTTTGACGCTATAAAGATCCATTTAAGCGAAGAGATAGATATCGAGAAGCTGCTGTCTCGCCTGGTGGAGTTCGGTTATCGCTCGTGTAAGAGAGTTTCCGAAGAGGGCGACTTCGCAGCGCTTGGCGATACCGTAACGATATATCCTCTCACATTTGCCTACCCCTTAAGGCTTGAGCTCGACTGCAATAAAGTAGAGCGCATAAGAAGTTTAGACCCCATAACCTACGATCCGGTAGAAGACCATAATGCCGCTATAATACTTCCCATCAGGGGCATCGCCAGAAAAAAACTACAGAAAAGAATTTTGGATGTAAACGAAGATTCCCCCATAGATAATTTCGTCGATATCGAGCCCGGCGATTACGTCGTCCATGTGGACCACGGTATAGGTAAATATGCCGGTGTCGAAAAAGTCAAGATAGAGAAGAATTACGCCGAACATCTCGTCATAGAATATGCCGACGGTGACAAGCTGTATGTCCCCTTCGCGGACCTGAATAAGGTCCAGAAATATCTCGGGTTCGAGAGAAGGCCCCCCAGGCTCTATAAGCTCGGGACCAAGGCGTGGTCGCGCCTCAAAGAGCATGTAAGATCGGGCGTTAACAGAGTGGCCATGGAGCTTATTGAGCTGCAGGCAAAACGCTCGGGAAGCGAGGGATTTAAATTTTCACCCGATAAGGAATGGCAGAAAGATTTCGAGAAAGAGTTCCCTTATAAGGAGACCCCGGACCAGACGCGTTCACTAATAGAGGTCAAACGCGATATGGAGTCCGTAAAGCCCATGGACAGGCTTCTGTGCGGGGATGTGGGGTATGGCAAGACCGAAGTCGCGCTGAGAGCCGCTTTTAAAGCGGTCATGGACAATAAACAGGCAGTGATATTGGTGCCGACGACGATCCTGGCCGAACAGCATTACAATACTTTCTCGGGCAGGATGAAGAACTATCCCATAAGGGTGGAGATGCTCTCCCGTTTTAAGACCAAGCAGGAGCAGGGCGAGATCGTTAAAGGAGTCGCCGTCGGATCCGTCGACATAGTGATAGGGACGCACAGGTTGTTGTCGGGAGATATAAAATTCAAGGACCTGGGGCTCGTCGTCATCGACGAAGAGCAGCGTTTCGGCGTCCGTCATAAAGAATATCTCAAAAAACTAAGGCTCACGGTGGACGTGCTGACGCTTACCGCCACTCCCATACCGAGAACGCTCTATCTGGCGCTTATGGGCGGGCGCGACATATCCATCATAAATACGCCGCCGTCGGAGAGGCTTCCGGTCGACACTTTTGTCACCTATTACGACGACAAGTTGATACGCGACGCCATCTTAAAGGAGAAGAAGCGCGGCGGTCAGATATTTTTTGTGCATAATAGGATCGAGGGCATAGAGTTGATAGCCGCAAGGGTAAGGCAGCTCGTCCCCGAAGTGAGCATCGCCGTCGCCCATGGCAGGATGCGCGAGAAGTCTCTTGAAGATACGATGATGAAGTTTATAAAGGGCAAGATCGACTGCCTGATATCAACGACGATAATAGAATCGGGTATCGATATACCTAATGCCAACACACTGGTAATAAACAGGGCCGACATGTTCGGACTGGCGGACCTTTACCAGCTTCGCGGAAGGGTCGGGCGTTTCACCCGTGCCGCAAAAGCGTATCTATTGATACCGAAACAATTCGTCATGACGGCCCAATCCCAGAAAAGGCTCGCCGCGATACAGAAGTTCAAGGAGCTGGGCTCCGGTTTCAAGCTGGCGATGGAGGACCTGGAGCTGAGGGGCGCCGGCAATATACTCGGCATACAGCAGCACGGATATATCTATTCGGTGGGCTTTGACCTGTACTGCAGGCTTTTAAAGAGCGCCATTGAAAGTTACAGGACTAAATGATATAATCATATTCAATATGAGACTTCATAGATATATTATATTACTCATGATCCTGCCATTGGCCTTTCTCACGGGTTGCGGGCGCGGGAGCTCTCCTAATGACAAGACGCTTGTGACCGTAGCGGATAAATCGATAACTGTAAAAGATTTCAAAAATAAATTTTCAAAGCTCCCCAGGCATTACCAGGCCGTGGCCGAAAAAAACAAGAAGAACCTGCTCGACGATATGATAGTGGAGTCGCTCTTCCTTGAGGACGCCATTAGAAAGGGCATCGATAAAGACAAAGAGATACAGGATATACTGGTAGAAGCGAGGAAGAAGATAATAATCGCCAAATTCGTCAAGACGGAGGTCGATGATAAAGTAAAGGTCTCCGGGGACGAGATGAAAGCGTTTTACGAGGAGCATAAAGACGGATTCAAGACACCCGGGATGTGGCGTGCCTCGCATATACTCCTCGCCAGCGAAGGTGAGGCCAAGGATGTCCTGGCTGAGCTTTCAAAAGGTGTAAATTTCGAGGATATCGCGCGCGCCAGGTCCATAGACGCGACATCGTCGCGGGGCGGGGATGTGGGTTATTTTAGACAAGGACAGGTCGTGCCGGAATTCGAAAGCGCCTGCCTCGGCCTTAACGCGGGCCAGACGAGCAGCATCGTGCGTACGCAGTTCGGATACCACATAATAAAGTTGACCGACAAGAAGAGCGAAGAGCTCGAACCTTACGAAAGCGCCAAACCTAAGATAGAGAATGAGCTGAAGCTCAAGAAAAGAAATGAGTTGTTCGATAAGCTGGTCGTCTCTCTGAAAGAGAAGTACCGCGTGCGCGTCGAGCCCGGCGCGATCAAAGCTCTTGAGGCAAAGTAAGTCATGAAAAGAATAGCGTTCATATCGGTTATCATCACCGTACTTGCGGCGCTTGCCGCGCCATCCGGAGCCGCGGTCGTGGATAAGATAGTGGTAGTCGTCAATAATGAGATCATTACGCAGAGGGAAGTCGACATCATGCTAGCTCCGATATACGGCCAGTATAGAAGCATGTATAAAGGCGAAGAGCTGATAAGGATGCTTGAAGACGTCAGGGAGAAGATACTGAAACAGCTCATAGAAGACCGATTGATATTAAGCGAAGCGAAGAAGCTCAATATAGCCATAGAGGAGAAAGAAGTAGACGCGAAGATAGACGAGATGAGAAGCAAGGTAGGCTCCGAGCAAGATCTCGAGAACATGCTCAATGAGCAGAACCTGACCCTTAATGAACTTCGCGCCAGATATAAAGAGAAGATAATGATACGTAAGCTGATAGACCAGAAGGTCGGCGCCAGAATAATAATAACTCCCCTCGAGGTCAAGAATTATTATAATGACAATAAGGATAGTTTCATGCAGCCCGAAGAGATACGCTTGAGGGCGATATTGATAAAACCCAAGAAGGAACAGGGCGGCGAGGCAGGATCCCTCCAGCTGATAAGAGACCTCATGAAGCGTCTTAGGGAGGGGTGCGATTTTGAAAGCCTGGCGAAGGAGTATTCGGACGATCCGGCCGCGGCAGAGGGCGGATTGATGGGCTATGTCAAGAAGGGCGACCTCATGCCGCAGATCGAGGAGATAGTATTTAAACTGAAAGAAGGCGAGATAACGGGTATCATACAATCGCCTCTCGGATATCACATATTCAAAGTGGAAGAGAAGAGGGTTCGCCGCATGAGAGAGCTGGCGGAAGTTCGTCAGGATATAGAGGAATTCCTTTACAGGGAAAAGGCGAGCCAGAGGTTAAAGGGATGGATAGATTCTCTGGCCAAGAGCGCATACATTGAGTTCAAGTAAGCGGCGTATCCTGATCACCATGGGTGACCCCGCCGGCATCGGGCCGGAGATCACCGTCAAAGCGTTAACGGATCCGCGCATTTCAAGATCGGCCCACTTCCTCGTCATCGGGGACTTCTTCGTAATAGATAAAGTAGGAAAAATTTTAAAGATCAAACCTGAAATTTCGCTTCTCGATCTCGCCAACGTTCCATCCACAAACTTCGCTTTCGGAATCCCTAAACCCGCGTTCGGAAAAGCTTCAATGGAATATATAGACAAGGCGCTCGAGATCCTTAAAAACGGGGAGGCCGACGCGCTGGTTACGGCGCCGATAAATAAGTCATCCATAAGAAGCGCCGGATTTAAAGAGTTCGAAGGCCATACCGGATATCTTGCCCGGATGTCGGGTACAAATGAATTCGCGATGATGTTCGTCGGCGAGAAATTAAAGATAACGCTTGTTACGCGGCACGTCGCCCTTAGGGACGTGGCCGGCGCCGTAACGATGGATTCAGTATGCAGGGCCATAAGGCTCACACATATTTATCTAAAAAAATACTTCGGGATAAAAGAGCCCAGGATAGCGGTGACGGGCTTAAATCCTCACGCGTCTGACGGCGGCATCTTCGGCAATGAAGAAAAGACCGTCATAATCCCGGCCATCAGGAAGTCGTCCGTCGAAATAAAAAATATTTACGGCCCGCTTGCCGCCGACGCGGTATTTTACGAAACGCTTAAGGGGAAGTTCGACGCGGTGGTGGCGATGTATCATGATCAGGCGCTCGGGCCGTTCAAGACGCTGTATTTTAACAACGGTGTCAATCTTACTCTTGGCCTGCCCTTTATAAGAACTTCACCCGACCATGGCACGGCCTTCAATATAGCGGGTAAGGGAATAGCCGACCCCGCATCGATGAAAGAAGCGATCAAGCTCGCATGCTCACTCAAACGCAGCTGAAAGCCGTATTTCAAAAATATAACTTCTCGCCGCTGAAGAGATTCGGGGAGAATTATCTTATTGACGGCAATGTCAAGGATAAGATAGTTGCGCAAGCCAGCGCTGAGCCCGGCGATACTGTCCTGGAGATAGGTCCCGGCTTTGGAGCGCTCACTTTTGATCTGGCGGCAAATGGAGCTAAAGTATACGCGGTAGATAAGGATAAGAAAGCTTACGAAATACTCAAAGATCTGGTAGGGGACAGCCTGCCGGATCTCAGGATCTTTAATGAAGATATTTTAGATTTCGATCTTAAAAAGATCTTTACGGGCAGGAAGATAAAAGTCGTCGGCAACCTCCCGTACTACATAACGACGCCCGTTATAGAATACGTGATTGAGAATAGGGCGATCGCGGAGAGCGCGTTAATATTGATGCAGAAAGAGGTCGCCGACCGCCTGCTTGCGCCCGAGGGTTCAAAGCTCCGCGGCTCAATAAGCTGCTTTGTGCAGTACTATACTAAACTCGAATATTTGTGTACGATAAATCGGCATTCGTTCTATCCGGTTCCCTGCGTGGATTCAGGCCTCCTGAAACTTCAAATTCTCGATAAACCGGCTTACCACGTGAAGGACGAGGCTCTTCTTTTTAAAATAGTCAGAGGCGCCTTCAACCAAAGGCGTAAGTCCATAATCAATTCGCTCTCCCGCGAAGCGGTGCTGGACATCCCCAAGGGAGAGCTGGTGGGCATATTGAAGAAGATTGATATCGACTCGTCCGCCCGCCCCGAAGACCTCCCGCTATCTTCATTTACCCGCATCGCCAACACATTAAGCTAATCATTTTTTCGATTCGAACAGCAGGCGGAACTTCCGATGCCCGCTCTCCCTGCCACCACCACAGGGCTTTGTGCTGGCTGTAAAAATTGACAAAGCCAGATTCGTGTGGTAACTTATATCTAAACAAGGACTTGCGCTGTGCAAATAGATAAAAAGACAGTCACGAAGGTCGCTTTTCTATCGAGATTGGAACTGGATGAGAAAGAGTCTAAGCTCTATTCGACCCAATTGGCGGCTATATTATCGTATATAGATAAGCTGAACGAAGTGGATACTAAGAGCGTGCTGCCCACGAGTCATGTCCTACCGACGCTCAAGAACGTATTCAGAAAAGACTCTCTTAAAAGCTCTCTCAGCGCGGTCGATGCCTTAAGCAACGCACCGTCCAAGGAGGGCGATTTTTTCAAAGTTCCGCAGGTCATAGACCCTTCGGCAGGGCTCAGGGTCTATCCTGAGCCGGGTCGAAGGATAGAAGGGAAGTAGATGGAGAACCTTTATTCGCTGACCGCCCACGAACTGAAAGAAAAAATAGATAAAGACGGTTTATCCCCTTCCGATATCCTCAATTCGCTCTTCAAGAGAATAGGATCTATTGACAAAAAGATAAAAGCCTTCGTATCTTTGAATAAGGGCGCTTCCGCCCTGCCGGAGAACAAAGCCGGAAAGCTATACGGTATCCCCGTCCTCGTAAAGGATAACATATGCGTCAGGGGCGAAGAGACGACGTGCGCGTCTAAGATCCTCGAAGGCTTTAAGCCGCCGTATGACGCCACGGTCATAAAGAGACTTAAAGCGGAAGGCGCTCTTCTAATAGGGAAAGCCAACATGGACGAGTTCGCTTTCGGGTCGTCCTGCGAAACTTCCTGCTACGGCCCCACCAGAAACCCATGGGATACGGAGAGAATTCCGGGCGGCTCGAGCGGAGGCTCCGCCGCCGCGGTAGCCAGCGACCAGACGATCCTCGCGCTAGGTTCCGATACGGGCGGATCGATCAGGCAGCCGGCAAGCCTCTGCGGGGTCGTGGGTTTGAAACCCACGTACGGAAGAGTCTCCAGATATGGGCTCATCGCTTTCGCTTCAAGCCTCGACCAGATAGGGCCCATCACAAAAGATGTGACCGACGCGGCGCTCGTGATGAATGTTATCGCCGGACACGATGAGATGGACTCCACGTGCGTCGACATGCCGGTTCCCGATTACACAAAGTCGCTGACTAAAGACGTCAAAGGTTTAAGGGTGGGGGTTCCGAAGGAATATTTTATCGAAGGCATAGATAAAGAGGTCGAGGCGAGCGTGCGCGGAGCTATAAACATCTTAAGAGACCTGGGCGCAGAGATCGTGGAGATAACACTGCCTCACACGCAGTACGCTGTAAGCACATACTATATAGTCGCCCCTGCTGAGGCGAGTTCTAATCTGGCGCGCTTCGACGGCGTGCAGTATGGATTCAGGGCTCCTGATGCCAAAGACCTGGTGGATATGTACATCAAGACGCGTTCAAAGGGATTCGGCAACGAAGCCAAGAGGAGGATCCTTTTGGGGACATACTGCCTCTCCACTGGTTACTACGACGCATATTATCTGAAAGCCCAAAAGGTGAGGACAAAAATAAAAGAGGATTTTGATAACGCGTTCAAACTGTGCGATCTTATAGCCACTCCTACGGCGCCGACTCCGGCGTTCAGGATCAAAGAGAAGACTTATGATCCTCTCAGCATGTATCTATCGGATATATTCACCATTTCCGCCAATTTGGCGGGGCTTCCGGCCATATCGATACCTTGCGGATTTTCCAAAGATTCTCTGCCCATAGGATTGCATATACTCGCGAAGCCCTTTGGCGAAGAGACGCTCTTCAGGGCGGCATATGCCTTTGAACAGAATACTGATCATCATAAACGTAAACCCAAACTATGACATCCAAATACGAAACGGTTATAGGATTAGAGGTCCATCTGCAGCTCGAGACCGATACCAAGGCATTCTGCGGATGCTCTACGGAGTTCGGTAAGCCGCCGAACAGCCAAACCTGCCCGGTCTGCCTGGGGTTTCCCGGGTCATTGCCCGTCTTGAATGAGAAGGCCTTTCTCTATTCCATAAAAGTAGCGCTCGCCCTTAACTGCAAGATACAGGAGATTATAAAGTTCGACAGAAAAAATTATTACTATCCGGACCTTCCGAAGAATTTTCAGATATCTCAGTTTGACATGCCTCTTTCATACGACGGATTTGTAGACGTGCCTTCGGCTGACGGGCCGGCTAAGAGAGTGCATATAAAACGCGTTCACCTGGAAGAGGACGCTGGTAAACTGATACATCCTGTCAAAGCGGCCAATAGCCTTGTGGATTTTAACAGGGCAGGGATGCCTCTATTGGAAATAGTGACCGAGCCCGACATAAATTCTCCCGAGGCCGCTTACGATTATCTCACAGCCCTAAAATCGATACTGCAGTATCTGAGAGTCTCCGATTGCGATATGGAGAAAGGCAGCCTGCGCTGTGACGCGAATATCTCCGTAAGGAGAGCGGGCGAGAAAGAGCTGGGAGTAAAAGTGGAAGTCAAGAATATGAACTCTTTCAAATGGGTCAGGGAGGCTCTTTCTTTTGAGGCGGACAGGCAGATAGCGTTGGTGGAAGCAAAAGAGAGAATAGTCCAGGAGACGAGGCTTTGGGACGCCCAGAAGCTCGTCACCATCTCGATGAGGTCGAAGGAAGAGGCTCATGACTATCGCTACTTCCCGGAACCGGACCTCGTTCCCTTCATAGTAGACAAAAAAATAATAGAAGACATGAGGAAGGCACTGCCCGAATTACCCCGCCCGCGCGCCGACAGGTTTGTCAAAGAATACGGGCTTTCCGGATATGACGCGGGCGTTCTTACCGGCCAGGTAGACCTGGCGGACTATTTCGAGGAATGCGCGCGTGAATACACGAACAGGAAAGCGTTGGCCAACTGGATAAACGGTGACATGGCGGCCGAGATGAATACCAGGAATGTAAATATATTGGGATTGGGTGTGCGGCCTAAAGACCTTGTGGAGCTATTGAAGATGATAGATGACCAATCCGTCAGCGGTAAGACGGCTAAGGATGTCCTGGTGGAGATGGTGGAGACAAAAAAAAGAGCCGGTGAGATAGTGAGCTCAAAAGGGCTCTCGCAGATCAGCGATAAGGATAAGATAGAAGAGGTGGTAAGGGACGTGCTTGCCAGGAATGAGAGATCGGTAAACGACTATAAGGGCGGCAAGAGGACGGCCATCACGTTTCTCGTAGGGCAGGTCATGAAGCAGACCCAAGGCAAAGCCAACCCGGCTATGGTGAACGACATGCTTAAGAAGCATCTGGGAGAATAGTTGTGACGAAGAGATTTAAGATAGCCTTTTTCATTATTGCGGTTATGCTCGTCGCTTCTTTGACGATGGGTAGATCTGAAGCGCCCAAAGATGCCAAACCGCAGTCGAAGGAAGACCTGTATAATCAGGTAGAATTATTCTCCGACGCCATCAGCGTGATACGAAGCGAATACGTAGATGAGGTCGACTCCAGGAAAGTGATATACGGCGCGTTAAGGGGGATGCTCTCCTCGCTCGACGATTTCAGCCAGTTTATGGACCAGGATGAGTATAAGGAGCTGACTTCAGAGGTCAAGGGCGAGTTCGGCGGCATAGGCGTCGAGATAACCCTGAAGGACGGCATAATCACGGTGATAACTCCGATGGCCGGCACTCCGGCGAAATCGGCCGGTATAAAACCGGGCGACAAGATCGTGAGGATAAACGGCAATACGACAAAAGATATACGCCTAAGCGACGCCGTGAAGATCATGCGCGGCGAGCCCGGCACACAGGTGACTCTTACCGTCTGGAGAGAGAAGGAAGATAAGGTCCTCGACATATCGATAAAGAGGGCCAACGTAAAGATCGACAGCATAGAGGACGCCCGCCTCATAGAGGGCAAGATCGGGTACATACGTCTGGTGGAATTTCAGGAGAGATGCGCTCGTGAACTGGAGGCTGCGCTTAAAAAATTAGAGGGCGAGGGTATGGACTCGCTTATACTGGACCTGAGGAATAATCCCGGGGGGTTACTTGAGTCCGCTATAGACGTATCGGAGAAGTTCATACCGAAAGACGGAACGATAGTATCTACAAAGAGCAGGAATCCCGCTCAGAACGCCGTATATAGATCGAAGGGCGTCCTTACGCATCCATCCTGGCCGCTTATAGTTTTGGTAAATGAGGGCTCCGCGAGCGCCGCGGAGATCGTAGCCGGGGCCATACAGGATAATAAGCGCGGCGTGATATTAGGCGTCAAGACTTTCGGTAAGGCCTCCGTGCAGACCGTAATTCCGTTGAAAGATAATTCCGCTCTGAGGATTACGACGGCGTATTATTTTACGCCCAGCGGGAAGTTAATAAGTAACCGGGGGGTGATCCCCGACGTCGTGGTTGAGGCCGAAGAGCTGAATGGCAGGAAAATCCCCTTATCCGGGATATTCGATAAGATAGATAACGACAAAGAGGCAAAGAGAAAGGCTAATGTCCCTAAACCGAAAGAGCCCGCCGTGCGGGACAATCAGCTCGAGCGCGCCGTCGATCTGATGAAAGCGATAAAGGTTTATAAGAAGCTTTAAGCTGTAAGCTTTAAGTTATAAGCAGGATCATGAAAATAAAAATAGCTTTGATAGCGGTTGTTATAACATTGATACTGGGTGTCGTGTTCATCTTCTGGAAGTCCTCCCGCGCGCCGAAGAGGAAGATAATCGTGGTGAAGAAGGTACCCGCCGCCAAAGAGGCCGTAAGAAAAAGAAGATTCGCCGCCATACAAAAAAATTACAAAAATCCCAAGGTGGCCATAGTCATAGATGATTTCGGGTATAATATCAGCAATCTTGATCGCATCCTTGCCGCAAAAAGGGCCGTTACATTTTCTATCCTACCGAACCTGCCGTATTCTAAGAGGATAGCAGAGGCTGCCTCTTCAAAGGGGTACGAGGTGATACTGCATCTTCCGCTGGAGTCTCTTGATAAAGCTGCGCCGACGGAGGCGGGCACCATAAAGACCGGTATGAACGAAAAAGAGATGCTGGCGCTGCTTGATAAGGATATTGCCAGCGTGCCGGGGTTAAGCGGAGTATCAAATCACCAGGGATCGAAAGCCACGGAAGATAAACGTTGTATGTCGATCATATTATCCGATCTCAAGAAGAGGTCCTTATACTTTCTTGATAGCCTTGTTACCAATAAATCTGTATGCCGCGAAGCAGCGGCCCAGGCGCAAGTCCCGTATGCCAAGAGGGATATATTTTTGGACAATGAGAATAGCCCGGAGTATATAGAAAAGCAGATGCTCTCTATGAGAAAAATGGCGTTCAAATACGGCTCTGTTATAGCGGTCTGTCACGACAGGAAAAACACAATAGCCGTTCTGGATAAGATGATGCCGGAGCTCGTTAGTGAAGGGATACGATTCGTGTATCTCTCGGAGATAGTCAAATAATATGCTGACATTGGGTATAGAGACTTCCTGCGACGAGACGAGCGTAGCGGTCACCGACTGCAGGAATGTTCTTTCGAATATAGTATCATCGAGCGTCCATCTGCATAAGAGATACGGCGGGGTGGTGCCGGAGATAGCTTCAAGATTCCATGTTGAGTATATACTGGAGGTATTGGATAAAGCGCTCGGATGTTCCGGTAAACGCTTGAAGGATATAAAGCTTATCGCCGTAACCAATGGCCCCGGGCTCGTAGGGGCTCTGCTTACGGGCGTATCCCTGGCGAAGTCATTGAGCCTCTCTTTACAGGTGCCGATGATAGGCGTGAACCATGTTCTTTCGCATCTTTACAGCGCGTTCTTAAACGACGGCACGCCCGGTTTTCCTTTTATCGGACTTGTCGTTTCGGGCGGACACACAGCATTATTTTATTGCCGGGACGGCTATAAGCATAAGCTCCTGTCCCAGACTCTGGACGACGCGGTCGGCGAAGCGTTTGATAAAGTCGCCAAGATACTGAAGCTCGGATATCCCGGAGGGCCTGTGGTGGAGCGATCGGCAAAGCTCTCTACGAATAAAGATAGGGTCAAGCTGCCGAAGACGTTTCTCGGGGTACATTCTTTAGATTTTAGTTTCAGCGGGATCAAAACCGCGGTATTATATTATGTGAGGGATATTGAAAAGTCCTCGGTCCTCGGTCCACAGTCCATGGATAAAGAATTGATAAACGATATATGTTGCGCGTTTCAGGAGACCGTGCTTGACGAGTTGATTGGTAAAGCGTTTCTGGCGGCAGAAATGCATAAGGTGAAAAATATAGTCGTGGGTGGTGGAGTCGCTGCGAATACAAGACTGAGAGAAAAATTTGCGTACGCCGCGAAGTTTTCGGGCGGCATCAAGGTCTATTTTCCGCAAAAGTCATACTGCGTGGATAACGCCGCGATGGTCGGAGCGCTTGGGGAGGAATTGTATAAAAGAGGGCACCGGTCGGATCTAAGTTTAAGCGCCGAGCCCAACCTGGAGGTGGTGAATGCTTAATGAGTGGATCATAGTATTCCGTCTCGTATTATCTGCGATATTGAGCGGAGTGGTCGGCTTTGAAAGAGAATTTCATGGGCGGGCGGCAGGTTTCAGAACGCATATTCTTTTGTGCGTGGGCTCAACGCTGATAATGCTTACCTCCATACATATCTTCGACATCTATTCGGGCAGGGTGCCCGTAGATCCGGCCAGGCTTGCCGCCGGTGTAGTCACAGGTATAGGGTTCATGGGCGCGGGAACGATAATGCGGTACAAGGCTTCGGTGAGAGGGCTTACGACCGCCACGAGCCTCTGGGTCGTCGCAGGTATCGGGCTCGCCGTGGGGTCGGGGTTGTATTTCGGCGCCATCGTCACGACCCTTATAGCCGTGATCGCTTTAATGTTCTTTTCCAGGCTTGAACATGTTATGATACGTAAGAACTGGTATAAGACGATCGTCATAGAGACGAAAGACGGCCTGGAACAATTAAAGAAGATAAGAGAAGCCTTATCCGAATATGGAAGCGAGATCAACGATCTGGAAGCCGATCGGTCAAAAGACGGGACGAATATGATATTAAAGTTCGGCCTTAAGCTCACCACAAATCTGCACAATGCGCAATTGATAGAGGATATAGCCCGCTTGGAGGGCGTTAAAAGTGTTAAATGGGAAGCGGAATGAAATCCTTCAATAAGCTCAGTATTTCATCCTGAGCAAGGCTGTTGTTAAATTGCAGGCCGCGCCGAAGGATAACCTAAGGAGGGTGCTTTATGATGACGAGAAGGGATAAAAAGCACGAGGCCGAAAAGATCCTCGATGTGGACGCTTCGATGCAGGGGACTCTCATCTTTAAAGATTACGTGAACCTCAAGATAAACGGAACGTTCGAAGGCGTGTTGAATACAAAAGGCAATCTTATGATCGGCGAACAGGCGGTTGTAAATGCCGACATAACCGGAGATTCCATTATAGTGGCCGGCAAGGTGAACGGCAACATAACCGCGCTCAAAGATCTGAAACTGATATCGCCGGCTCGGGTTATCGGTGATATCCGCTCACCGCTCTTAAGCATAGCCGAAGGCGCCGTATTTGACGGTACTTCGAGGATGCTGAATAAAGAGGACGATCTCACGGATAACATTATGACGCCGGATGATCTCGCCAAGTATCTGGAAATCGAAACCAATCTTGTCCATGAATGGGCCAATTCCGGAAAGCTGCCCGGAACTAAAAACGGCGACGCCTGGAGATTCGAGCGCGCTAAGATAGACGAGTGGGTAGCTCAAGGAAAAATTAAATAAATTATGCCCGAACATCTGTTGAATATTAAAGAGGTGGCGGCGTATCTGGGCGTCTCCGAGGAAGAGGTTAAGCGCCTCGTCGATATAGGCGAGATGCCGGCCTACAAGATAGGAGACAGCTTCTTAAGGTTCCGCAAAGAGCAGGTGGATGCCGTGAAGTCGGAGATCTCGGACGTAGAGAAGGCGGACCCGGCCCGAGTCGATGTCAAGCTTGATTCAAAAGGCCATCCTACGCATCCCTTTACGGATCTTGAAAAGGACGTCAAGAAGAGGGAGCCCGCCGCCGGGCAGTTTGACTATACGTTCGCGGAGAAGATACAGGATTTTATCCATTACAATGACTTCTATATCGCCTCGGCCGTCATAGTCGCGGTACTGCTCGTCATAATACTAAGGTCTTAAGCATTATGCGCGCAAGAAGAGCAAAGCTTCTTTATGACGACATCGGTTTTGCCAAGGTGGATTGTCACAGACTGTTGCGCAGAGGGTTCCCCGAGGTCATATTCGGCAGGGGTAAGACGCCCGAGCAGATCATAGAGATCGCGAAAAAGATAATATCGCATCATGGTATACTGCTCGTAACGAGGACCGAAAAAAAAGTCTATTTAAAGCTTAAAAAATTATATCCTAAAGTAAAGTACTCCGAAACCGGCAAGATCATATATTACAGGCAGGCCGGGCCAACAGCTAAAAAAGGAACGGTCGTGGTGGTGACGGCAGGCACGGCCGATCTGCCCATAGCCGAAGAGGCGAAGATTACTCTGGAATTGATGGGCAACCCGGTCGAAATGTTATACGATGTGGGGGTCGCAGGGATACACAGGCTGCTCGACAAGAGACAAGTTTTGGAGAGAGCGAACGTATTGATAGTGATAGCCGGCATGGAGGGCGCCCTCGCCAGCGTCGTGAGCGGGCTGGTATCGAGGCCTGTGATAGCGGTCCCGACCAGCGTTGGTTACGGCGCGAGCTTCGAAGGCATAGCGCCTTTGTTGACGATGATGAACTCGTGCTCGCCGGGTGTGGCCGTAATGAATATAGATAACGGTTTCGGAGCGGCATATTTTGCGAGTATGATCAATGCTTAACGAGGTCCGTCATTGCGAGCCCCGAAGGGGCGAAGCAATCTATCTTTTCGGAGATTTATGAGAATAGCTTATTTCGATTGTTTCAGCGGAATAGCCGGAGATATGGTGCTCGGCGCCCTGATAGACTCAGGTCTAGGTATAGGTATATTGGCAAGAGGTCTTAAGAAATTGAAGATAGGCCGCTATGAGCTTCGGTGCGCGAAAGTGACGCGTAACGCGTTATCCGGCACGAAGCTCGATATCATCGTGAAGCGCCCGCCCCGCGAGCGCTCTCACAGATCCCTTGCCGAGATACTGAAGCTTATAGACGAGAGCTCCCTTAAGAGCACAATAAAAGAGAATGCGAAAAAGATATTCAACACAATAGGTACGGCCGAGTCGAAGATACACGGTATCAGCAATAAGAAGAAGCTCCACCTGCACGAGCTGGGCGACATCGACTCGATAATAGATATAGCGGGTGTGGCGATAGCCATAGACGCGCTCCGGATCGATGAGATATATTCATCTGTGTTAAGTTTCGGCAGGGCAATCCTAAATACGAAGGGCGGCGTCCTCCCCGCGCCGAGCCCCGCGAGTCTCGAGATATTAAGAGGCGTACCCGTTAAAGTATCCGGAATAGATTCGGAGCTCATAACTCCCACCGGAGCAGGTATATTGAAAGCCCTCTCCAAAGGATTCGGCGATATGCCGCAGATGAAAGTGTCGGATATAGGCTATGGCGCGGGAACTAATTGTCTAAGCGAAATACCCAACATGCTGAGGGTGATCATCGGCGAGAGTGTCGCGGCTTTTGAGAGGGACAAGGCCTTCGTGGTCGAGACCAATATCGATGATATGAATCCGCAGAACTTTGAGTATCTCTTTGAGAAACTTTTGAAAGAAGGCGCCCTGGACGCATACACCACGACCGTGCAGATGAAAAAGTCGAGGCCCGCTTTCAAACTGACCGTTCTGTCGGACAGGTCAAGATTGGAAAGGCTCTGCTCCATCATATTCAGCGAGACCACCTCCATCGGCATAAGGTACTATGAGGTGGACAGGTTCAAGCTGAAGCGCGAGGTGGTGAAGGTCGGCACAAAATACGGCAATATCAGAGTGAAATTGAGCAAAGGGCCGGGTGATATATTGACCGTGTCGCCCGAATACGAGGAATGCGCGAAGGCCGCCAGAGAAAGGGGTGTCCCTTTGAAAAGAGTATATGAAGAAGCAAATTACGAAGTTCGTCATTGCGAGCGAGCCTTTAGGCGAGCGAAGCCCTTCGACAAAAGCTCAGGGCTTCGTCCTGAGCAAGGTCGAAGGATGAAGCAATCTAAATTGTCATATATCTTTTTGGTAGTCGCCGCGTTTTTATCTATCATGGCAGGTTGCGCTATCGCCGATACTATATATACAAAGGACGGCAAAGAGCTCAAAGGCATTATAATAGAGGATTACAGAGACAGGATCTTGTTCTCCACCGTAGACGGCCAGATCACCGTTATGAAAGATGACGTGAAAGAGCTCTATTTTGATACCGAAGAGCAGAATCTGATAAAACTCGCCGAACAATCCAGAGATAAGGGCGATTACATAAAGGCCTTCGTATATTACGATAAGGCGTTCAAATTAAACCCAGGATCAAAGTCCGCCAAGGACGGCATCGTCTTTTTACAGGGATACCTCTTCAAAAAAGATATGTCGCAGAAGGAGGAAGTCGTCAGGCGCCATAATGAATTTGAGCAAAAGGGGATGACGCCCGAGATAAAGAGCGAAGAGGATAAATTCAACGATGACCTTAGGACCCTGCGGACGGAATCCGGCATAGCTCTGTTGACGACCGGCGGCGTGACCCGGATCGAAAGCGTTACGGCGGGCTTACCGGCCGACTCCGCGGGCATCAGAAAGAGCGATACGCTGATCGCCATATGGGGCAGGCTCGTCGGATATATGTCCTTAAGAGAGGTCGTTGAGACGCTGTTGGAGAAAAATTCTCTCGAGACCAAGATCGCGCTGGAACGCAATGTCGTCGTGAGAGTGAGGCCGGGCGATTCCATAGGAGTCACTCTATCCATGCAGCTTGACGGCCTCACGATATCGGACATTAAAGCCGGCTCCGCCGCATCCGAGACCGGATTAAAGCCCAACGATCTTATTGTGGAAATAAACGGCAATCCGACGCGCTACATGCCTTTAAAAAGAGCCGTCGAGCTTATCAATAGATCGAAAGATGGTAAAGTCGATCTGGTCGTAAGAAAAGATATAGTCATGTGGGGAAAAGGAGGGTTGTAACGATGAAGCAGGGCGCCGCTTCTTATAGAAGAAAGCAGTACTTTATAGCGAAGAAGTTTCAGTTAAGATACGTGGGTATGATACTGCTGCTCGTATCTCTGACAGCCGTAATGTGCTCGTATGTCATATACTACACCATGATGCTTACCATGGGCGACAAGCTCGCTAACGTCTATCCTCAGGGCCGTCTCATGTCCATAGTAAACATGGTGAATTTCAGGATACTCTTCAGCATGCTTTTGGTGGCGCCTCTCGTGATAATGATAGGGATATACGCCTCGCATAAGATAGCCGGCCCTATCTACAGGATCGAGAGATTTCTCGCCTCGATGGTTGACGGCGACATATCAGAACCCTTGACATTAAGAAAGAATGACGAACTCATCAGTCTCGCCGATGGAATAAACAGACTGGCTGACAGCATAAAGTCCGCCGTGAAGAAAGAGCAGTCCGCGATAGGCAGTATATCCACATCCATGGAGGACTTAAGAAGGCTCGCGACATCCAAGCATATCGATAAATCCGCCCTGGACCAGGCGCTCGATAAACTTAACGAAGAAGTCTCCGTCCTGAGAAGAGAGGTGGAGAAGTACAAGGTTTGATGAAAAATCAAATTTAACTTGACAAATCTGAAAACACATGGTATACTCCCTGTAATGCTCGTTATTACAGGAGGATGCCATGGTCTTACCGAATAAAACAAAGAAAACTTTTAAAATGATCTCAGCCCTAACGGCTGGGATTTTTTTATTCAATCAGATCGCGTGGGCGGGCGATCTGATCAATGCCGCTTTAGAACAGCAATATAAAGAACAAGCTCAGACCTTCGCGCCGGCCTACTTACAGACTCAGCAGGCCGCCGCGGAAGCTCTCATAAGTCAACAACAGGCAAACGAAGATTATATGGCAAGTCAGACCGCCGTGCAGACCACATCTTCTGATGCCGGGCAGGGGGAAGAACCGGTTATTGAATTGAAGGGTCCGCGAGGTGGCGCGGAAAATACTGTTATCACAACAGCCGCTTACCAGACCGCCACAGTTCAAACTGCCTCTGCATCAGATAGCGCAGTTTTAAGCATAACCACAGTCGAAGGCGATATAATTCGCTACAAAGACGGCGCTATTGATAGTATCGAAAAGAAAGACGGAACTGTTTTACGAAATATTATATTAGATGAAAATAATAATTTACTCGGCGCTGAAATAATCCATCCTGACGGAACAATGCAAATTGTCGCCAATGGCAAGATCGCAACAATAATCAAACCAGATGGTGTTATTTACAATTACAATAGCGACAAATTGGTTGAATCGGTCGTTTATCCGAATAGCAGAGTAACGGCATATTCTTATATAAAGGATGCTCAAAATAATATAGTAGAAACCATTCTTACGGATTCTGATAAAGAGTCACGCTATGACGCTAATAACAGGCTTAAAAAAGCGGTAAAGTCCGACGGTACCACAATACAATATGAGAATGGCCTATTAAGTTCCATAGAAAAACCTGATGGAAGCGCATATACTTTTATTAAAAAAGAAATTGTGGGATGGGACGGGACGAGTGAGCTTGTTGTCACATTAAGTCAATATAAAGATAAGTTTGGCAACCTTTATGACTATCAAGATGGAGTCTTCTCTGGGAGTGATAGAGATTCTGATGTGCAACTGGAAGATGGGACACTTCAGATTATAAGAAATGGTTATTTAATAAGGATTAAAAAGTCGAATGACTCTGTATTTAGTTATGATCGTGACGTGTCAGGCGATATATCCGGCATAACCTTAACCCTCTCAGACGGTACTAGCCTTTATTACACCCCCGCAGGCGACATAATTAAAAAAGTAGATTCAAGCGGCACAAGTTACTATGAATATGAAAATGGCGTAATAAAAGATAAGATATTAGTCTCAACTCAAGGTATAGATTATGTCCGTGAATATGATTACGAAGGCAACCCCATAAAACTCGTAGTAGAAAATCCAGGCAATCTTTATTCTACATATCTATTCGATGAATCAGGTGCCTTAAGCGCTATGGCGCTCGATGCTAATCTGCCTACAACCACACCCTTTAATATACCAAAAACCGATCAACTTCCCGCTCAAGGATATATGCAGTCATCGGGCGTCATAACAACAGACGGTACTTACCTATATGTAAAGAGATGGGGTACTGTCGCTGGCTCAAGCACATTCGAGAAGATAGGCACAGGTTATAACGGTACTATAGCTGGTAAGAATTATGGGGCGTTATCTACTTCATCTTCAAGTTATGCCGCTACATACTATAGTGACGGTAATATCTATAATCCTGTG
>JAUYPN010000072.1 GCA_030695725.1 Candidatus Omnitrophota bacterium
GACAGACTTAGAACTGATTAAACGAAGAATTGAATTGGCAGTTAAGGGCGATTTTGTTATCGTATTATATAATCCTAAAAGCGCCAAGAGGGTTATTCCTTTTAAGAAGGCCTGTGATATTTTGTTAAAATATAAATCACCGCATACGCCGGTGGGTATTGTGCGAAATGCCTGTCGAGATAACCAGGAAGTTATAATCACTACTTTAAAGAGATTGATCTCGTCTAAAAAGATAAATATGGTGACAACTATTATAATCGGTAATTCCAAAACTTATCTAAAGGGCAAGTTTATGATTACACCGCGTGGTTATGATCTTAAGCTTAACAGGAATAATCTATGAATTTGGCATTGATAGGAATAAGTCATAAGACAGCGCCGGTAAGGGTTCGGGAGAGGTTCTCTTTTACCACAGAAGAGCTCAAGGAAGGCTTGCAGAAGTTAAAGAAGATAGGTTCGGTGCGTAGCGTAGTCGTGCTATCAACTTGCAACAGGATGGAAATATACGCCCAGTTTGACGATGTTGATTTGGGCATGCGGGAGATAACGCAATTTCTCGTTGATACGTTCTCGTCCGGGGAGGACGAGATAAGGCGTTATTTTTATACATTAAACGGTGCGAATGTTGTAAGACATATATTTAGAGTTGCTTGCGGCCTCGATTCACAGATTTTGGGGGAGACACAAATCTTAGGCCAGGTTAAATCTTCTCGGGAGATCGCGAGTCAGGCAGAGTCGATCTGCGGGTTACTTGACTATCTCTTTATTGAAGCGGTAAGAGTAGGCATACGGATCCGCTCGCTTACCAAAATCTCTCAGGGAAACGTCTCCGTAGGAAGCGCGGCGATAAAGATGCTTGAAGAGAGATCTGATAGCATTCAAGGTAAGTCTGTTCTCGTTATCGGCACAGGCAAAATTGGCGGCATAGTCTGTAATTATCTTAAAGACAAAAATGTTAAGGGAATCTTTGTTTCAAACAGGACATATACAAAAGCATGTGAACTTGCCTCACGTTGCGGTGGTAAGGCCGTAAATTTTAATCGGTTAAAAAGTGAGTTGAGGGTGTCCGATATAGTTATCAGTGTAACATCAAGCCCGCATATCATATTGCCATATAAGACATTATCAGAGACTATGCGCTTGCGAAATAGGCCTTTATTGATTATGGATCTTGCTCTACCAAGAGATGTAGACCCCATGGCGAAAAATATTCCCGGCATATCTTTATTTACCTTAGACGACTTGGCGTCAGTGGTTGAAGAAAATTGCGCGAATAGACAAGAGGAGGCGAAATCTGCCGAAAAGATGATTCAGAAAATGTCGGATAATTTTCTTCGCGATAAAGATAAGAGAAAGACCGAGGATTTATGTTTACTGGGGCGCTAAAGATCGGGACGCGAAGAAGCCCGCTTGCTTTAAGGCAGGTTGACGAAATCATTGGTCATCTTAAAGGATTTTATCCGGAGATCAGAGTCGAGATTACCGGCATCGACACATACGGAGACAGGGATAAGGTTACGCCCATATCGGATATTGAAGGAACGGATTTTTTTTACACGGGAAATAGAAGAGGCGCTCTTAAAAGGACGAGTCGATTTCGCGGTTCATAGCGCGAAGGACATGCCGGATAAAATACCGGATGGATTATCTGTTGCTGCTGCTACAAAGACTATAGATAATTCTGACGCCCTGGTTTCAAAAGATAATCTGAAGATAGGTGAGCTTAAGAGCGGCGCGCGGATCGGCGCAAGCAGCCAGAGAAGAAAGCTGCAATTAAAAAGATACAGGAAAGACTTTCAGGCTGTTGATATTCGCGGAACTATTGAAGAGAGGCCAGAAGCTGTCGGTTATTGGATTGAGCAAAAATCCATTGAGTAAAAATCCTGCAGTTGACATCCCGCGATTGTTAATTTATACTATTCTCCATGGACATAACCTTAAGAGGCGCTTTTATAATATCGGCGATGATCCATGCGGCGCTATTTACGCCTTTCTATAATCAGCATCTCTTGCGGCAGGAATTGGAGAAGAAGAATACCGTGGTAGTTGATTATGTGATCCTGAAAGAGATCGCCGCCGCCATAGCCACCAATAAAGAGATTGTGCTCAAGAGGCCCAAGACACCCCGGATAGATATACAAAAAGAGATCACGGTGAAGCCGCAGCCTGCGCCACAGGTTAAATCCGATAATAGAAAGAGCGCAAAATCCGATAGATTAAAAGAGAGAACCATGTCGCACAAAAGGGACGCCGTAAAAGATCCCTCCGGCGAGGCCGCAAAAAAAGAGACCCAGTTAAAACAGAGCAGGGATTACGTCAATTACTATCAACTGATCCGGGAGAGGATACGCTCAAGGCTCAAGGATAATTACCAATATTACAACCGCGAGGGCGAAGTGCATCTGTCATTCGTGCTGACCCAGAACGGCTCGCTGTTGTCCTACGCTATAGACCGCTCTAAATCTACTCAGGACGAGGTGCTGCTGCAGATCACAGCGGCGAGTCTTAAAGCGATCTCGCCTTTTCCGGCGCTGCCGAGAAGCCTGTCGATGTCAAAGATGTCTTTTAACGTGGTCATTTCATTCAAGAAATAATATGCAAATACCGGAGCATGCCGAAGCGCATGCCGAAGGATTGACCCTTCGGCATGCTCAGGGTCAATGGTGAGCAAGGTCGAACCATTGACAAGAGACGCGCTTTATGATAGACTGAGGCCTCAAATCTATACGGAAAGGGTGAGACGATAATGCCAGTGATAAGCGTTGGCGAAAATGAACCTCTCGAAAGAGCTCTTAGGCGTTTTAAAAAGAAGATAGAGCGCGAGGGTATATTAAGGACGCTGAAAGAAAGAAAGCACTACGAGAAACCGAGCGAGAGAAAACGCCGGAAGAGAAGATCTGTGTGATCTCAACAGAGAGATTGCATTTAAGAATAGCTCTGACAGTAATTTTAGTATTTGTGTTAAGCAGTTTTTCCATTGCTGATGAGGCCGTTTACAGGAAGACCCTGGAAAACGGCCTCGTTATTTTGGCAAAGGAGAGCCCTCCCAAAGACCTCGTCTCCATAAACATAATCATAAAGGCCGGCCCTTCCTCGGAAGAAGAGTATACCGCATCCGGAATATCCCATCTTGTAGAGCACCTTGTATTCAAGGGAACCGCATCGCGTAAAACGGGCGATATCGAAAAAGAGATACGCTCATACGGCGGACTTATAAACGGAGCCGTATCGCACGATACGACGACTTACGAGGTGACGGTCCCGGTCAAATATTTCACTCAAAGTCTATCCGTTCTTAAGGATATGATCACGAACTCCGTATTCGATAAGATAGAACTGGAGAGAGAGCGGGAAGTCATACTGAAAGAGATAAAGCTTAACGAGGATGACCTCGGGAAGAAATTGATGGCCAGATTATTTGAAAATGCATACACGAGCCACCCGTACAAATATCCCCCGATAGGATACGAAAAGGTCTTAAAGTCGCTTACGCGCGATGATGTCGTCAAATATTATAACAGGCGCTACATTCCCAATAATATGATCATCGCGGTGGTCGGCGGTATAAACGCCGCCGACGCCGCGCGAAGCATAGAGAACGAATTCGGCCGGTTCAGAAAGGCCTCCTATAGACCGGTGAATAGGCCCGAAAGAGAACCTCCCCAAATAGGTAAAAGAGTGGTAGAAGAAGAGGCGCCGGTAGCTTTATCGTATCTGGCGCTCGGATTCCATTCGACCGGCATGCTGAGTAAAGACTTATTTGCGCTCGACGTGCTTTCCATTATCCTGGGGCGCGGTAATAATTCCCGCTTAAATAAAGCGCTGTTGAAAGATAAGAGGGAAGTCCATTCGATATCGGCGTGGAATTATACGCCGATGGACCAGGGCCTCTTTGTGGTCACGGCGCTTCTCGATAAAGATAAGATCAAGGCCGCCAAAAAAGATATTCTGGACGAGATCAAAAAGATAAAGGACGGCGATATTTCCGACGGCGAACTCGAAAGCGCAAAACGCATGGTGATAGGCGACCGTGTATTCTCCCGCGAAACTATAGAAGGCCAGGCCGGTGACTTGAGCGAGGGTGAAGCGATAGCCGGGAACAGTGATTTCTACGACCGCTACGTGGAAGGCGTGGCCAAGGTCTCCAAGTACGACATAAGAAGAGTGTCTTCTCAATATCTGACCGAAGATAATCTTACCGAGGTCTCACTCGTCCCTATGGCGAGCGAAACATTGCCCGGCCTTTCGGTGCCAAAGGCCCTCACGGAGGAGAAGTTCGAAAAACGCACGCTTGCCAATGGCCTCATATTGCTCATGAGAAGAGACGCCAAAATTCCCGCCGTATCTATCACAGTCGCTTTTTCCGGAGGCCTTATCGCCGAGAATAAAGGCAATAACGGGATATCGAGCCTCACGGCGAAGATGCTATTGGACGGCACCAGGGACAGAAGAGAATCCGAGATCATAGGCGCAATAGAAAACCGCGGCGGAAGAATAAACTCTTTCAGCGGCTTTAACAGTCTTGGGCTTAACCTCACTGTGTTGAAAGACGATACCGATCCGGCGCTTGAATTGATAAAGGATATCACGACAAATTCGATGTTTGCCCAGGATGAGCTTGTTAAAGAGAAGATCTTATCTGTGGCCTCGATAAAGGATGAGGATGACGACATATTCGAAAGAGGCGCGCTCACCTTGAGAAGGATGCTCTTCAATGACCATCCCTACGGCATGCGCGACATCGGAGAGGAAGAGTCCTTGAGGGCTATCAATAGGGATGACCTGATAAGATTCTACCAGTCCCGCTGCATTCCGAACAATACAGTTATAGCGATCTCCGGAGAAATTGATCCGGAAAAAGTATTTAAAAAAGTGGAGACGCTCTTCAATGATGTTCAGAGAAGGGATCTGATCAGGCCTTTAAAGAACGTGCCGCAGGCTCGATCGCCCGGCAGCCGGGCCGTCAAGATGGATAAAGAACAGGCCCTGCTTATGATGGGGTTCAGGACCGTTGCCATCAATAATCCGGACAGGTACTTTCTTGATGTATTGAGCGGCCTGTTATCCGGAACGAGCGGCAGGCTATTTACCGCGCTGCGCTTAAAATCCGGGCTTGCTTACACGATGGGCTCTGCGCAGAAATTAGGCGTCGATACGGGATTCATACTATTTTACATCGCCACTACTACGGATAAGCTTAACGAGGCCAAGAAACTGCTCTTAAATGAGCTGTCGGCAATAAAACAGGGCCTCATCACGGAAGACGAACTGGGCGCGGCAAAGAAAGAAATCGTAAGTTCTCAAAAGATAACCATGGAGACCAATGCCGCCAACGCTTTTCAGGCGGCGCTCGACGAATTATACGGGCTCGGATACGATAATCTGTATAAGTTCGAAAACGAGATCAATAAAATCACGAAGTATGATATAATAGAAGCGGGGAATAAGTACCTGAATACGAGTTCATGCGCGGAAGTCATCATTCAGCCGGAGTGAAACTTGTGATACGTAATCCTGCGGCGGCGGGTCAATTCTACGCCGGGTCGAGGGAGTCTCTCATCAAGGAAACTGTCAAACTGACTCAGCCTTCCCCCGAAAAAAAAGAAGACGCCATAGGCGTGATTTCACCGCACGCGGGTTACGTCTATTCGGGTTCCGTGGCGGGCTTGACCCTGGGCTCTATAATACCGAAGCCCGTATATGTCATCATGGGCCCCAACCACACGGGGCTCGGCTCACCTTTCAGCTTATCTACGAGCGATTCATGGGCGACGCCGCTCGGCAGCGTGACTATCAATAAGACTTTGGCCGAAAAGATAATCAAAAACTGCCCGCAAATTTCCAAAGACGAATTCGCGCATACGCAGGAACATTCCATAGAAGTCCAGCTGCCCATACTGCAGACGCTGCAGGAAAATTTTACGATAGTTCCGATAGTCATATCACAGGGCGGGATCGAATTGTACAGAAAGATAGGGCAGGGCATCGCCAAATCTATCAAGGAATTAAAATTAGAGAAAGACGTCGTCATAATCGCTTCGAGCGATATGACGCATTATGAATCTCAAAAATCTGCCGAGAAGAAAGATTCCAGGGCGATCGATGCCATTCTGAAGCTCGACGAAGAGGCTCTCGTGGAATGTATTGAGAAGTTCGACATTTCGATGTGCGGCTCTGCGCCCGCCGCAATAATGATAGTTGCGGCAAAATCGCTCGGCGCCAGGAGAGCGTTACTGATAAAATACCAGACGAGCGGGGACATATCGGGCGACTATTCGTCTGTTGTGGGTTACGCTGGAATAGTGATATATTAAGGAGAGGAGAACGTATTCTATGCTGGGGTTCCTTAAAAAAAGAAGAAGCGTCGTCCTCGTACTGGGCGGAGGTTCGGCGCGCGGGCTTGCGCATATCGGGGTATTGAAAGTGCTGGAAAGAGAGAAGATATCTATTCACAGGATCGTAGGAACCAGTATGGGAGCTCTGATAGGCGCGTCTTACTCCGCCGGCATGCCGTTAAAAAAGATGGAGGAGATAGCGCACAGATTTAACTGGAGGACCGTATTCGATCCCACCATTCCGAGGATGGGGTTATTGTCCGGTAAAAAATTGGCGAAGGTGGTGGCGGAACTGACCGAAGGTAAGAGTTTCGAACAATGCAGGATACCGATCGCCGTGGTCACGACCGATATAGAGAGGAACGAAAGGGTCGTATTTCAAAAAGGAGATTTGCAGAAGGTGATATGCGCCAGCTGTTCATGGCCGGGCATATTCAATCCTGTGAGGATAGACGGAAGGCTTCTGGTCGACGGCGGAATAAAGAACAGCGTCCCCACGAGGATAGCCAGGTCTATAGATCCCGGCTATATGGTGGCGGTGGATGTGGGCTTCTGCATAAAAGAAGGGAAAATAGACAACATATTTCAGATGCTCCTGCAATCGTTCCAGATAATGGGCGAGGAACTGAACCGTTATCAGGCCCGTATTTCGGATGTCATGATAAAGGTGGATCTCGGCCATAATATCGATCAGGTGGCGTTCAACAAGTCGAGGGAAGCGATAGCCAAGGGAGAGAAGGCGGCGGAAGAAAAGGCGGGCCAGATAAAGAGGATGTTGAGCGTATATAATTTCCCGTCGCTCAAAATTGGCGCGGGATAGGAAGAATGGCGGGACTAAAAAATGAGCGATGACATTAAAAAACATATTGATGAGTCATGGAAGGAATCGGTTCAGAAAGAAAAAGAGGCTGGAGTGGTAAAGGACGGCGCCCGTGCGCCTGTGGAAGTGAGCTTCGGGCTGTTCATAACGGGCCTTATGATGGAGGCCGTGATGTCGCTCGGAGATCTGGAAAACCCCGTGACCCATAAGAAGGAACTGAACCTTGAGCACGCGAAGATACTGATCGATACGCTCGAGATGCTGAAGGAGAAGACGAAGAACAACCTCTCAAAAGATGAGGATGAAGCCATGGGCTCCATCCTCTACGACTTAAGAATGCGATTTGTGGCAAAAGCCGGTAAACCGGGTGATACCAAACCATGATAATCTACGCGGTGCTTTCGATATTGATCGTCCTGACGCTTGCCGTTTTCTATCTGATAATTCGGCTGAAAGACATAAAAACCACTACGGATTCTCTCTCAGCAAAATTCCCGTTCACCGAAGACATGAGAAAGCAGACTTCCGATACCATCACAAACATAAATACAGAGATGGCGGTCATCAACCAGAAGGCCCAGCAGATAAATGACGTGATGAACGAAGTTAAGAACCTGCGAAACCTTTTTATAACGCCCAAGGGCGCCGGCGGCGCCGGTGAACGCATATTGGAAAAAGCGCTTCACGATGTCCTGGGCAGCAACATGCTCGAATCACAGTACCGGCTCAGTTCCGGCGTAGTCGATTTTGTCATAAAGTTCAAGGAGCATATTGTCCCTATTGATTCGAAACTATCTTTAGAGAACTTCAATAAGATGCTTACAGCGCCCGACGAAAACATGAAACGCGCCTTCTGGAAGGCATTTACCGCGGATGTGAAAAAGAGAATAGATGAGACTAGCAAATATATTCTGCCGGGGGAGAAGACGACGGACTTCGCCATGATGTATATCCCTTCGGAAGGGGTTTACTATGAGGCATTCGTTAAGGATAAGCATTTCAATGAAGAGAATACTTTGATAGATTACGCCTGGAAAAGGAGAGTCTGTCCCGTCTCTCCTCAGACCATATACCCGTATCTCGTGATGATAGTCCAGGGGATGAAAGCGTTAAAGATAGAGGAGAACGCGAAAGAGATCCTCGGAAAAGTAACCGGCCTTAAATATGATTTCGATAGATTCAAGGATATCTATAACGTGCTTATGAAGCATGTTAAGGACGCTTACAACAACAACGACTCCCTGCAAAGTTCACTCGCCAAGATAGACCAGCACATAGCATCCCTCGAGCAAAAGTCCGCATAAAAGCGCCTTCCGTCATAGATAGCGCCAAAAAAGTTAGAAATCGCTTTACATCACTATCCCTTTATGATAAATTGTTATACCCATGACTAAGACATTATCTCAGACGCTGAGAGCTTTAGTAAGCATATTCTCCATAGCGTTATTACTCTATATTATGAGGGGTAAGTATCCCGAGATCCTTAAGGCTTTCGCATCCGCAAAAGTACCGTTATTATTGCTGGCGCTGCTCATATTTGCGGGGGCGGCGGCGGTAGCTTCGGTCAGATTAAGGCTTCTTATAGAAGCTCAGGGCATCGCGATAACATTCAAAGAGACATTGAGCCTGACCTTCATAGGCTACTTCTTCAATAATTTTCTCCCGACATCCATCGGCGGGGATGTAGTGAAAGCTTATTATCTCTCGAAGAAGACCGACAAGAAGGCGGGAGCCTACGCTTCCGTATTTGTCGATCGGGTGATAGGGCTCTTCACGATGATATTTATGGCCTTTTTAGCGCTCTTCTTCGCCGAAGAAGGCATAGTCGACCCGGCGTTGAGGTGCATAATATATGCCATAACGTTCGGTTCGATAGTATTCATCGTGCTCATGACAAACAAGAGGCTTGCCCAAAAGTTCTCGTTTCTTTTCTTCATGATCAATCCGATAAAGGAGAAGCTCAAGAAGATATACGAAGTGATCCATCAGTATCAATATCAGAAGGCTCTCATGTTCAGATCTTTGCTTATTTCATTTGCTTCGCAGGTGCTCTTTTTTGCGAGTCTTGGCGTAGTGATCTTGAGCATCGGAAGCAGGATACCGGTTAAGGACCTGTTTATAAAGACGCCTATAGTGGGCATGATGAGCCTCCTGCCTTCGATAAACGGCCTGGGCCTAAGAGAAGGCTCCAACGTCGTGCTCTTCGGGCCCCTGATGGGATCCGACAAAGCTTTTGCCATGAGCATCCTGTGGCTGCTCATATTGCTATGCATAAGCGTTACGGGCGGATTGATATACGCGTTCAGTCCGCAGTTCAAGATTAAATTGAAAGAACTGAACAAAGGAGCCATATAGATGATAGACAAAGAGCTGCTCGATATATTGGCGTGCCCATTATGCAAGGCCGACGTGAAATTAGAAGACGGCCGGATCGTCTGCTCAAAATGCGCCCGGCGCTATCCCATAAAAGACGATATCCCGATAATGCTGATAGACGAGGCAGAATTGCCTGAAAGAGGAGTCCATTCATGAAGAAGATACTTGTGATACACGGGCCTAATCTCAATCTGCTGGGCAAAAGAGAGCCGGATATTTACGGCAAGGTCACTATTGACGACATAAACAGCGGCCTGAAAAAAATGGCCAAGACGAAGAAGGTGACGCTTGAGATCGTCCAGTCGAATCACGAAGGAAAGATAGTGGAGCTGATCGGCAAGTCCGCGGGCAAGTTTGCGGCTATACTGATAAATCCCGCGGCCTACACGCACACTAGTGTCGCCATACGGGATGCCGTAAGCTCCGTGAAGATTCCGACCGTCGAAGTCCACCTGTCGAATATATATGCTCGCGAGGAGTTTCGGCACACATCTCTGATATCACCGGTGGCCAGGGGGCAGATCTGCGGATTCGGAAAGATGAGCTACCTGCTTGGATTGGAAGCGGCGATAGGCCTGATCGGCAAGAAATGATATCTGACTACAGGCTCAGGCTAAAAAAATTAAAAATTGAATTAAAAAAGCTTGAGCTTGGCTCTCTTCTTATAACGAACGAGACCAACGTAAGATATTTAAGCGGTTTCCGAGGCGGGGATTCTGTTTTAGTCATAACGCCCGATTCGCGGTTCTTTCTCACGGATTCCCGATACACGGAAGAGGCAAAAGATTCGATCGGCGGTTTCACTGTAGTGGAGGTGACGACGTCCACTTATGATTGTATCGCTCGGATCGTAAAGAAGAACCGGATAAAAAGGATAGGTTTCGATTCCTTAAATCTCCCGTACGAGATTGCCAGAAGGCTGGCAAGCTGCATCCGTCCGGTAAAGCTCGTACCGACAA
>JAUYPN010000078.1 GCA_030695725.1 Candidatus Omnitrophota bacterium
CCATAATGTACCCTGGGCAATCTGAAAGATTGCCCAGGACCAGTCCTGCGAAATTCATAGAATTTCGCAGGGTCAAAATTTGTAACGCCGCTTCGGCAACCACCCCGCAAGGTCCGCCTGCCCACGGCGTGCCTGCCAGCACTACAGGGCTTTGTGAGCGGCCATTAGAAATTTTTTGGCATAGCGTATATTACGGGTTGGTGTGCAAGGATTTACGTTGAGCGAATGCAGGAACTGACCGACCCCCGCTGTTTTGCTTTGGTTTGCTTTTAGCAAAACAAAGCAGCGGGGGGAGGGAATTCCTGCAAATTCGCGAGACGTAAACCGTAGCACACGGCAAAAAATTTCAGGCCGCGAACAAAGACCTGGAGTGATGGCAGGGAGAGCGGCCACGGAAGGCGGACACCGCAAGGTCCAAGCCTGTCGATGGGAAACAAAAAGCGCGTGGTAAGTGTCACCACGCGCTTGAATCATTTGAGATTGCTTCGTCGGCCTAAAGGCCTCCTCGCAATGACGACGGAAGTTTACCTATCGCCTCTTTTTCTAAAGAGACCGCGGAGGTTCTTCATGAAGTTCGGCTTACTCGAGATCTTCTTATCCTCGCTCTTCGCTTTTTCAGCTCTCTTCTCTTCGGCGAGGGTAGGCTTAGTTTTGGAGATCGGTTTCGCTCTCAGCTCTTCCTTCTTGATATCTTCCTTATGCTTGACTTCGACGGCCTTGTCACCTTTTGTTTCTGCGGCGGATTCTGTCGCTGGCTCTTCAGGCTTGGCCAACTTTACTTTCTTTTTCTTCGGAAGCTTTTCTACAATATGCCTCTCAGTAAGCTCCAAAATGACCATATCCGCGCCGTCACCGCGCCTGAACCCTATAGGTATTATGCGCGTATAACCGCTCGTTCTGGACTTAAAGAGCGGCGCTATCTCCTTAAAAAGCTTCATCACGAGATCTCTATCCTGAAGTATATCGTAGGCGCGCCTTCTGGAAAATACGGAGTCCGTCTTGGTCAGG
The DNA here is from genome assembly GCA_030695725.1 of Candidatus Omnitrophota bacterium. Classification (GTDB taxonomy): domain Bacteria; phylum Omnitrophota; class Gorgyraeia; order 2-01-FULL-45-10; family 2-01-FULL-45-10; genus 2-01-FULL-45-10. The sequence continues at coordinate 1,009 of JAUYPN010000078.1, forward strand.
GTTATCAGGCGCTCGACGAGCTTTCGGGATTCTTTCGCGCGGGCCTTTGTAGTCTCTATTCTTTCGTGCTTCAGAAGATTGCGGGCCATATTCCGCATGAAAGCCTTCCTATGGCTCGTCATCATTCCAAGTTTTGCGTTTCCTTTATGGTGTCTCACTATTCTTCTTCCTTTTCTTTTTTCTCTTTTTTGCCGCCCTCAACTTTCATCCCGAGCGTCAATCCCATATCCACTATGACTTTCTTTATTTCGGCCAGACTCTTTTTGCCAAAGTTCCTGTATTGAAGCATATCGAGCTCTGATCGCTTCACCAGATCGCCTATCGTCTTTATCCTCGCCTCTTTCAGGCAATTTGAACTTCTTACGGAGAGCTCCAGTTCCGATATCGGGATCTTCATCTTCTCTTTCAGTAATTTCTGATCCTCGGTCTCCTCAGGCGCCTCTTCTTCTTCCGGCAATTTTCCGAAGTTGACAAACACATCAAGGTGTCTCTGCAATATATTCGACGCGTAAAGGAGCGCCTCCTTCGGAGCTATCGCGCCGTTCGTCCATATCTCCAGGATCAGCTTATCGTAATCGGTTATCTGGCCGACCCTTGTGTTTTCCACGTCAAAATTGACGCGTCTGACGGGAGTGAATATGGAATCTATGGCTATCACCCCGATGGACTGGCCCTCTTTTTTATTTCTGTCGGCAGGCACATAGCCTCTGCCCCTGGCGACCTGCATCTCTATCTTCAGGTCGATATCTTTGGTCAGTGTGCAGATGTGCAGATCCGGATTTATCACCTCTACCGTCTCATTTACTTTTATATTCTTTGCGGTAACCTCGCCCTTCTTGCTTACGTTTAGATTTATCGGCCTGGGGGTCTTGAAGTGCGAGCGCAGGACGAGCTTTTTTATGTTCAGTATGATCTGTGGGATGTCCTCTACGACGCCTTTGATCGTGGAGAACTCGTGGTGAACGCCGTCTATCTTGATACTCGTGACGGCGGCCCCTTCGATCGAAGATATGAGGACTCTTCTCAAAGAATTTCCTATCGTCATGCCGTATCCGCGCTCAAACGGTTCCGCTATGAATTTGCCATATTCCGGAGTAGCGCCGGACTCGTCAAGAATGAGCTTCCTCGGCATTTCGAAATTCTTCATGCTTATACCCATGTTTTTCTCTCCTTTACTTAGAATACAACTCGACTATCAGCTGTTCCTGTATCTGGAACCCGACATCTTCCTTCTTCGGTATATCCACTATCTTGATCTTCGGATCGGTCTTATCAACGTCCAACCACTTCGGTATGACCCTGTCCGTAAGAGATTCTCTCCTATCTTTAATGGCCTTCACAAAAGTTTCTTTCTTCGTTTTTATAGCCACTTCTTCGCCCGTTTTCACAGTATACGACGGTATATCGACCCTCCTGTTATTGACATAGACAAATCCGTGCTGAACAAGCTCCCTGGCCTCGGATCTGGAGGACGCGAAATTTGCCCTGAATATGACGTTATCTAATCTGCGTTCCAACAATTGCAGTAACGTCAGGCCCGTAACGCCCTTGGCCCGTTCCGCTATCCTGAAACAGTGCCTGAACTGCTTCTCCAGTACGCCGTATATCCTTTTAACCTTCTGCTTCTCTCTGAGCTGAGTGCCGTAGTTGGATGTCTTTTTGCGCATCTGATTCTGCCCGTGCTGACCCGGCGGAAACGACCTGCGCGATAGAGCGCATTTCTCGGTTGAACAGCGGGTGCCCTTTAAAAATAGTTTGACCCCTTCTCTTCTGCAAAGCCTGCATGAGGGCCCTGTGTATCGTGCCATTACACTCTCCTTCTCTTCGGCGGACGGCAGCCGTTATGGGGTATCGGGGTGACATCCCTTATGGCCCTTACGGTGATACCGGCGGCCTGTATCGAACGTATAGCGGATTCTCTTCCGGCTCCGGGACCCTTTACGTAGACCTCCACCTCTTTGACGCCGCGCTCAAGCGCCTTCTTTGAAGCGCTCTCAGCGGCCATACCCGCCGCAAAAGGCGTGGACTTCTTCGATCCCTTGAAACCGGCGCTTCCCGTAGATGCCCACGATATCGTGTTGCCCTGCCTATCCGCTATCGTGACTATCGTGTTGTTGAAAGTAGCCAGTATGTGCGCTATGCCGCTTGGCGGCGCCTTAACGGCTTTCTTGCTCTTTTTGAATTTGCTCTTCTTTTTTTGATCCTGCTGTTGCTGCTGTTGTTGTTCTGCCATTTTTATTTACCTTTCGCCCCGTCTGCACCGGGTGGCGGCGCCTTCGTGGCCTTCTGCCTCACCACGCCTACGGTCTTTCTCGGGCCCTTTCTCGTCCTTGCATTGGTCTTGGTCCTTTGGCCGCGCACAGGCAAGCCCCTCCTGTGGCGTAACCCTCTGTAACTGCCTACATCTATGAGGCGTTTTATATTGGCCGCCACATCTCTTCTTAAATCTCCCTCGACCCTGTAATCCTTCTGTATGATGGTGGCAAGCCGAGATACCTCTTCTTCTGTGAGATCCTTGGCCCTCTTAGCAAGATCTATGTTGGCGGCCTTCAGCACTTTGATAGCCAAAGTTCTGCCTATACCGTATATATAGGTCAACGCTATATCGATCCTCTTCTCTTTCGGAATATCAACACCGATAATTCTTGGCACTTATGCCTCCTGAATTTTTACTATCCCTGCCTCTGCTTATGCTTGGGGTTATCGCAGATTATCCTTATGATACCCTGTCTGCGCACCACCTTGCACTTGGGACAGATCTTCTTTACACTCGCTCTTACTTTCATATAATTATTTCTCTCTGCGTATTATTCTTCCTCTCGAGAGATCGTACGGCGAAAGCTCCAGTGTCACCGTATCTCCGGGAAGTATTCTTATAAAATTCATCCTCATCTTACCCGACACATGGCCGAGAACCTTATGCCCGTTAGCAAGCTCCACCCTGAACATCGCGTTCGGTAGAGTTTCCAGGACTTTCCCCTCTAATGTGATCGGTTCTTCTTTATTGCTCATCGGTTACCCTCTTTTAGAGCGTCGTTAATATTTCGGCGTTGCCGTCTCTCACCGCTACTGTATGTTCGAAATGGGCCGACAGTTTTTTATCTTTAGTGACGGCCGTCCAGCCGTCATCCAATATCTCAATCTCGTGACCGCCTTCATTCACCATCGGCTCGATCGCTAATATCATCCCGCTTTCCAGTCGTGGCCCCTTATTAGGCTTTCCAAAATTCGGTATTTCCGGCTCTTCGTGTATCCTCTCGCCTATACCATGGCCGACGAACGAGCGAACCACGCTGAATCCGTTCGTCTCTGCGTACTCCTGTATATTCGCCGATATGTCCGACAATCTCTTGCCGGGCCTTGCGTTCTCAATACCGCGATAGAGAGAATCTTCCGTGACCTTCATTAATCTACGGGCCTCATCGCTCACGTCGCCTACGCCCACCGTTATGGCGGCGTCGGCGAAATAATTTCCGCTCCTGACGCCGACATCTATGCTTACGATATCACCGCCTTTAAGCTTTCTTTTAGACGGTATACCATGGACAACTCCCTCATTTATAGAAACACAAATATTGGCCGGATAGCCTTTATAACCCTTAAACGCCGGAAGGCCTTTGTTCTTAAGTATCTCCTCCAGGGCCATCCTGTCCAATTCCTCAGTCTCGATGCCGGGCTTTATACGGACTTTCAGCTTATCAAACACCAGCGCGATTATCAGACCGGCTTTGCGTATCCGGCCGATCTCTTCATCGCTTCTCAATATTATCATGCCAGCTTAGCGTCAGAAAAAATTTGGCAAAGTTCTTTAAACAGGTCTTTTACATCAAGAGCGCCGGAGACTCTCTTCAATATCCCCTGCCTGGTATAATATCCTATCAGGGGGCGCGTCTGGAGCTCGTAAACCTTTAATCTATTCTTGACCGTTTCCAATTTATCGTCCGGCCTCTGAAAAAGCTCGGCGCCGCATTTATCGCAAATGCCTTCTTTTTCCGGCGGTATATTTTTTATATGAAAATTTACCCCGCACGATTTACAGACCCTGCGGCCGGTCAGTCTCTCTATGGCTATATCTTCGGGTATCTCAAAATAGAGCGCCATGTCGATACCGGATCTTATTTTTTTTAGCGCCGCGTCGAGCTCCTCGGCCTGCTTCAATGTCCTGGGAAATCCGTCCAGGATATAGCCCTCTTTCGTATCGCCGTGCCTGAGTCTATCGACGACTATGCCCACAACGACTTCGTCGGGGACGAGCTCGCCGGAATCCATGAAGGTCTTGGCCTTCTTGCCCATGGGTGTGCCGCTCTTTACGGCCTCCCTCAGGATATCACCCGTCGATATGTGCGGGATCTTATAACTTTTAGAAAGAACGGCTCCCTGAGTCCCTTTTCCGGCCCCCGGAGGGCCCAGCAATACTAATTTCAAAGTACTTAGCGTCTGGACCTGATGCGGCGCCTTTTCATG
>JAUYPN010000079.1 GCA_030695725.1 Candidatus Omnitrophota bacterium
GCGCGTCGTTATAGTAAAAAATATTATTTTTAGCTATAAGATTTGAGTCTGTAATATATAACGCGGATCCTCTGTATGCCTTGGTAAAGTTAAAGCTGTTATTGATGATGGAAACGTTGCTATTGTATGCTGATAATGCCCCACCACACCCTCCGTTAAAAGCCTGATTATTTGAAAAGATATTATTGTAAATGTTTGCAGTAGAATTATCTATGCGGATGCCTGCCGTCCCACCCCAGCTCCCATTGTTCGAAAGAGTATTACCAATTATGTCAGCATGGGTATTATTTGCTATGCTGATAGCCCCCCATGACCATGAATTGCCCACAGCGTTATTCTTGATAAGGGCGGTGCCTCCGTTTAAATAGATTCCATTATGCGTGTCCCCGTAGCCATTGCCTCCTATACCGTTGCCTTCGATATGAACCGAATTATTACCGTATCCACTGATAACGCCGCTCATCATATTATTATCTAAAATGGTCGCTGATGCGTCCTGCTGTAAAATTATCGAAATACGAGCCATTAAGTTATTGTCGATCTTCAAAGTTTTCACTGTGGAATCGCAATCAATCCTAACAACGTTCCAGCCGCCAATAGTAAGACCGGCTATTCTTGTTTCAGCTCCATCAATATTTGAACAAGCTATGATTGGAGTGCTGTAATCGGACCACTCAATCTGTGATCCCTGGTTGTCCCCCTGCAGAATGATTCCGCTTTTGTTTATCACAAGCGATTCTCTGTAGATGCCCTCCCGCACAATAATCGTATTTCCGTCAGAGGCAGCATCAATGCCCTCCTGTATTTTATCGAACGAATGCTCATACGATCCATCCTCGCTCGGGTCATTAGAATTCACCATATCCACAAATATAAAGGAAGGATCCTGCGGTTCAGCAGGGCTAAATACCTTATTCGTTGCCGCCATCACCTTTTCGTTCTTCATGAAATTGTTCCATATAAGACCTGAACGATAATTTTCTATCATGAGAACCTGCTGGCCTACATCGATACCCCTATATACACCGGAAAACATTTCGTTATGGTTAAAAGAGTCCCTTGGGCCATAAGTACCCCATAGATGGTGATAATATTTCTGATAATAGTTTCGCAATGCCCTGAATGCCAAATTTGCATCAAGAGCTTCCGATGAAGAGGTTCTCATTAAAGGCATGCAACTTATTGCGCCATATGGCGCAATAGTGCCATCATGGATTCCAGCACCCCCATACTGTGTGGGAGCGGCGCCGAATGGAAACCAATCATAAGGATACCAATAAGGGGGTGGTACCAGATACTTGCAGGCAGTTATCCCCCAACTATTCTCTCCATAAGAAGAATAAGCGGATGCATTATCGATACAAAACTGTCTATTGGCATACGCAGCGTTCACGGAATTAACCCACCAATTGATCGGTCTTTTTGATGAACTCACTAGAGAGGGGTTGTCTTTACCGAATTTTTTAAAGTCAAAGAAGCAATGGCCTTGTAAATAGGTATAGAGAGAGGCATACGGAGAACCTACCACAGCATATCCGCCATATTCCACGGGTACACGCGGCCAGCTATACATTGTTTTAAGCATATCCTGATTATCAGGATTGGCGCCTATGGCTAAGAGCGAAATAAGCATAGTTTCATCACTGGGGGCATCCCATGTATAATACGGATTAACAGTAGATCCGGGAAACCATTCACGCGAAAATTGATGTTTGGCAATGACTAAAAAATAATTCCAATTTATATTGTTATAAATTTGTGTAGCTTTTGTCTTTACTTCTCCACCAAAATATTCACCAGCTGTAATAGCACCGGCCAAAAATAGCGCCATGTCACTTGTCTGAACCCGTGAACCACCTCCGCGGTTGCCGTTAAAGTGTATATATTCGAATAAAAACCCAGCTACTCCGTAATCGTTCCCATCTGGTGCCTGATTGGATTGGTAAGTTATGCAATTATCTAAGACCTGGATTACACGCGCTCTCACCTCAGCAGGGCTAACTGTCCAATGAGGCGATGTCTGATAACGCTCTGCCATTACGCATAATGCCGCAAGACCAAAACCGGTGGCAGAAACACTTGAGAAATTGGAAGTGTCAGAGTATTTTACAAATCCGTTAGTGAGTACCTCATTATAAAAGTATAACGCTGCCTTCGCCTCGGTCTGGTCTAAAAGCTCTTCGTCGGTTATAGGTGGAAATACCGGCAGGATATTTATGGACAGAGTCTTTGTGGCTGTCTTCAGTCTGGCATCTGTTACCTTGGCGACGAAGCCGAATGTATTCGCTACAGTTGGAATGCCGGATATCTCCCCGGTCGCGCTATTGAGAGTCAGCCCATCCGGCAGGTTCTGTTCCACGATAGACCACGTATAGGGCGGCGTACCATCTATTGCATTGAGATTCTCATTATAGTCCTCGCCCGCTATCCCGTCCGGCAGGCTGGCGGTCAATATTGTGGGAGGAGGAACCGTATCGAGTACTATAGTATCAGAACAAGAGCCGGACCAGTTGCCTGCGGCATCTTTATATTTAACGTAGACTGTCTTTGTGCCGTCGCCTATAAGAAGGGTCCAGGATTTGGTAGCGGCATAGGCCTCCGGAGTTGACCATGTGGAATTGTTATTTGAGAACTGCATCTGAGCGCCTGTGCCCATGCCGCTGCCTGTATCTGTAGCGGATAGAGTCAGTGTAACTGTCTGGTTGTTGGTATCAGCGGCGCCGCCATTAATAAGGATAGAGCCCGTAGGAGGCGTGGTGTCAGCTATAGACAACGTGATGGTGTCTGAATAGGCTATAGACCAGTTGCCGGCGGCGTCTTTAAATTTCACGCGCACGGTCTTAGTGCCGTTTCCTGAGGTGAGAGTCCACGATTTGGTAGTAGAGTAGGCTTCCGAAGTTGACCATGTGATGTTGTCATTAGAGAACTGCATCTGAGATACACCGGAACGACTGTCGGTCGCCGAGAGATTTAAGGTGACGCTCAAAGAGGTTGCGGTAGCCGCGCCGTTATTTATCCTTATCGAGCCGGTCGGGGCTACTGTATCCAATATTATGCTGTCCGAATAGGCGCTTGACCAGTTGCCTGCAGCGTCCTTGAATTTAACATAGACATATTTTGTGCCATTTCCTGATGTAAGGGTCCAGGATTTGGTAGCGGCATAGGCCTCCGGAATCGACCATGTGGAATTATTGTTTGAAAACTTCATCTGGGAGAGGCCGCTTCCTCCAACATTGTCCTGGCCGGAGAGATTGAGAGTTACGGAAATAGAGTTCGTATATGAAGCGTTGTTATTCACCTTGATGGAACCGGTTGGCAGGCCGGTATCCAGGATTATCGTATCGGAGTAAACGCCTGACCAGTTGCCTGCCGCGTCCCTGAACTTTACGTATACGGTCTTCGTGCCGGCGCCTGTGGTAAGTGTCCAGTTTTTTGTAGCGGCATAGGTTTCCGCGACCGACCAGGTGGAATTGTTGTTTGAGAACCGCATCTGGCTGACAGTACCACCCGAGTCAGTGGCAGAGAGTGTAAGAGTGGCGGCGATAGAGCTCGTATATTGGTTACCGGAATTAATGATTATGGTGCCGACAGGTGAAGTATTATCTGTGATAGACCATGTACCTTTTTGTATCCAATTAGCTATTACGTTAGAATCATCTTTTACATAGAGATACGTCTTCTTCGCTCCTGTGAATGTGGGTTTGAATGTGACTGACCATGTTACAGAGAGAGTGGCTCCTGAGCCTGATATTGTAGTTGTAGAACAATCTAGCTTTGCGTAGGAGTTCTCGATTATGTTAGATGATCCTGGGGTGAATCCACCGAGCCAGCGAGTGGCTTCATTGGTGTCGTTATCTTTACAAAGGTACAATTTATTGGCGTTCTGGTCATAACGGCCGTAGAAGCAGTTAGTACCGCTAATGGCTGTGTTTATCAGGAAGCGGGCATCATAGAGGTTCTGCCAGCCGTCGGCGTCTGTGTAGGTGGTGGTGAATGAGACTGCTTGATCGGGACTCGATGAACCTGAAGATGGAGCTACGGTACCTACTTTGGGGGTTATGTTAGCTGCGAATGCGCATGTGGCACACAATAAAAAGGCCGGGATCAATATCCCGGACATTAACTTTCGTGTTACCATGTCAGTCCTCCCGTTTTATGTTGCAGATCACCAACGGTGTTCAGCTCCGGATAAGGAGCTTAAATAATATTGTAGTACCGGAAAAAAATAATGCAACAACTAAATTTCCAGATATTTGATGTCTTAACTGGCGTGTATTGAATAACGAAAGTATGCAGCATATTTTGTGTTTTGTCAAGAAGAATTTGATTTTTCAGCAAACAAAGATCAGGTCAATAATTTCCAGACTGCTCCAGCTCCTCTATACGATCTTTTGCTCCGTCGACATAATTGGCTAATTGCGGCGTGGCGAATTTTATGAAATTTTTATAGGCATCTATCGCCTCTCTGACGCGCCCCGCCTTTTCCGAAACGAGGGCTTTATTAAAATAGGCGTTGGCGGATTGCGGATTGGCTAATATCGCTTTGTCAAAATCTTCTATGGCTTTATCGTACATACCCCTCTTCACATAAAGTATGCCGCGGTTTATATAGCCGGACATATGATTGGGATTGAGCTCGATGAATTTATTGTAATCCGGCAGGGCCTTATCGTACTTTCCCTGATTGTCGTAGACGAGCCCGCGGTTAAAATAGCCCTCGGAATTTTTAGGATCTATCGATATGGCTTTATTGAAATCCGAAACGGCCTGTTCGTACTGAGTCCTGTTCGAGTGCACGATACCGCGGTTCAGATAAGCTTCGATATATTTTGGATTTACTTCTATCGCCTTCGCGTAATATTTCAGGCTCTCTTCATACTGGATCTTGCTGTCGTAAACAAGGGCTATGTTAAAAAAGGCCTGCGCGAATTTCGGATTGATCTCGAGGACCTTATCAAAATCCGTTATAGCCTCGTTGAAAAAACCTTTCCGGGCGTAAGCGATGCCGCGGTTCATGTATGGGTCTATGTTCTTGTCGTTCGCGTCTATAATTTTTGTGAAATCCGATATGGCGCTGTCATAATCGCCGCGGCTTAGGTACGCGTTGGCGCGGTTAAAGAATATTTCGCTGGTTTCCGGCCTCAGGTCTATCGCTTTTGTATAGTCATATATAGCCTGTGTGTAATCTCCCTGCCTGGCATAGACCGCGCCGCGGTTAAAATACGCCTCGGCGTACTGGCCGTCCAGCTCCAGGGCTTTATTGTAATCCGAGATGGCGGAGTCGTTCTGGCCCTGATTGAAATATAAGTTTCCCCTGTTAAGATATGCTTCCGGATACCGGCCGTTTAATTCCATCGCCTTTTCGACGTCGGCCATGGACTTTTCGGTCTCCAACTTATTCGCGTAGGAGATGGCCCGGGACAGGAAGCTCTCGGCGTTCTTCGGATCGAGCTCTATCGATCTGTCATAGTCGGCTATGGCTTCCTCGAATTTCCTTTCACGCGCGTACGTAAGGCCCCTGTTCAGATAGGCGTCCGGATTCCCGGCGTCGAGCTTCAGGGCTTTATTGAAATCGGCCATCGCCTCCCGGCGCATCTCCTTTTCGTTATAGACCTTGCCCCGGTCCACATACAGGGAAGAGTCGTCCTCGCATTCATATACGGCCTTGTTGTAATAGTATAGAGCCTGGTCGTGTTTACCCAGCTTCGTATAAGCAAGTCCGATATTCGCGTAAGCATCGCCGCAAGACGGATCCAGCTCAAGCGCTCTCGTGTAGTCAAGTATGGCTCTTTCGAATTCTCCTTTCTTATAATAGATTATGCCCCTGTTGATGAAGGCTCCGGCGTACCGCGGCTTCAAATCTATCGCCATGCTGTAATCGGATACGGCTTTATCATCCATCCCTTTGCTCTCATAGATATTCCCGCGCCTAAAGTATAGCCCGGCGTCGGAAGGGTCCGATTCTATCGCGCTGTTTAAGGAATTGAGAACGTCATCCGGACTGATCCCGCCATCAGCGTAAACCGTTCCGCAGGCCGAAAGTAAGAACATGAACAATATCGCCAAAGACTTAACCGGGAATCTCAATTTTATTCCTTCTTTTTATGAAACGGGACAGGTAAAAGACGGTAAAGAATATGCACAGGTAAGCGAATATGTCGCCGTAGGCCGCATATACCGTCATGGTCCTCGACAGGACTATCTCCTCGGTCTTGAACCCGTCCACGAACAGGTCCCGGCCTTCTTTCGAAACTTTTGAGACGATACGCCCCTTCTGGTCTATGAAACATGAAAGCCCCGTATTCGCCGCCCTCACAACGCTGATCCTGTTCTCCACCGCCCTGAATACGGAGGCCTGGGCGTGCTGGTACGCGGCGCTCGACCTTCCGAACCACGCGTCGTTGGTTATATTGACGAGAAAGCCGGCGTTATTCTTCACGAGGCCCCGCGCCAGATGAGGAAATATATCCTCGAAACATATGAGGCACCCGAAACCCACCCTCTTCGTCAGCTTCCAATTGCGGTCCTCGTCTTTTGCGGACCTTTCTATCGGGAATCTTAAGACCGTAAACTCTTTTCCTCCTACAAAATCCCCTATGGGACGCGGCGCGAACCTGTGGACGAAGAAGAATAGATTTTTTAACGGCACATATTCGCCGAAGGGCACAAGGCGCATCTTGTCGTAATGCCCGGCGGGCGAGCCGTCCTTCGGAAAAAGGAAAGCGCTGTTGTAATAGAGTTCCCTGCTATTGGCCTCTTCGTATCTCGGAGCCCCGACCAATAGAGGCGCATCCGCTTTTACGGCGAGGCTCCTCACCCATCCCAATAACCTGCTCTGGTTTTCGATAAATCCGGGAACGGAAGTTTCGGGCCATATTATGAGGTCCGGTTTTTCAAGTGCGCAAGACTCTGTAAGCGCTCCATATCTCTCTATTATCAGTCCGGTAAAACGCTCATCCCACTTCTGCTCCTGGGGTATGTTGCCCTGCACCACGGAGACCTTCAGTCTTTCTCCCGTGAATACATTATTGAGCCTCAACGATCCGTATCCCAGGGCCGCCGCTATCAGAACGGCTGCAATAGCAACAGGAATCAAGAATAACCGCTTACCCGCCTGCGAGGCGGGATCCCCCCTAGCCCGCCTCGCAGGCGGGGTGAGGAAATTTTTTATCACCAGGAAGGCCGCGGCGTTGAACATCGCAATAAGAAAACTCACTCCGTACGCTCCGGTTATATCGGCAATCTGTATGATCGGCAGATTCTGGCTTTGCGAATATCCCAGTAACGCCCAGCCAAAACCGGTCAACGCGTGCGAACGCGCCCATTCGAGCGCCGCCCATGCGGCGGGGACGTAGAAGAGTGGCTCGAAAAATCCGTCATTGCGAGGCCCGAAGGGCCGAAGCAATCCCGCTTTTAAAGAGATTGCTTCGGTCGCTTCGCTCCCTCGCAATGACGATGTTAAACGGTTCGATAACAAGTTCTTTATGATCAAACCGAAGAGGCCGAAGTACAACGCAAGATACGCCGCTACGATGATCATCCCCGGCAGGCTCACGTGAGCGAGCCAGTAGATCGTTCCCAGGAAAAATAAGAATCCGGTGAGATACGATAATAAAAATGCTTTAAGAGGTTTTTGATTTTCTAACGCGAAGAACAAAGGAATAAAAGCGACCCAGGCGAGTATCCAGAAATTAAATCCGGGGAAGGAGAGAATTAATAACAGAGCTGAGACTACGGCAAACAACGGCTGATAGCTGAAAGCTGATAGCTGAAAGCTTTTTTTCATTTTCCGCAGCATTTTTTATATTTTTTCCCGCTGCCGCAAGTACAGGGATCGTTCCTGCCGACCTTCGGATCTTCTCTTTTGTATGTACGAGCCGCTGGCTCCGGAAGCTGACCTTCGTATGATGGAACGCCCTCTTCGGAGGGGCCGGCCTTTACGCTTTCGAACTGGCTCTTCTCTTCATGGACCAACTGCTGATGCCTCGCATCAAAGACGCCGGGAGCCTTCTCCTCCTTCACGGCCTTTACCTTGTAGAGGTACTCGAGAGTCTCCTCCTTGATCCTGTCTATCATATCCATGAACATGTCGTAACCTTCATGCTGATACTCTCTCAGGGGATCACGCTGGCCATAGGCGCGCAGCCCGATGCCCTCCCGCAGGCTGTCCATGGCATACAGGTGGTCCTTCCAGCGCGTATCGATCACCTGCAAGAGTATCATCTGTTCAAGGTGCCGCGCCAATTGGTCACCCAGAGACCTCTCTTTCTCTTCATACATCTTTCTCATGATCTCAAGGATCGTATCTTTTATTTCGGTGATCCTCATCTCTTCAAAATTTATCTCTTTGGTCCTGATGTAGAACCGCGAATCGAGATATTGCCTGAAACCGTCAAAATCCCATTGATCCGGCGACTTGAGCTTCTCGTTAAGATAAGTGTCTACAGCAAAGTCCACGATCTCTTCCATGAGCTCATGTATATAGCTCTTGAGGTCCTGTCCGAATAGGACCTTCCGCCTCTCGTCGTATATGACCTCCCTCTGCCTGTTCATCACGTTGTCGTACTCTAAAAGATGTTTTCGTATCTCAAAATTATGCTGTTCCACCCTCTTTTGCGCCGTCGCTATCGCTTTGGTTATGAAGTTATGCTGTATCTCCTGCCCTTCCTCCATCCCGAGCTTCTCCATTATCATCTTTATCCTGTCGGACCCGAATATCCTCATGAGATCGTCTTCTAAAGAGAGATAAAATCTGCTCGATCCCGGATCGCCCTGCCTCCCCGATCGGCCGCGCAGCTGATTATCGATGCGGCGCGCCTCGTGCCGCTCCGTGCCGAGGACATGAAGGCCGCCGAGCGAGGCAACGCCGTCGCCCAGGACTATATCCGTTCCGCGCCCTGCCATATTCGTAGCTATGGTAATAGCGTACTTCTGGCCCGCCTTGGATATGATCTCGGCTTCCATTTCGTGGTACTTCGCATTGAGAACATGGTGGGGGACGCTCATCCTCTTTAACAGGTTGCTCAAGTGCTCCGACTTTTCTATGGAGATGGTCCCGACGAGAACGGGCCTGCCGGCCTTATAAAGCTCGGCTATCTCTCTGCATACGGCGTTGAACTTTTCGCGCTCCGTCTTATATATGACGTCCGGATGGTTGGTCCTCGACAACGGCTTATTTGTAGGGGTCACGATGACATCGAGGCCGTATATCTTGCTGAATTCCACCGCCTCGGTCTCGGCCGTTCCGGTCATACCGGCTAATTTTTTATACATCCTGAAATAGTTCTGGAATGTGATCGTGGCTAAGGTCTGATTCTCCCGCTCTATCTTCACGTTCTCCTTGGCCTCCACAGCCTGATGCAGTCCGTCGGACCAGCGCCTGCCGGGCATGAGCCGCCCGGTGAATTCGTCGACTATTATCACCTCGCCGTCCTTGACTACGTAGTCGACGTCCCTTTTATAGAGGGCGTGGGCTCTTATCGCCTGCCTTATGTGATGTTCCCATTCCGACTGTATGTCGTCGTACAGATTTTTCACCCCGAGCATCTCCTGGCATTTAAGCACGCCTTCTTCGGTCAGGTTCACCGTGTGGTTCTTTTCATTGACGACGTAATCTATGCCCTTTTCTATATCGACGCCTTTATACTTGGCGTCGATCTCTTCTTTGTCGGTCGTGATCTTTCCTTTAAGGCGCGGCACTATCTTGTTTATCGTGTAGTATTTATCGGTAGATTCTTCAGCCGGCCCGGATATGATAAGCGGCGTCCTCGATTCGTCCACAAGAATAGAGTCGACCTCATCCACGATGGCGTAGTTATGGCCGCGCTGGGCCATATCCATGCTGTTCACAACCATATTGTCCCTTAAATAATCAAACCCGAATTCGTTGTTGGTCCCGTAAGTGACGTCGGACGCATACGCTTTTCTTCTTTCGCCCTGGTCTATGTCGTGATATATGACACCTACCGACAGGCCCAGGAATTCGTATACGGGCCCCATCCAGTTCCTGTCCCTCTTGGCGAGGTAGTCGTTTACGGTTATGACATGGACGCCTTCTCCCGTAAGCGCATTCAGGTATACGGGAAGCGTCGCCGCCAGGGTCTTCCCTTCTCCGGTGGCCATCTCGGCGATCTTGCCCTGATGCAATATTATGCCGCCCATGAGCTGGACGTCGAAGTGGCGCATCTTGATCGTGCGTTTCGCGGCTTCGCGAACGACCGCAAACGCCTCAGGCAATACATCCCGGAAGATCTCGTTCTTTAAGTCGCGGTATTTTCTCTTCAGCCTCTCTTTTTCATCGGGGGCTGTGGCGCTCTTGAATAGTCCCCACATCTCATTCAGGCCGTCCGCGTGATCGAGCCTACTCTTCTCTATCCTCGCCCTGAATTCGTCGGTCTTCGCGCGTAAGGCGGCGTCGGATAATTTTGATATTGCCGGCTCAAACGCGTTTATGGCGTCTACGGCGGGCTTCAAAAGCCGCACGACCCTTTCGTTCTGCGTTCCCAGCATCTTTTTAAACATATTCTTAAGCATCTTTTGTTCTCTGACCTTTCAAATACGCCTCTATGAATCCGTCTAATTTGCCGTCCAGGACGCCCTGGGCGTTCCCGACCTCGAACCCGGTCCTGTGATCCTTCACCATCTTATAAGGATGCAGGACATAGGATCTTATCTGGCTGCCCCATTCGATATCCTTCTTCGAATCGTACGCGGTTTCGATCTCCTTGGCCTTCTTCTGGCGCTGGACCTCATAGAGTTTCGCTCTCAATAGTTTCATCGCCATCGATTTATTTTTGAATTGCGAGCGTTCGTTCTGGCATTGCGTCACTATTCCGGTGGGAATGTGGGTTATCCTTACCGCGGAATCCGTCTTATTCACGTGCTGGCCGCCCTTGCCTCCGGCGCGGTATGTATCTACTTTTAAGTCCGCTTCTTTTACCTCTATCTTTATATCGTCCGCAACCTCCGGTATAACGTCGACCGAAGCGAACGAGGTGTGCCGTCTTTTGTTGGAATCGAACGGAGAGATCCTCACTAAACGGTGCACTCCTGTCTCCGCCTTAAGGTAACCATAGGCGTAATCACCTGTTATGAGAAGGGTGGCGCTCTTTATGCCCGCCTCTTCACCATGGAGCTGATCTAGCCATGTGACTTTGTAGTTCCTGCTCTCGGCCCACATCGTGTACATCCTCAGGATCATCGCCGCCCAGTCGCATGCCTCTGTGCCGCCGGCTCCGGCGTTGACATTGAGGATCGCGTTATTTACATCGGTCTCTTCGCTGAGGAGCGTCTTGAATTCAAGGTCATCGGCTTGACCTTTGAGTTTCGCGAGGTCGTTCTTAAAGTGCCCCAATGATTCCGTGTCTTCGGCTCCGGCTATCTCTATTATCTCGCGTATGCCTTTTACGTCTTCTTCTATTCTTAATAACGGCTCTGCCGCAAGCTTTAAACGTTTAAGTTCCTTTACCGCGCCTTGAGACCGCCCCTGGTTATCCCAGAACCCTTCCCGGGCGATCTCCTTTTCCAAATGCGTTATGCGCTCCAGCTTTGCATCTATGTCAAAGATAACCTCTTAACGCATTAAGCTTCTTCTCGACAATCTTTAGTTCTTCTTTCAGCTCTGAGATCATTGCGGCAGCTCCTTATCTTGTTTGGTTTGTACAGGCTATAATTATATCAATATTAGTATACACGGTCAACCAATTCGAGTCCAGATCCTCTTCGACATGAGTTTCTTGTGATAAGATATGGCAAATCTGTGGGATTCATCGCGGACTCTTTCCAATAGGTGCAGGGCTTTCGACTCTTTTGGTAAAAGTATGGGGTCTTTCTTACCCTTGACGTAAATTCGTTCAAATTCCTTGGCTATACCGATAACCGGCAGGTCATCTAGACCAAGTTTTTTCAACTCATCCAAAGCGACGCTCAAATGCCCCCTCCCCCCGTCTATGACTATCAGGTCGGGCAACTCCTTCTTCTCCTTAACGCTTCTTGTATATCTGCGGCGGACGATCTCGCGCATCATGCCGTAATCGTCCATTCCGGATACGGTCTTTATCTTAAATTTCCTGTACTCATTCTTATCGGGCTTTCCCTTTCTAAAATAAACTAAAGATCCCACGGCCTCGTCACCCATTATATTGGAGACATCGAAAGCCTCTATGGCCTCCAACTTACCTTTGATCCCGAGGATATTCTTAAGCTCGCCCAGTTCGTTGGCCGGGCCGTATTTCACCCTGTCCTTATTTACCGAGCTTAGAACCTCCAGCCTCTTCCTGCACTCGGCGGCCTCCTCGAACTTTTCATCTCTCGATAATTGTTTCATCCTTTCGGTTAATAACCTCACCAGCTCCGAATGCCTGCCCTCAAGAAATAATCTCAGCTCTTTGACGATAGCTCCGTAACGCTCTTCGGTCACCCTGCCTTCGCACGGTCCGAGGCACAAAATCATGTCGAACTTTAGGCACTTTTTTTTGGGAATTTTGCTGCAGGTCCTTAAAGGGAAAGTTTTTTGCAGGATTTTTAAAGCTTCTTTCAAAAGTTTGGCATTCGTGTACGGGCCGTAATATACAGCGCCGTCGGACTTTTTCTCCCTTGTGATCATGAGGCGGGGAAATCTCTCTTTTATGGTGATCTTCAGCATCGGGTAGCTCTTGCCGTCGCGCAGGGCGATATTATATTTTGGAGAGAGCTGCTTGATGAGGCCATTCTCGTAAAGGAGGGCTTCCGCGCTCGTCGCGGTAGGCAGATGAGAGATATCCGCTATCTGCGATACGAGCGATCCGATCCTGCCCGAATGCCGCTCGGAAGATTGAAAATAATTTGAAACTCTTTTTCTTAAGTCGTCCGCCTTGCCCACATACAAAATTTCCCCGGAAGAATCTTTCATGATGTAGACCCCCGGAGTATGCGGCAGATCGCTTATCGTCTCTTTGAGGCCCATGCAAATACTTTCTTGAACTCTTTAACTCTGAGAATATACGCGGCCGCAAGAAAAGAGGCCGCTCCGGCCGCCATCGATGACAGGATGCTTATAATGCAGGTAGAATTTGCCGAAGTGAATTTTAGGACTATCCCCATAATGACGCCGGCCAATAGCACTCTTAAAAAAGAATCGGCTATCTCTTTTGTGCCCAGACAGCCTATCCTCTTTTTCAAAATATAATAGAGCATTAAAAAATTAACCGTGGCCGATATGGATGTGGCAAGCGCCAATCCTCCGAGCTTCATCGGCCGCATAAGGATCAGGTTCAACGCCACGTTCAGTATCACCGAAATAAGCGCCGTCTTCACGGGCGTCATCGTATCCTGCATGGAATAGAAACATGTGACCAGGAGCTTTACGCCGCCGTAGGCGCAAAGCCCGAAAGCGTAAAAGAAAAGAGCGCTGTTCGTTATATATGTCGAATAATCCGTGAACTCCCCTCTCTGAAAGAGCATCTTTATTATCGGTTTACCCAACACGGCCAGGCCCACACTCGCCGGGACCATTATCAAAAAAGTCATTCTTAAAGAGAAAGAGAGCGTATCTTTCAGCCTCGTCATATCATTGGTCGAAAATTCATGGCTCATTTTTGGTAGGGCGGCCTGCGCAAGCGCAAGCCCGAATATAGCCAGAGGAAATTGTATAAGACGGCTAGCGTAATATAGCGCCGCGACTCCGCCGGACCCGACGATCCATGAAAGCGACGCGAGCATCGTATCTACAAATATGTTCACCTGATATATGGCGGATCCGAACGCGCGCGGCACCAATAACAGACCTATCTTTTTGACCGCGGGATGCCTGAAACCCTCTCTGAAATCTATGGTAATCTCCTTTTTGTACATCACCGCCATATTCAGGGCCAACTGCAGGACTCCTCCCACAAGGACGCCTATCACGAGGCCCGCCACTCCTATCCTGGGGCAGAGCCATACGCCGGCTAATATCAGAGCCAAGTTAAGGAAACACGGGCCAAAAGCGGGGCCCGCAAAATGCCTCTCCGTATTTAAAATCCCCATAGTATAAGCCGTCAGGCCTATAAGTATCAGGTATGGAAAAATCATCCTGTTGAGCTGTACGGTAAGCTGCATAGCGGAGGGCTCGCGGATAAATCCCGGGGCTATCAGGCGCACTATAAGCGGCGAAATTATTATACCGATCAATGTCAGAACCGACAGAGAAGCGAAGGATATATTGAAGAGCACTCTTGAGACGCGCAGGAACTCTTTTTTTTCGCCTTTGGCTTTGTATCCCGTCAATACGGGCACTATAGCCGCGTTGGTTGCGCCTTCACCTACTAAGTCCCTCAGTGAGTTGGGTATCCTGAATGCAACAAAGAAGGCCTGCGCCGCCATGCCGGTCCCGAAAAAATTCGCTATGACTATATCCCGCACGAATCCGAGGACCCTGCTGACAGCGGTAGCGAATCCGATAACGCCCGTGGATTTGATCAGGTGCTTTTTATTCATATTTCTTGACTACCTCAAGAGGACATGCTATAATTCCAGACTCCAAAAGCCCTTCGACCCTTCGACTTAGCTCAGGGTCGATGGTGAGCTCAGTCGAACCATCGACAGGCTCAGGGTTTTTGTCCTGAGCGAAGTCGAAGGACAAAAAGGAAGGAAAAAAGTAATGCCTATTAAAAGAGCTTCTTTCAAAGATTTACGAAAATCGAACAGAAGACATTTAAGGAATATCTCGATAAGATCCGAGCTTCATTCTCACTCAAAAAAAGTTGAAGAGCTCATCGCCGCAAAAAAGGGCGATGAAGCCGGAGCCGCTCTTAAGATATTTATATCGAAGCTCGGCAAAGCCGCCTCAAAGGGCATCATTCATAAGAATGCCGCCTCCAGAAAATCCTCGCGCCTCATGAAGAGGATCTCGGCCCTATCCAAGGCATAGCCTTATAATAGCGAACTCCATGATAAGGGAAGGGCTGTATCTCGGCCTTTTGATGCCGAGGTCGGCATCCAAAAGGGTTTTCATCTTGGATTCTATATCTTCGGCCGAAAAAGAATGAACATGCGTAAAAAATTCTTCTACGCTCCTTCTGTTTATCCGTAATTTCTGGATCACCGAGCTCTCCGTGTCGCCCGCGTCAAGCAGAAGCTTCGCCTTCAAGGCCCTCTTAAAGAACCAGCTTAATATTCCCGTTATTTCGTAGGGCTTCTTCCCTGACGATGTCAGCTCATGTACGATCTTGATGGCCCTCGAGGCGTCCCTGTCGCCTATGGCGGACGCTATATCGAAAGCGGAGGACACCACGCTCTTACCGACCAGATTCTCGACATCATCACCGGTGACGCTCTTTCTCTTATCGATGAACGTTATGAGCTTATCGAGCTCACTCGACAGGTTCAAAAGATCCGCGCCCTTGGACTCCTTAAGCATATCCAGCGCGTCATCTTCTATTGTCTTACCCTGCGCGGACAGATATTTTTTGATCCAGGCAGACAATTCATTATCTGAAAGAGGGGCGAACCTTAAGACCTTGGCATACCTGGATATCGACGGCTCGCTCTCCAGGATGGATGCGTCATCTGAATCTATGATAAGGCATGTATGCTGATTGGGATTTTTTATGTAGGCTATGACTTTTGAGGTATCTTCTTTGGAGAGCTTATCAAAATCTTTTACTACTACGAGCCTTTTCGATGAGAAGAAAGGTATCGTCCCGGCCGAATTGATGATCTCGTCCGCGGATGTGTCCGAGCCGTGCAGAACTTTATAGTCGAGCTCGCCCGAAGAGCTGTCGAGCGAACGGGAACGCAATTCGTTTATCGCGCGATCCTTGAGATACTTCTCTCTTCCTGCGAATAGGAATACGGAAGGGCTCGGGGTTACCATTCCTCGATAGTTCTTTCCACAACGCGCCGCGCCAGATCGTCATCCGCTTCTTTTATGGCGGTGGCTTCGCTCTTCGCGAGCGTGCCCGTGGTCCTGTATAATGATTCACCGGCGAAGTTATTTTCAGTCCAGCGCACCGTGCCGCTCTTAGCGTTCTTCATCTCCAGATTTACGACGATCCTTATCCTGTACTCTTCTATATTATCATCTCTATTATACCTGAGGGCCTCGTTCCTGAAGTCCACCAGCTCGCCCGTTAATATGAGATCCGCCGTTTCAGGATCGGCTATTTTAAGGTTGCCGTCGGAAAGGTATTTATCGCGTATCGTTCTCGTGGCTTCCAGCTCCATACCGGGACGGTAGCCTCTGTACATCCTCGAGTCGCTCGACTCTTCCGTAACCTTTATCTTGTTCACAAGGTTATCGACATAGATAGTCTTCAGGTTCGACGGAAGAAGCGACTTTGTCGTGTACCCGCATCCGGTGATGAAAAAAACAGCCGCAAGCGAGACCACGATTAATTTTCGTAAGCATATACCCTTCATATTTACCATCTCCTGTTTGTCGCCGCCATAGGCTCATCGTTAGTGCCGAAGTACAATGGTTTCCATCCTTTATCTCTATGGGCTTCCTCTTTTATCTTTACTGTATCGAAGTTGAGCGGCTTCCATGCCTTCTTCTTCGGCTCGGCGCTCTTGAACTTGAACGGACTCCAGGGCTTCTTCTGGACTACCTGCTTCGGTTTTTTTTTACTCAAGGAGATAGGTGCCGCGGCCTTCTTAGCCCCTTTATTCTTCAACGCTTCTATCCTGGCGCTCGCTCTGCTGACAAAAATACTATCCGGATATGTGTCTATGACATCCTGGTAATATATTATGGCCGCCCGGGTCTTGCCCTGGGCTTCGTAGAACTCCGCCGCCCTGAACGACTTCTCGGAAACATTGTCCTTAAGCCGCTTCATCGTAGTGTCCGCATTCTTTGCCAGGTCGGTATCCTTATTCTTGTCGACGAACTTCTTAAATGTCTTTATGGCGTTGTCGGTGGCCGCGGCATCGTAGGCCGGCTTAAGAGAGGCCTTATATGCGCAGTGCGATTCCTCATACATTGCCTGGGTGGCTAATTTAGATTTCGGGTAATCTTCGACGACCTTGTGAAATGCCCCAACCGCCTCTTCGTACCTTTCGCTCTTTTTCAGGGCTTCGCCCAGCTTGAACTGCGCTTCTTCGGCGAATTTACCGTACGGGGCGTTCTCTACGACCTTCTTGAATATCTCCACGGCGCGGTCAAGCGGGGCCATGATATCCGTGCCAAGGACCTTGGGGCCCGGTTTACTGAGGTATAAATTAGCTATCGCGAACTCCCGGGCCAGTATCTCCTCGGTGTTCGCTATGTGCGGAAAATTGTCGATCGCCTTCTGGTAATTCTGATAGGCCAGATAGTATTTGTTCATATCCTCGTAGCAGAGGCCTACGTAGTACTGGGACTTGGAGGCATATTCGGAAAATTCGTACTGCTTGGCGAGTTTTTCAAATTCGGCCGCGGCCCTCTGAAAGTCCTTGGCGTTGTAAAAACTCATCGCATGGTCGAACTGTTCTTTGGGGCTGTCTTTTACCGCGTACTTGGGGTTTGTGAATTTTTTGGTCTCGGGGGTCCATATCCAATACGCGTTTGCAACGCCGGAGAGAGCTGATACGCTTATCAGATAGAATAGAACTATGGTGAAGACGGATTTTTTAATCATCGAAGGAGGATGAATTATACCATGCGGGGCTTTGAAGGTCAAAGAAAAATGCTGATCTCTTTAGAGATCAGCGGCGTTCAAACGGCTCACATAATCGGTGATGATGGATCTATCCTCTTTGGAGATCTCCAGGAACTGATTGCCGAGCTCGTACTGCTCCCCGGAAGAGAGCTTACGTATCCACGCCACTTTGGAGATGGCCTTGACCGGCCTCTGCGCCGTCGGCAAAGTTACTTCCACTACAAGCCGGCAGGCGAGAGAAATAAATTCATTGGTCTTAAAACTGATACCGCCCTCGCTGATATCCTTAGTGATGGATCCCATGGGGACAGTCGCCGTCTTAAGATTTTTATACCGCAGAGGAAGAGCGGAATCTATCCTCTGGAAGCGACGCCTTTCCGTTATGTTATCTGCCTGCGTCTCTATCATTTATTTCTACCTTTCTTTTTGAAACTGTAAATACAGTAATATATATTATTTCTCGTTGACGCAAATATACCACATGATATGCGTTTTGTCAAGGTAAAATATAAAAAAGCTAGTTCTTTTGGCAAAACCTTCCGACCTCCTCTCAGAGTTTTTGTCCTGAGCTTGTCGAAGGACAAAATGGCTCAGCCTTAAAACCATCCCCTTTTGTGGAGATGGTTATGGCTCCGTTCACTTTTGTATTATAACTCGTCGATCTCGAAATATACGCTCTCTTTTTTTCCGGCTCGTAACGGCGCCGCCCTCCGGAACTTGTGACCGAAATTTCCGGGGAGACCTGCCCGAAAAATCTCTCCACGGTACTCTCTCTTCCCATCGATCCGCCGTGATGCGGAACCTTCAGGACGTCGGACCGCAGCGAACCGTCGTATGAAGCGATCCGCTCCATGGCGTCGCTTGAAATGTCTCCGGTGAACATGGCGCCGAATTTTTCGTATTCAAGTTTGATCACTATCGAATTGTCGTTCGGATTTGAAAAAATTTTGTCCTCCGGCGGATTTAAAACATGCAGCCTGACGTTGCCGAAACCGGTTATCTCATCTCCATTATCGACGACGATCCTGCGGAGGCTCTTCTTTTTGACGATCTCGATATATTTTTTGTACATCACCGCGTCGTCGGATAACGGTTCGCCGTTATCTATGACACTGCCCACCTTAAAATTTTCCAGTATATACAATAGCCCGCCCATATGATCTTCATGAAAGTGGGTGACCACCACGGCATCGAGCTTTCGTATGCCGTTGTTCCACAGGTATGGCGCCACTACGGATTTCCCCGCGTCAGCCATTCCCTCTACGCCGCCGGAACCTCCGTCTATAAGCATCGTGCCTCTACCCGGAAATTGCACTATTGCGGAATCACCAAGACCCACATCCAGAAATGTGATCTTTAACTGCCTGCCATTGTAACCAAAGGGTTCGGTCCATACTAATACGTTCAATGCTGCCAACGCTACCACAAAAATATATTTTCTGTTTTTTGCGAAGAAGAGATACGCCATGACAGCGTAGTAGGCCCATATGAAAAACGGCGAAGGCGACGGGATCCTTATGTAAGATAGCGGCGTCTGCGCGAGCATATGATTTATATAGAAAGTCGCCCAGGTCAACACCGAAAGGATCGTTCCCATCCAGCCTAAACAGAAAACGGCTCCGACGATATTTAAAGAAAGAAAGACGAATGACGCCACCGTCAGGACGAATAACGCCGGCACTATGACTAAGTTCGCCAACACGGCTATCGGCGATACAATATTAAAGTATTTGGCGACGATCGGAAAGACGCCGATGGACGCCGCTATGGATACTGCGGCGCTCTTGGTAATGTAGTTCTTTCTTTTGCCGAATATTTCTTCTATCCTTGGCGTGAATAATATTATGCTGACTACGGAACCGAATGAGAGCTGAAAACTCGGATCAAAAAGCTCTTTTGGGTTTGCGAGGAGTATCAGGAAAGCGGCAAGAGAGAGCGAATTGAGTATGTCAGATTCCCTGTTTATAATATATCCGAACGACGCTATGACAAACACGATCGTCGCCCTCACCACCGGAGGCGATGAGCCGGCCACGAAACAATAGAAGACGATGGCCAGCGACGTAAGGGCCAGATTCAGCTTCTTTCTGATACCGAGAAGCTTGAATATCATGAGGAATATTCCGGCTACAAGCGCTATATTGAGGCCTGAGATAGCTATGACATGGACCGTTCCCGTCCTTACAAAATCATCGGTAATCGAACTATCGAGAGCGGCCCTGTCCCCTATAAGTATCGCGTTCAGGAAGGCGCTGTAGCGCTTATCGACATATTTTATTATCGCTTTTCTGATCCTGTCCCTTAATCTATACGCGGCCTTTTGTAATTTTTTGAAAGGGACTGTCCCAAAAGCGCGGACCAAATCGCTCTCATTTGCGCTAAGGACGGCGTATATATTCTTTATGGCGAGGTATCGGGAATAATCAAATAGTCCGGGATTCTTCAGCCCTTCCGGTCGGGAAAGCCTGCCCTCGACGATAATTCCATCACCGAACCCCAGATTACCCGGTCTCTCGTCGGAGTATAAATCTACTTTTACGAGACCCGTTACCTTTTGCCATCCGTCAACTTTTTTTATGGCTTCCGTCTCTAACGTAAATGTCGTCTTATCCTTGCCGTAGAAGGCTTTTTTTGTGAAAGGATCGTCGGATACCACGCCCCTGATCACAACTTTGGTTTTTTCTCCGGCCGCAAAGTTAACGATGTGGTTGTCAGGCAGTATATCGTAATTCTGGGCATAGGAGGCTCCGAAGAAAATGAGCGCGAGATACAGGAATATATGGGATAGTATATTATTCTTGAACAAAACGGCGGCAATGATTATAGATATGAAGCAGAGGCCCGCCTGATAAAGCACGGGAATGGAAAGACCGGCCAGGGCTATGCCGATGCAAAACGATATTGCGCAATAGAGGATGGGACGCTTCAATCTATAGAGACCCCGTCTTTTATCTTCTCGTAGAGCTTTTGGCCTACCCCCTTCACCTTCTTAAGTTCTTCTACAGATCTGAAATTGCCGTTCGTCGACCTGTATTCGATGATGCGTTCTGCCAGGATCCTGCCCACACCCTTAAGCTCCATAAGCCCTGCGGCATCGGACTCGTTTATGTTTATCTTGAGCGTCCTGGACGAGGGATCTTCCGCATAATCGGTGAAGCCATCCGACTTCACATCCACATGGACCGCTCTCTTCTGATAGAGTGTAAAGGCCAGCCCGATGAGAAGGATGATGAGCAGTACAAGAAGAATGGATTTTTCCCGTTTTTCTAGGTCGAACATAAGCGGGGTTAGCCTGTGACTATGTTGACTAATTTCTTCGGGACGATTATGAAGTTCTTGACAGTTTTGCCGCTCGTAAGCTCTTTTATCTTGGGATCCGCGAATACTTTTTCCTTTAGCGACTCTTCTTTGATGTCCGGCGGAACTTCGACTTTGGAACGTAATTTTCCGTTCACCTGGACCACCATCGTAACGACATCCGCGATTATCGCCAATCTATCGTATTCGGGCCATTTCGTTTTGAATATGCTGCTTGATTTACCCAATATATGCCACAATTCTTCCGCGATGTGCGGAACAAACGGCGAAAGCAGTATAATAACCGCCTCAACCGCTTCATTCAAAACTTTCTCCTCTCCCCTCGACCCTAATACATCATATGTTGTGTTTACCAATTCCATTATCGCGCTGATCGCCGTATTAAAATGGAACCCTCCGTCAAGATCTTCAGTAACTTTTTTTATTGTCAGATGCGTCTTTCTTCTCAGCGCCTCTTCTTCTTTGGTAATATTTTTACTCCCTACTCCCGCCTCCCTACTCCCAACTTTTTCTACAAGCCTCCAAACTCTTCCCAGGAAACGATACGAGCCCTCCGTCCCCCGGTCCGACCATTCCGCGTCCTTCTCCGGCGGCCCTATGAAGAGAGTGTAGAGCCTTACCGTATCCGCGCCGAAGGCAGCGATCAACTTATCGGGGCTGACGACGTTGCCCTTGGACTTCGACATCTTCGCGCCGTCCTTTATTATCATGCCCTGCGTGAAGAGGTTCCTGAAGGGCTCGTCGAACCCGGTCATCTTTATGTCGAACAAGAATTTTGTTATGAACCTCGAATAGAGTAAATGGAGTATCGCGTGCTCTACGCCGCCGATATACTGGTCGACCGGCAGCCACTTATTGACAAGCTCCGTATCGAAGGGTCTATCCTTGAGGCGCGGCGTTATATATCTGAGATAGTACCAGCTGGAATCGACGAAGGTATCCATGGTATCGGTCTCTCTCCCGGCCGGGCCATGACATTTCGGGCATTTTGTACCTACGAAGCTGGCAGAAAATTTCAATGGCGACTCCCCCGTCGGCCTGAATTCGACATCCTTGGGCAGAAGCACCGGCAGGTCCTTCTCCGGTACTGGCAACTCCCCGCACTTTGGACAATAGACCATCGGTATCGGCGCGCCCCAGTATCTCTGCCTGGAGATGAGCCAGTCCCTGAGTTTATACTGGACGGATCTTCTTCCGAATTTATTCGCTTCAAAATAATCGGCTATCTTTTCTATTGCGACTTCGGATCTCATACCGTCGAATTGTCCGGAATTCGCCATTACGCCTTCGCCGATGTGCGCCTCTTTCATCGTAACGGCGTCCAGAGCTCTCTTGGGGTCGTCTATGACTACCCTTATAGGTAATTTATAAAGTTTGGCGAATTCGTAATCTCTCTGGTCATGGGCGGGTACCGCCATTATGGCGCCGGTGCCGTATTCCATGAGGATGTAATTGGCGACCCATATCGGGATCTTCTCGTTATTCACAGGATTTATTACATATCGACCGGTAAAGACGCCTTCCTTCACCGCTTCGGTATCCGCGCGCTCGATCTTGCTCTCATTGCGCATTTTCTGTATCGATTTCAACGCTTCTTTTTCGCCCTTCATGCCGTTTATTAGCTTTTCGACCAGAGGATGTTCGGGTGCCAGCGCTATGAATGTCGCGCCGTAGATGGTGTC
>JAUYPN010000006.1 GCA_030695725.1 Candidatus Omnitrophota bacterium
TGTTCTTTGTTGGCCAAAAGGCAATTTTGCCCGCGCCCAAAATTGCCTTTTGGCATCGAGTCTTTCGTGTTGGGGGCTCGGCATACGCCGAAGCCTCGTGAATTTAGACGCGTTGTAGGCTGAGGCGGATGTGGACGAGCCTGTAGTGAGATTGCTTCGCCCGCCTTCGGCGGGCTCGCAATGACGGACGGTAGGGCGAGGACACGGAAGCGCCTGCTGTAGCCGTTACTCTACCTGTTATGCTACAGCAAGTAGGCAGGCGCGATGCCGAGCCGGCGCATTAAAAACTAATTTTTTACTTCAGGGGTTCCCCTGAAGTATGTTCGAACAAAGCGGTAGACACACCGCCATCCCCCATGCCAGTTTTGCCTGCTACTTCTCAACAGCAAAACTATGGGGGATGGCGGAGGAGGAAGGATTCGAACCCTCGGTGGGCTTACACCCACAACAGTTTTCAAGACTGCCGCAATCAACCGCTCTGCCACTCCTCCGCTTGCTATCTATTTCTTCGGGCAAGCGCTCCTATTTTTGGCATAAAGGTTTCCGAAGGAAACCGACTGCCTGCTTAGTAAAATTGCCATGCAATTTTACTACCTACTGCTTGTCAATAGCCAGTTGGGTTAAAATTAGGAGCAAACATTCATTAAAAAAATAGTTGTCTATAGACCGCTATGTAAATATATTTCGATTGAATCCAAAGGTCAATAAAAAACTTGTGCATTGAAAACGCCTGGAAGATAAGGCTGAATATGAAAGATATCACGACTATGTTGAGCATATATACTGTCACTATGGAAAACAGGTAGCCTGATTTCACTATGTCGGGCTGACGAATCTTCATCACTTCTATGGTAGAAACCATGTGCATAGCGAGCGTAAAACCTATCAGGAAGACAAAGAGGGCGCCGTTGATATTATACGACGACGCCACGACAAAATAGATAACAGTTATTATGATGGCATATATCGGTATGAAATACGGCCCGAGCTCTATAACGAAGTTCGACTTATCCGTACCTACGCTGCCGCCGTCTTCGGATACCTTGAATGATTTTATCTTACCGCCGAAGACCCACGCTAGCCCCGCGTGGACCGACTCATGGCCCAACACGTACAGATACGTGGGCTTATAGAATAAGAGATGCAGGATGACATAACTCGCTATGCCCCATACGAAAAATCTGAGACTCTCGGCGAGCTCTTTTATCAGGATAAAATTGTCATAAAAGGCCGCGGTGACGCCGTATGTCAAGGGCAGCGCCAAAATACCGATAATGAGTTTTATGAGGAGCGTTAATATGGAGCTTTGTTTTTTCGGCTTCACTCTCTTCATTTTGGCTTTATGACCTCTAATCCGTCCATGTACGGGATGAGCGTCTTTGGGATACGGATGCTTCCGTCCTTATTCTGATAATTCTCCATGATGGCCACGACGAGACGCGGCAGGGCTACGCCGGAGCCGTTCAGGGTATGCACGAAACTTGTCTTCTTCGCGGCCTTGTCGCGGTAACGGATATTCGCACGGCGCGCCTGGAAGTCCGTGAAGCAGGAGCAGCTCGAGACCTCGAGATACATATCAACGCCCGCGGCGTAGAGCTCGATATCATAGCATTTGGCGGCCGCGAACGAAATATCGCCCGTGGCAAGCATCACGACGCGGTACGGCAGCTCCAGAAGCTGAAGCACCTCTTCGGCGTCGTTCAACAGTTTCTCAAGCTCATCGGAGGATGTTTCAGGCTTGGTGAATTTCACAAGCTCTACTTTGTTGAACTGGTGCACTCTCACGAGTCCGCGCGTATCCTTTCCGTAGGAGCCGGCCTCTCTCCTGAAGCACGCCGAATATGCGGTGTAACGGATAGGCAGATCCGATTCTTCCAAGACATCCCCCGCATGTATATTAGTGACCGGAACCTCCGCTGTGGGTATGAGGAAGAGATCCTCGTCTTTGAGCCTGTACATATCCTCTTCAAGCTTCGGGAGTTGGCCTGTCCCTGTCATGCTCCTTCTATTGACTAAGAACGGCGGGAAGACCTCTGTATAGCCGTGTTTCTTAGTATGAAGGTCTAGCATAAAGTTTATGAGGGCGCGCTCAAGCCTGGCGCCCAAACCCTTATATAGGATGAAGTTTGAGCCTGTGATCTTGGCGGCTACCCCGAAGGATATGATATCTAATATCCCGGCAAGCTCAATATGAGTCTTAGGCTGAAAGTCGAAATTAGGCGCTTTACCCCAGGATTTGACAATTTTATTCGATTCCGGGCCGCCTACAGGCAAGGATTTATCGGGTATATTTGGGATTATATACTTAATTTTATCTATTTTTTGGCTTAGCTCCTCCACTTTTGCCTCAAAATAGGCTATTTTTTGGGATGTTGGCTTAATTTTGGCGATAATCTCTTTTGGGTTGCCTTTGGCCTTCAAAATGGCGGCTATTTCATCATTGGCCTTATTGCGCCGGGATCTCAGGTACTCTACCTCAACGAGTATCTTCCTGTGCTCTTCATCAAGCTTGAGGAATTCATCGATGTCTAATTTGTAGCCACGATTCTTGATGGACTCTTTTACGATATCTTTATTGTCTCGTATGAATTTCAAGTCTAACATCTTCTCTCCTTATCTACTCCTTATTAAGGGTCAGACCCATCAACCAAGTAATAGCCACTTTGGGTCAGACCCTACAACTATCCTTTGATCACTCCCAATGGGCGCATTCGGCAGACTTTCTTTGATATGCCGGCGCCTGCTACTGCATCCACCACTTCGTTAACATTCTTATATGCTTCGGGCGCCTCCTCCGCGAGAGTCTCCCGGCCGCTTGACATTACTACGATACCCTTCTTCTCAAGCTCTCCCGCTATCGATCTGCCGCGGCACGCTTTGATGGCGGCCGTGCGTGACAGCCTTCTGCCGGCCCCGTGGCACGTCGAATAAAACGTCTCCTCCGCTTTCTTCGTCCCAACCAGTAGATATGAATTTCTGCCCATATCTCCGGGTATTATAACAGGTTGTCCGGTTTTTTTATACTTTGACGGCAGCTCCGGGTGATCCGGAGGAAATGCCCTCGTTGCGCCCTTTCTGTGAACACATAACCACTTCTCTCTGCCATCGACATCGTACTTTTCTATCTTAGCTATATTATGAGCCACATCATAAACTAAGTCCATCCCTAAATCTCCCGGGCTCATACCAAAGACTTTTTCAAATACGCCGCGGGCTAGACTCATGAGGCACTGCCTGTTGGCCCAGGCGTAATTCGCCGCGCACTTCATCGCGCCCAGATACGCTTTGCCCTCGTCCGAATTCACGGGCGCGCACGCGAGCTGCCTGTCGGGCACATCTATACCGTATTTAGAAAGGCATCTGATGAAATTCTTCGAATATTCGTCGCAGACCTGATACCCGAGACCGCGGGATCCTGAGTGCAGCATCAGCGTAACTTGTCCCGTCTCCAATCCGAAGACCGCGGCCGCCGCTTCGTCATAAACCTCGTCGATGACCTGAACCTCGAGGAAGTGGTTTCCTGAGCCGAGAGTGCCGGATTGGTTCTTTCCTCTCTCATAGGCCCTCTCAGAGACTTTATCGGGATCAGCGCCCTTTATCGCGCCATGCTCTTCGGTATATTCGAGATCCTCCTGCCTTCCGTAGCCGTGATCGACGACCCACTTCGAGCCCTCAACGAGAAGTTTGCGCTCATCTTTCCCGGTTACTTTGATGTCGCCTTTGGAGCCGACGCCTGCCGGGATATCGTTGTAAAGGGCGTAAACGAGAGTTTTAAGTTTTGGCTTTACGTCGGATTCTTTCAGATTCGTCCTGACCAATCTAACACCGCAATTGATGTCAAATCCCACTCCGCCGGGGGAGATCACGCCGTCGGCTTCGATGTCTGTCGCCGCCACACCGCCGATCGGAAAACCGTACCCCCAGTGGATATCGGGCATCGCGAGCGAATGTTTTACTATTCCGGGAAGGCACGCTACGTCCGCGACTTGCTGAGCCGCTTTGTCGGTACGCACATCTTCTATCATCTTGTCGTCGGCGTAGATGACGCCGTCGACGCGCATGCCCGTCATGTAGCTCTTGGGTATGCGCCATCTGTAGTCGTCTATTTTTTCTAAGGGGCCTTGCCAGTTCATGTCAATCTTCCTTAAGGGTCAGACCCTACAACTATACGTCGAAAATTATGTCGACTTCGTAGTAGTCGTCTTTCTTTATTATCTTCAGGTTGTAATAAGTGGCCGCTTTTATCTCGGTCTTCAATCTGTTCCTGTTTTCGCTGACAGAACGGCCGAATGCTTTGGCCCTTATGACATCTTCGGATAATTCCATGACCTCGAACTTATAGAAGATGATATTTTTTGTGTAGAAATTATAGAGAAGCTCGTCGAGCCACGATATGAGCAGCTCTTCGCGGGTCGAGGCGGTGAGCTCGAAGTCCTGGGTGATCTCGCCCGTGATGCCGTCGAGGTCGGCGAGGATATCGAACATGGCGAAAGCGGCGTTCTCGAAAAGCTCTTTTAGGGTCTTGCCGAATACCCTTACGCCGATGTCAGCGGTGTGGGAGAATTGTTCGTAGCGCTTTTCCATATATCGTGATTTGAATATATTGTATCACCCGGAGTATGGGTTTTCAACTAAATGAAATAGATAAATAGATAAAATTAGGAACGTGGCGCGAGCAGGCTGTACAGCTCACCATTCGTCTTACAGCCGAGGATGGCCTTGCGGTTTTCTTCGGTGATCAGCATCTTGCTCATCTCGGCCATGTATTGAAGATATGGCTGGGAGAGCAATTTTGGGATGAGGGTGATTATAAATATATTTGACGGCTTCTTGTCCAAAGAATTAAACTCCACGCCCTCTCTCTTCACGCCGAATGCGGTGACTATATCTTTCACGGCGTCGGTCTTGATATGAGGCATGGCTATACCGTCCTGCATGCCCGTAGACATGGCGGCTTCGCGCTCGAGCAGGCCCTCCAATATCCCCCCGGTAAGTTCATACTCCAACTGTCCGGAGCGGACCAGAAGGCCTATCAGTTCTTTCAATATCTCTCCTTTGGTATTGCCTTTGAGGTTGACCTCGACGGCCGATGGGGAGATGAGCTCATGGATATCAATTTCGCCGCTCTTTTTCCCGGACTTTGAAGAGAATATGTTTCTACCTATCTCTTCCTTGTCGGCCACAGTCTGCAGGCGTTTCATCGTATATTCAAGGTCGGCGATGACTTCATAAAAGAGCGTGTGGATGAAGGTGACGTCCTGCTCTTTGCAGCGGAACGTCATCTGCCGCGAGTCGTACTCGAGAACTATAAAGGTGCCGTTGCGCCGTATCTGGAAGACGAACTCGTCCATCATCATGCGATGAATATAAAAACCGTTTGATTTAAAAGTCCCGATGGTTTTGCGCAGTACAAAGTCCGCGGTCTCGGGATTCGGCATTTTATAGATGATCTCCACGCGATCGTCTTTCACCTGCTTCTTGCTCATAAAAACGGGTTTATCCGAATCTATGAGCCGCGCCAGCACGGGCGGAGTTATGAGCGTGGATAAGAACGTCATCATGACCGCTACGCTAAAGACGTCATGCGGTATAATGCCGGCGGATAAGCCTATGCCGGCCACTATGAGAGCAACTTCTCCGCGGGGCACCATACCTACCCCCACTATAGTCGATCCTCTGAAATTAAAGCCGAACATTCCGGCGGCAAGCCCGCACCCGACAATCTTGCTTACTACGGCGATAACCAGATATATAAAACCAAAGAGGAGGACGTGAGGCGGAGCCATCTCTTTAAAGTTAACGAGCATGCCCATAACACAAAAGAATACCGGGACGAGGAGCTTCTGCACCACCGCAAGGTTTTCGTGAATGACAAAACAGAGGTCCGTCTTCGATAGCGATAAACCCATAATATACGCACCTATGATCATGGCAAGCCCCGAACGTTCGAATATCCCTGAAAGTAAAAGCGCTAACGCAAAACAGATGATCGCAATAGTTATTTTATCTCTGAAGAAACGTTTCAGGAATTGGCCTAAGCGGCCGGAGGCCAGTAGGCCGAGAATAGTAAAACCGAGCCAGATACCCAAAGCCTTTAAGGCGATGAAGCTTATGTCACCCCACGCGATATGAGAGCTCTTTGCCATGGCTATAACAACGGCTAAGATGATGATTCCCAAAACATCATCAATGACGGCCGCGGAAACGATGGTGACCCCTTCTGGAGAATCCATCTTTTTTTTGTCGGAAAGTATACGGGCGCTGATACCGACAGATGTCGCGGTGGCTATGACCCCGAGAAATAACGGCACGGGATGAATAAAGCCGTAATTTATTCCGAATAAAAGTTTTGAAAAGAAGACGCCGACCAGATCGCCGGAGATAAAACTAAAGATAACCCCAAAAATAGCGACTACAGGGCCCGCAAAAGAGAGCCTTAAAAAGGCGTCTATATCGGTCTCCAGCCCGGCAAGAAAAAGAAGCACGATGGACGCTATCGTTGCTATGCCGTAGAGTTCCCGCGAGACCGGAAAGCCTGACGGAAGAGGAAATAGCCCGGAAGGAAATCCCGGAAACGGAAGATGTCCTAAAAGATAAGGGCCTATTATAGCGCCGATCACGATCTCACCCAGCACAGCGGGAAGCTTAAATCTCTCAAAGATTTTTCCGCCGCACCATGCGGCAATGATAATTATCCCCAGCTGAAAAACAAGCTGCGTCATAGCGCCAACGAGATCACCTTCCGGAAGCATGGGTCATATACTCCTTTTTTATTCTTAGCCTATAAACAAAGCAAAAATGTCTTCCGGTCCCTTATGCACTGCAAATTCTATGCACTGCAGCGGCCCTGCATAGCCGCGCCGTCAGGTACGTTTAGACCTCACATACTGATCGTATGATTTGACACCGCGCAGAGAGCTGATCGTCCCGATAATTTTGGCTGCGCTTATGATCCATCTGTAGAAGAAGAACTCGGTTAGCGTAAGCATAATAAGGTATGCTATGTATCTCATCTTAAAAAGCCTTTGTCCTTCCACGAATGCCAGCATGCTCAAAAGCGAGACAAAAGATTGCGATAAGAGCATAAATAATAAGTATGCTAAGAATATATTGATATTCAGGACGCCCATTAGCCAGCCTGCCGTAACGAACGCGATACTTATAACCTCCATAAAAACACCCAAGGCCTCATATAAAACAAAGTACGGCATCGCTAAAAATCCAAAAGCGCCGTATTTTGGATTGCACGTCATATACTTATACCGCCACACGGTCTCATTGACCACCCGCTGCCAGCGGTTACGCTGCATTATAAGCGCCGGAAGATTATCCGGCCCTTCCGTCCACCCAACGTAAAATGGAAGCATCACTATCTTATATCCTTTATCCTTATTCTTCGCCATGTAATCATGGACTCTGAATGTTAATTCTATATCCTCGCACGTAAACTCAGCGGAAAATCCACCCAATTCATACAGGACATCTTTACGCCACACCCCAAACCCCCCTGCCACGTTAGGCATGGCGTTATATTTGCTCCATGCCAGGCGGTTACCTATAAATGAGCGTATATACTCTATATTCTGATAGGCGACTATGGGATTGTAGGAAAAACTGCGGTCTATAATAGCGCCTTCTTTTATCTTAAAGCCGTTAACAAGGCCGAAGTAACTGCCGATACCTATTATCTTATCCGGATCTTTCTTGACCTGCGCCATGACCTTAAGTAAAGAGTCTCTCTCCAGTATGGTGTCGGCGTCCGTGACGCATATATAGTCGTATTGGGCTATGTTCAATCCCGCGTTAGAGGCGCCCGCTTTCTTATGGCCGGACTCTTTATTTATTACGGTGATATTGGGATATTTATCACTTCTTAAGATCTCCCGCACCTTTCCGTCCTTATAATGGTGTACGTACATGAGGTTGACCGGCTTAAGATCGAGCAGATCATTTAACTTTTCAAACGTCTTGTCCGTAGAGCCGTCATTTACAACTATGATCTCAAACTTCGGGTAGTTTAGATTTATGAGGGACTTCAATGAATCGGATATCCACTTCTCCTCGTTGCGCGCAGGCATGATTATGGATACGGACAGCTTTAGAGTAGCTAGATAAAATAACGAGGAGTCCTCTTCGGCTCCTTGAGATTCTCTTCTTACCGCCTCAAAAGATCCTATCAGCGTAAGAAAGAGATAAAACGCTGTGAGGATCACGAAGTAGCCGAGCGAGGCTATAAAAACAGCGTATATTATACTAGGAGTAAACATATATCATGACCCGCTGTCTATTTTGGATAAAATTTCCGTTATCCGCGCTTTTGTGGACGGATCAAGGCTTTCGAGCGAATTTTTAAGCACCATGATAGCATATTTCTTCGGGACACAATCTTTGCCGGTTACAAACTTCTCTATATAAGGCAGAGAAGCCTCTATGTGATCCATCATTACGTCTTTTATCGCGTCAGCCACTGACCATGACGCGTCATTTATCAGGTTTACGACTTCGGGCAAGACCTTGTCACCCATGATCTTTTCGAGCGCAAAGACAGCGTGCCGCTTTACAAGCCAGCTGTCATCTTTTATGCGCTTTAAAAGCGTCTGTTTTGCGGCATCACTGCCGATATTTCCCAGGCAGTCACAGGCAGCGGCACGGACTTCTGCGTTCATATCATAAGTAAGTTTTTCTAGTTTATCGATATGCCCCTTAGGAGCAAATTTTGAAAGGATCGTAAGCGCCCGGAATCGAATCGATGCATTGCGGCTATCCGTCAATCTAATCACGTCTTCGGCTATCTCTTTTGGAAAACCCTCAAGTATCGAAGCGACCCTGTAACCGCTAGACGGATATTTTTTCAAAAAACTTAGAAGCGCCTGTGCGGATCTCACGGTCTTTATCTGTCCTAAAGATACCATCGAAAAATACGCTATATCTTCATCCTTACTAAGAAGCTTACCTCTAAGGATATCTATGGCCGATTCTACCTGTGTATAGCCGAGGCATAGCATCGCCTCTATCCCGCGCCATTTATTTATCGAATTTCCCGCGGCTTTCGAGAGCTTTGCGATCTGTTCGGAAGTGGTAAAACAGCTTCTTAATAACTGCTGCTCAGAATCATTGAAGAACGCGGTATCCATGTTCCGATTCATTGCTATGTCTAGAAATTGCTGCGGAGTGATCCCGTTAAAAAAAGACTGACAGACAGCTTCGGAATGGCCTTTCCCTGCAAGGACTGTTTCGTAGACATCCTTTTTTATTTCTAAAAGCCCCGCGAGGCGTCTATTCCAGATATGATCCTTAAATGCTGCAGAAAAAACTATAACTATGGCCGTAACTACTACGGTACCAAATAATGCTGCATTAACCGCCCATATTATATCGGAATAGTAATCGAACATTTAGAATTTGACGGATACCGCAAAATTTATGCCGCGCTTTATGAACTTCGGCTCTTCTGTACCGTAGGAATAGCCAAACCTGCAATTGATTCCCTTGTATAAATTGATATTTACGCCCGTGAACAGGATATATCCAAATTCATCTGCGGCATCCATACCGTTTATATCATAAAGCCTTCCGCCCACGGCCACTCCGCAGTTCCAGCGCAGGAATTTCGTAATGGCGAAATCGCCTTTGAAGACTCCTATACTGGCGGTATCATGACTCTCCATATAAGAAGCGCCGTAATTTGCGCTCATATAACTATCGCCAAAGTAATAGATAAGACCGGGCGCTACCAGGTCAGTATCGTCGCCCCTGTAGGCGCGGTAAGTATAACTTATCTGGGCGAAGAGATCCTTATAAATTTTGTGGCCATATTCCGCTATTGTTTGCCACTGATATATAAAATTGCAGTCCCATCCATAGCCTAATTCTATATGGGCGTATTGATTCGGAAAAGTCAGATATGAGCCCACATTCACTGTTTGGTCTTTTACGTCGAATCGTTCCAACTGCGAAAACGCCAGGTAACCATGGACATTCTTATGCAGATATCCGAAAAGTTCGATAAGTTCATTCCAGTGTCCGGTCTTGGCTCCCTGGAGTACATCACTCGGCTCATAGAAGCTGTCGGCATACCAATGGTCCTTCTCCTCGGCCTTCTCCTCTATTATGGCGAGCGGAGGAGTTAGTCTCTGCACTAATCTATCAATCGATGCCTGCTCGACGGCACAGGAAAGCCTTGGTATCGTTATGAAAATGAGGGCTAATATGAGTGACTTTTTAATCACATTTTTCTTTAAACTTTTCAGCTATATCTACGGCTTCCGCTATATTCTTTATCTCTTGGCCCGTCATCTACAAGCAATATCTTCTTTTTAGCCATTATCAGATCCCTTCCAGTGCATCCGGATTTTCCTCAAAATACCGTTTCGTCTTTTCAAGTATCTCTTTAAGGCTCGTCTTGGGCGAAAAACCGGCTATTCTTTTAAGCTTCGTCAGATCCGGCACTCTCTTCTTTATATCCTGAAAATTGACGCCGTAATATTTACGATACGGTTCGAATACTATTTCGGACGAGCTTCCCGTGATCTTTTTTATCTCCCGGGCGAGATCTTTTATAGATATCTCGTTTTCGCAGCCTAAGTTTATCACTTCGCCGTTCGCCTTTTCGGTAGACGCCAGCTTTATGATTAATTTTATAGCGTCGTCCACATATGTGAAACAGCGCACCTGTTTTCCGTCACCGTAGACGGGCATCGGTTCATTCTTTAGCGCGAATTTGAAGAAACGCGGTATCACCATGCCGTATCTTCCGAGCTGTCCCGGCCCGACGACGTTAAAGAGCCTCACTACAACTACCTGAAGACCTCTTTCCTTATGATATGCTATGGCGAAAAATTCATCTAATAATTTTGAACAGGCATAACTCCACCTGTTAACATCGGGCGGGCCCATGACAACATCTTCGTCCTCTTTAAAAGGACATTTTTCACTCTTACCATAAACTTCGGATGTGGAGGTTATAACTACTTTAACACCGTGAGCGGAAGCGTATTTCAGGACGATCGATGTGCCGATCGTATCGTATATTATCGTTTCAAGAGGGTTATCGACTACGTTCTTTACTCCTACGGTGGCGGCGAGGTGATATATGAGATCGCATTTTTCAATAGCTTTTGCTATCAGCGACTCATCGGTAATGGATCCTGTTATTAAATTAAAATTTTTATCTCTGGAGAATGGCTTCAGATTCTCTTTCCGGCCTGTTGAAAAATCATCGATGACCGTCACATTATATTTCTTCTTTAAGAGCTCCTTCGTCAGAACGGATCCTATAAATCCGGCGCCGCCTGTTATCAATACGTTTTTTATTTCTTTCATATTTTTGACTTAAGTCAATATTTTGATGAGCCTGCACAGAGAGTTAACGTCCGCGGCCTTCTTTGTAACTGCGGTTCCCAATCCCACAATATTTATCTTATTGCCGATAACCCCGACCGCCTTTGCGTTCAGGCCTTTTCTTAAGAGACTGACGGCTTCGGCCCCCAGCCGCGTTGCGAGAGTTCTGTCTCTTGCCGTGGGGGAGCCGCCTCTTTGAATATGCCCGAGGGTCACGACGCGCGTTTCAAGACTTGTAGTATCGGTGATCATTTTGGCTATATCGCCTGCCTTGGCTACTCCTTCGGCAACGATGACGATCCAGCTCATCTTTCCTCTTAAGTTGCCCTCAACTATATCCTGGCATAGCTCCTGCATGTCGTACTTTCTTTCCGGTATCAGGACATCTTCCGCGCCGCCCGACAACGCGGCGTTTATAGCTATGTATCCGGAGCTGCGTCCCATCACTTCCACGATAAATATGCGCTCCATGCTCGTAGCCGTGTCTCTTATCTTATCTATAGCTTCAAGAGCGGTATTGACCGCGGTATCGGATCCTATGGTGAAGTCGGTGCCCTTAATATCGTTATCGATGCTTCCCGGCACACCGATACAGGGCACTCCCCACTCTTTATTGAAAATATGTCCGCCTCGATAAGTGCCGTCACCGCCTATCAGGACGAGACCGTCTATATTATTCCTCTTTATCACTTCGTAAGCGCGTCTCCTGCCGGCCGCCGTTTTGAATTTATCGCTTCTACCGGTCTTAAGGATAGTTCCGCCTCTATTGATTATGTTCGATACCGACCTGTGATCGAGGATCTTCATCTCCTCGTTGATAAGGCCTTCGTACCCCCTGAAGATGCCAAAAGCTTCCATCTTATAATGAACGGCGCTCCGGACGATGCTGCGTATAGCCGCATTCATTCCGGGCGCATCGCCGCCGCTCGTTAGCACCCCTATCCTCTTCATCTTTTTCTTCATGCGCATATTATACTACTTTTACCCTTTTATTAATAGCTCACGGAACATTCGCGCGTAAACCAATTCTGTGTTCGTAAACAGAATTTAACTAACATTAACATGGTAGGCACTTCAATCAATACGCCTACAACTGTCGCCAGCGCCGCTCCCGAGGAAATTCCAAAAAGCATAGTCGCTGTGGCAATGGCAACTTCAAAATGATTGCTTGCGCCAACCATCGCCGATGGAGCCGCATCCTCGTAGGTTAACTTCAGTTTCTTTGCCATCCAATATGTGATCCCGAAGATAAAACACGTTTGGATAAAAAGCGGTATCGCTATCCATAGGATCGTTAGCGGCTGCGCAAGGATAGCTCTCCCTTTAAAAGAAAACAAAAGCACAAGGGTAAATAGAAGCGCAATGATTGAAACAGGCGACAACACGTGAAGGAACTTCTCATTAAACCACTCTATGCCTTTATGCGACACTATCCACTTCCGTGAAAAATATCCTGCCACAAGAGGTAATGCCACGTAGATAATGATCGATAATAATAGCGCCTGCCACGGAACCGGCATTCTTCCGACGCCCAGAAGAAATCCACCCAAAACTCCGTAAAGCAAAAGCATGGTCAGCGAATTAATGGCAACCATGACCAGCGTATGGCCGTCATTACCTTTAGCAAGGAATCCCCACACCAAAACCATAGCTGTGCAGGGGGCAATGCCAAGTAGAATAGATCCGGCAAAATAACTGCGCCAGAGCGGCACTTGAAGCATCTTTAAGCCTTCATGCATAACAACCGTTCCTGCGCCATGTATAGAACCCATCAGCCAGTCAACCCCGGGAGGAAGTTTAACAAAATCTACCGCTTCCGTTCCGATCAATCCTTTAAAGACGATCCCAAGAAAAAAGTAAGCTATGGCATACATGGTAAAAGGTTTTACCGCCCAATTTACAAAAAGAGTCAACCATACCGGCTTAGGCGATTTTCCCGCTTTTATAACTTCCGCAAAATCAATCTTTACCATTATGGGGTACATCATGAAAAACAGGCAAATCGCAATTGGTATTGAAACGACCGGCGCTCCGCTTACATAGATAGCCATACCATCAAGAAACTTTGCCGCGCCCGGAGCAACTTTGCCGATCCATATACCTAACACAATGCATATAAAAACCCACAGCGTTAGATACTTCTCAAAAAAACTTAAGCTGCG
>JAUYPN010000007.1 GCA_030695725.1 Candidatus Omnitrophota bacterium
CCCCGGAGTCCATAGACGAAACAATAAAAAAGCTGGGCGTCGAGAAGATCGTAGGGCACAAGAGGCTGGTCATCCCTGGATATGTGTCTGTCATGAGCGGAAAGCTGGAGGAGATAACCGGCTGGTCGATCTCTGTGGGCCCGCGCGAAGCTTCCGGCATCCCGAGTTACTTACGGAACTTAAAAATATAATGAAAGAGTTCACAATAAATTTTACATCTCAAAAGAAAGAGATAAAAGTCGTTCAAGGTACCGATCTGCTTACCGCAGCGATCAAAGCCGGGATCATGGTACATGCGGCATGCGGCGGCGAAGGCGTGTGCGGCAAATGCAAAGTCTTGGCTAATAAAAAAGAGGTTCTCGCCTGCCAGACTATTATTGAGTCCGATCTCGATGTGGATGTACCGAAAGGGTCTCTAGGGGCACACACGAAACTCGCTCACGAGTCGGAGGAGTTTACTAAGGGCATAGTCCTAAAAAGAGAGGGCGCATTTAGCTTCTCTCCTCTTGTAAGAAAAATATACGTCGAGCTTCCTAAGCCCACGCAAGATGATAATTTAAGCGATCTCGACAGAATATGCACGAATATATCGCACAAGCTTAACAACGTTCATATATATACGAACCTCGCAAACCTGAAACATTTGAGCGAGGTGATGCGTGATAGCGACTTCAAAGTGACTGTGACAATTGCATATAAGGATGATGTTCTCGATATAATAATTGTCGAGCCGGGTGATACAACGAATACCAATTATGGCTTTGCTTTCGATATCGGGACAACAACGGTTGCGGGACAACTTATCGATCTTAACAACAAAAAAATACTGGGGACCAGGATAGCGTTTAATAAGCAGGCCCTTTATGGATCTGATGTTATCACAAGGATAATCTACGCCTCAAACCCTGAGGGTCTCGATAAATTAAGTGAGGCTGCGCTCGATAACATCAATGAGATAATACTGGAGCTTTCCGGCGCGAAAAAGATAGCTCTGAGCGATGTGTACTGCATCGTTTTTGCAGGGAACATGACGATGATGCATCTTCTGCTGAAAGTCGATCCCACGAATATCAGGAAGGCTCCATATATCCCCACCACTCAAATATTTGAAACGATACATGCGCCTGAAGCCGGGATAGAGATAAACCCCAGGGGTGTGGCCGCGTTTCTGCCGGGGGTCACCACTTATGTAGGCGGCGATATAGTTTCGGGAGTTATCGCTTGCGGCCTAGCGGATAATGATGATCTGTCGTTACTTATTGATATTGGGACCAACGGCGAGATAATCCTCGGAAATAAAGAATGGATGATCGGTGCCGCGGCGAGCGCAGGTCCGGCGTTCGAGGGGAGCGGTCTCGAATGTGGCATGAAGGCTGTCAAAGGCGCGATACAAAGGGCGGAAATAGGTAAAAACTTTAATGTCAAGGTAACTACCATAGACGACGGCAAACCAAAAGGTATATGCGGTTCTGGTTACATTGATCTCTTATGTCAGATGTTGAAAATGGGCATTATCGGCAAGAACGGAAAGATAAACAGCGCGAAAAAAACCAAAAATATCAGAAAGACCGAAATCGGATACGAATTCGTAGTAGCCAAAGATATCGTTATTACGGAGGACGATATCGAGAACCTCAAAAGGTCCAAGGGCGCTATATACAGCGCGATAATCTCGCTTCTGAACAAGGTGGAAAAGTCGCTGGACGATGTAAAGAAAATATATATTGCCGGCGGCTTTGGTAATTACCTGAACATTGAAAACGCAATATTCATCGGGCTTTTGCCGGACGCCGATAGATCCAGATATGAATTCATAGGAAATTCATCGCTTGCCGGAGCGAGAATGTCGCTATTGTCGCACGACGCATTTAGAAGGGCGCATGAGATATATAAAAATATCACATACGTTGACCTGAGCTCGGAGCCGAACTACATGGATGAATATGTGGCATCGCTTTTTTTTCCGCATACTGACGCGAGG
Source organism: Candidatus Omnitrophota bacterium (assembly GCA_030695725.1). Classification (GTDB taxonomy): domain Bacteria; phylum Omnitrophota; class Gorgyraeia; order 2-01-FULL-45-10; family 2-01-FULL-45-10; genus 2-01-FULL-45-10. The sequence goes on from JAUYPN010000007.1 coordinate 1,982, forward strand.
AGGTTCCCATCGGTACGGTTATAGCTATAAACGGCAAGGGCGGTACGGGTAAGACGACTATCGCGGCTCTTCTGGTAGATCATCTGGTAAGCAATAGGAAAGGCTCGATACTTGCCATAGATGCCGATCCGAATTCTACACTGCCTGAAGCGCTAGGGATCAGGAGCCATGAATCAATAGCGGGCATATGCGAAGATGTCTCAAAGCATATGGACAATATTCCCGCCGGCATGACGAAAGAGCGCTTTATCGAGATGCGTATCCATGAGGCTCTCGTTGAGGAGAAGGGTTTTGACCTCCTCGTAATGGGCAGGCCGGAAGGGCCCGGCTGTTATTGTTACGTTAATAACATCTTGCGCGACCTGATGGCGCGCGTAATAAAGAACTATGACTTTGTTGTGATAGATAACGCGGCTGGTATGGAGCATATATCGCGCAGAACCATGAGGACGATCGACAAGCTTCTCCTCATAAGCGATTATTCAGTCATCGGTATAAGATCCGCAAAAAAAATATCGGAGCTTGTAAAAGAACTGGGAATAAAAGTGGGCGCTGTTTCCTTAGTGATTAATAAGGCGGGGGGATTCTTAGAGCCGCTGCAGGATGAGATACTCGCCACGGGTGTAAGATTTGTAGGGGCGATTCCTTTTGACGCGTCAATAGAGGACTGGAGCATATCGAATAAACCTATTTTCGCTTTCGAGAGTATAACTATTAAAGACAGGATAATAGAGATATTCGACGACATAATAGGGAAGTAAAGAGATAATCATGGCGATCGAGCTCGTAAAAGAAAAATACAGTAACGCGATAAATGTCGTAGAGATCGGACGGCCCGGTACCTCTGTGATAAGGGTCGGAGGCGAGACGGCGCTGCCATTTCTTTTTAAAGAAGGCGCCATGCCCAATGTGCCGGTAACCGCGCTCGAGATATTGGATTGTGAGCCGACAGACTGGCCGGATACTTTACGAGAACCGTTCGGCAAGGCAATAAAAGACCCGGTAAAATGGGCAAAAACAGCTGTTGAAAAATTTGGATCCAGTTTCCTGTGCGTCAGGCTGCAGAGCGCCCATCCGGATTACGGCAACAGGCCTTCAGGAGAGTCGGTCTCCGTGTTGAAAGCGATCGCTAAAGAGGTGAAGGTGCCGCTCGTCGTCATAGGATGCGGGGATGACGAAAAGGATAATGACCTCCTGCCTAAAGCGAGCCAGGCACTGAAAGGCGAGAACTGCCTCTTCGGCATAGCTACTCAGGAAAATTATAAGACGCTCACCGCGACGTGCCTGGCGGACGGGCATTCGATAATTTCCGAATCACCCATAGACGTAAACATAGCGAAGCAGGTAAATATCCTGGTAAGCGATATGGGGCTAGACCCGAAAAGAATAGTGATGCATACCACAATGACGGCGCTTGGATACGGTATGGAGTATGTCTATTCCATAATGGAGCGCTCGAGGCTCGCCGCGTTCATGGGCGATAAGATGCTTTCAATGCCTTTCATATTACTTGTAGGTGCTGAGACGTGGAAAGTCAAGGAGGCGAGGGAATTTGGCAGGAATCAGGGCGTAAATTGGGAGATAGCGACCTCGGTCTCGATGCTTCAGGCGGGCGCGGATATATTGGTGGTACGCCACCCCGATTCGGCCAAAGCAGTTACAAATTATATAAATGGAATGACGAAGAGGGAGGGCAAGTGATCATAATAGGCGAACTTATCAACGGAATGTACAAAGATGTCACCCGCGCGATCACTAACAGAGAGGCTGATATAATCCAACACCTTGCTTTGGAACAGGTGAAAGAAGGCGCATCCATGCTGGATGTCAATACGGGTCCTTATTCAAAAGATCCCGCTCGGGATATGCGATGGCTGGTTGAGACCATTCAGGCCGTGGTCGAAGTGCCGCTCTCGCTCGATTCTACGAAGGCCGATGTCATCGAAGAGGGGTTAAAGCTTGCCAGAAAAAGAACCGTCATAAATTCGACGAGCGCGGATGTCGATAGGATGGATATAATTTTTGGACTTGCCAAAAAATATAATGCGCAGGTCATAGGCCTCACTATGGATAAGTCCGGCGTGCCCAATAGCAGGGCCAACAGGCTGGAGCTTGCTGCGGCTATAGTAGCGAAGGCGATAGAGTACGGGATAAATACGGAAGATCTCTATATCGATCCTATTCTCTTGCCCCTAAATGTAGCGCAGGCGCAAGGCCGCGAGGTGCTCGAGAGCCTGCGCGAGATCAGGTTATTATGTAATCCGGCGCCGCAGACCGTTTTTGGGCTGTCGAACCTTACTCAGGGCGCATATAAGTCGCGCAGTCTCATAAACCGCACTTTCCTTACGATGGCCATCGCGAACGGTCTTACATCAGTGATATTAGATCCGCTCGATAAAAAGCTTATGGACGCGCTCATAACGGCCCAGATGTTGCTGAACAAGAGTATATATTGCGAATCATTCCTGGATGCATACAGGAAGAAGTAAAAGGAGAACCTATGGAAAGAAAAAAGATAACTATTACCGACCTGCAGGATAAGAAGCGTGACGGAAAGAAGATCACGATGCTCACGGCGTACGACTATCCCATGGCGAGGCTCGTGGACGATGCCGGCATAGACGTCATATTAGTCGGTGATTCGCTCGGCATGGTGGTGCTCGGACTCGACTCGACCGTGCCTGTGACTATGGATATGATGATCCATCACGCTATGGCTGTGCGGCGCGGGACGAAATACGCTTTTCTCATAGGCGACATGCCGTTCATGTCATACCAGATATCGAAGGAAGAGGCGATCCGCAACGCCGGACGGTTCATGAAAGAAGCCGGATGCGATGCCGTAAAATTAGAAGGCGGTGACGAGGTATTAGATGTCACAATAGCAATAGTCAATGCCGGGATCCCTGTATTGGGGCATCTGGGATTAACGCCGCAGACCGTATCAAAACTCGGCGGATACAAAGTCCAGGGTAAGGACGCCGAGGGCGCGAATAAGATACTGGATCAGGCTTTGAAATTGGAGCGCGCGGGATGTTTCGCGATAGTCCTGGAATGCGTGCCCGATCAGGTAGCGAAACTTATTACAGAAAAATTGAGCATTCCTACGATAGGTATCGGTGCCGGAAAGCATTGCGACGGACAGGTATTGGTGACGAACGATATGGTAGGGCTCTTCGACAGATTCGTACCGAAATTTGTAAAACAATATGTGAAGCTCTCCGCGGCGATATCCGACGGATTGAAAAAATATAAAGATGAAGTCGAAAGGGGGATATTCCCGGATGCGGCTCATAGCTTCGCTATAAAGGACGAAGAGATCAAGAAGCTGAGGAAGAAATGAAGATAGCCGTGGTCGGGCCGGGTGCCCTCGGATGTCTGCTCGCAGGGCTCTTAAAGGCAAAGACCAAAGAAGATGTCTGGCTCATCGATAAATCGCCTGAGAGGGCGAAACGTATACGCGAAGAGGGGATACGCGTAGAGGGGATGAGCTCCGCGTCCGGTGCCATCGACATATCGGCCAACCCCAAAGAAGTGGGCCCATGCGACCTCGTATTTATCTGCGTCAAGAGTTATTCTACCGACGATGCCTGTAAAGACATCAAGGCCCTGGTTTCGGATAAGACGTTCATACTGACCTTGCAGAACGGCATCGGCAATGTTCAGGTGCTGAACGACCATTTCGGGCCCGAGCGCGTTATAGCGGGCGTGACGAATCATGGCGCTACACTTATGGGCCCCGGCCATGTAAAGCATGCGGGAAGAGGCGATACGGTAATAGGCATGTATAGCCGCAAAGTTCTCGGCCCCGTAAGAGATGCCGCCAATCTTCTTACGAAATGCGGACTTGAGACCAAGGTCTCAAAAGATATAGATTCTGTTATATGGAGCAAGCTCATAATAAATATCGGCATAAACGCCCTTACCGCGATCGCGCGGTTAAAGAATGGCATGCTTTTAAAGCACGACGGGGCACGTGAAGTAATGAGAAATTCCGTACAAGAAGCCATGAAGATAATCAAGCGTAAAAGGATAAAGCTCGTCTATGATGACCCGATACAAAAGATAGAGTCCGTCTGTAAGGCCACGGCCGCGAACGTATCGAGCATGCTGCAGGATGTCCTGAACTCCAAGCGCACGGAGATAGACTATATGAACGGGGTGATAACGAGGCAGGGTAAAGCGTTCAGCATACCGACGCCCGTTAATGAGACGCTGATCAATCTTGTCAAGGCGATAGAATCGAGCTATGAAGAGGCCGTCAGGGGATAGTCATTTATGCTGATAATCGGTGAGAGGATAAATTCGACGAGGGCGCAGATCCAGAAGGCGATCGGTGAGAGAGACGCCGCTTTCATGCTGAGGGAAGCGAAGAGGCAGATCGATTCCGGCGCGGGCTTCCTCGATATTAATTGCGCCATGAGCTTAGGCGATGAAGTCCAGGATATCGACTGGATGATCAGCGTGATCCAGAGCGAGATAAAGGATGTAAATATATGCATCGATAGCCCCAATTATCTTGCGACAGAGCGGGCATTAAAGGTTTACAAGGCCGGTGGAGAGCTTTTTATAAATTCAATAACCGGAGAAGAGTCCCGGATCGACAAAATAGTTCCTCTTGCCGTAAAGTATAATACTAAGCTCATTGCGCTGACGATGAGCGATAAAGGTATGCCGCATAGCGCCGATGACAGATTTGAAGTTGCCAGGGGTATGCTCGCGAAGATAACCGCCAAAGGTTTTAAAGCGGAGAACCTATATTTCGATCCGCTGATCCGGCCAATATCGACTGAACCCGAACAGGCGAAGGAGTTTTTGAGGTCTATTCCCATGATAAAATCGCTGGGCGCCAGGACGGTATGCGGGCTGTCGAATATTTCATATGGTCTTCCGGACCGCAAGATAATCAATTCAACATTCCTGGCCATGGCGATCCAGTCGGGACTCGATGCCGCTATACTCGATCCCACGGAAAAACAGGTCGTCTCAAGCATAGCCGCGGCGGAAGCCTTGATGTGCAAGGATGAGTATTGCGCCGAATACATAAAGGCGTTCCGGGAAGGGCGGCTCCTATGATGAAGACGATAGCTTTTATAGCGGCGATAGTCCTACCTTTGTTTAATATCCCGCTTATAACAAGGATCATAAAGAGACGGTCATCCAAAGATCTCAGTATGCACTGGGCATTAGGCGTATGGATATGTTTTTTATTGATGATTCCGGAAGCATTACGTTCTCCCGACGCTGTCTGGCGGGTTTTCAGCATAATGAATATAGTCTTGTTTACCTGCGTCCTGATCGCAGTGTTGGTATACAGAAAAGGAGAGTAGCGCTAATTCATGACCAAGAGAATATTTGTAGCG
>JAUYPN010000008.1 GCA_030695725.1 Candidatus Omnitrophota bacterium
AACAATATAATAGTTGATATTGCAGGAAAAAAGCGAAGAGAATTTGCTCTTCCATACGCGGCAACTACGCTGAAAACACCCGACGTGATTATAAGAGAAAAAGCGACCGGCTTAACCCTGAAGGTAACGGAGGAACAGGACTTTTATGTATTCGAAGAAGCTCCCAATCCGATGCTTTATAGATTTTATAATAAAAACGGATTAATAGCTTGCATAGACAGAAGCAGCGCTACGCAACTGCCAAAAGAGGTCAGGCCCGGCGATAAAGAATATCCGGCGTATGTGGCGAAGGTATACGACATTCTATTGAGAATGCAGCATATAGCGAATATAAGAAATAATCGTTTAAAAGAAATCGCCAGCATATCGTCCAAATTTCAAAGATCCTTATCTAGTTCGATCGAAGGTATGGACAAATCTATTAAAGACGCTGTAGGCGCGGCATTGGAGGCAAGTCGTAGAACGCAGCAGCCGCTCGCCTGCGATATCATAATGAAAGCCATGAGTATGGCCAATACCAGCCTTACGTTTATGAGGGATGAGAACTCCAAAAAAATGCTTAATGGCGCGCGCGCCGTCCTCGAAGCGCTTTTAAAGACAGATATATTGGAGGAGCCGGTAGGCCTCATTCCTCAGAAAGACGATGAGCTTAGAGCGCTTCTTAGGGCGAAATCCCAGCCTAGATTCAAAGCAAGAGATAGGGCGCTCGCTTTAGAGCTTCTGAAATTTGTAAATAGCGATCTTGACGCCATGGTACTTTCGGAATTCGCGCCGATATTGCATAGGCTGAATAAGAAAAGCTCCGATGGTATTATGGATATCTCCTGGTATAAATGCGTTGTCCCGGGCAGGAGCATATACGCTAAAAGCAAAATGATGCTCTATCTTGTACCGAAATTGGCGGGAGTCGACAAGGATCTCGTAGAGGCAGTCGCGGCTATCCTTATTACTCCTTACACGAGAGAATTAGATACAATTGTAAATAGAGATGAGAGAAGCGCAACGGTAATTATTAAAAAAGACGATAATAAATGGCTTCAATTAACATTTACGGTATTGTTACGTGCCCCGCGTCCTGAATTTTCATTGCGAACCATAACAAAATATGAGCATCACGGCAGCGTATCAACAAGCTTCGCGAATAATAGACACGAGTTATATAGGCATACCATTCGGGCGTTGAGGTTGTCGGAGCCCGAGATGTCAGCATGGATCGATGAAGAGCCTTCTGACGCAACCGGCGAGCGCACATCCGCGAGCGGGACGGCGCTACAGACGATAAAAGAGATCGCGAAGACCAAGGAGGGCATGAGGGCTATTATTGGAGGCATAACCAAGCCTGAAATGGATCTGACCGGATTTACCGTAGTTGTGAATTCAAAGCTAACTGAAACCGGTATTGCGGATATGAAAAACACATATAAAAGATTGCAACAGGAGCTAAGAAAAGCCCTTGAGGATAGAGGAGGGAAATTTATAGGGGTATCCCCTCAGGATAATCTTGCGGATAAGATCAATTTCTTGCGCAGGGAAGATCCAAACATCAAGGTAATAGTACTCGACGACGGGTCATTTGATAAAGAGATGGGTGAAGAAGAAGGAATAAAAGGGGCAGGAGGAGTCCGCGGCGTTGACTACTGTGTTGTGAGTATCGAGCCTCTAAAGGGCCTGGAATTGAATGAAGGCGAAGCGCCGTTTGTAAACTTAATTGCCATGGCCATGATAGGCGTGGGCAGACTCGATAGTAATCCGGCGTTATTAAGCTTTGCGTATGAAGCCTTTACGGGGGAAAAGGCGACCGACGAAATCGTAAACAAACTTATGGGCTCTCTCTCATGGATTATTAAACTCCAAAATGTAGTAAGATTTAAGATCAGTGATCTTGAGGATGGGCACATCCGCAATAGGATATTCGAAGCGGCGGCGTAAGAGATTGCTTCGTCCCCGCTTCTTGCTTTCGCAAGAAAGCAGCGGGGACTCGCAATGACGGTTTCAAAAAGGGGTCAGACCCATTCACGGCGTAATAGACGTGCTGGGTCAGACCCCTTTTTATATGGTATAATACACAGGTATGCAGAATAAAATAATAGCGCTGAGAACCGGCAAGAAGGGCAGATTAAAACCCGGACATCCATGGATATTCAAAGGGCAGACCCTGAAAGTCCCTCCCGGTATAAGAGCGGGCGACGTAGTGGCTGTGGTCAATGGCCAGGGCCTATTTGTTGGTCGAGGCTATTATAATCCCGCCTCGGAGATCACGATACGCCTCCTTACATTCAATGATGAGCCCATAGATGGGAATTTTCTCAAGAAGAGGATAGAGGATGCTATAGCGAAAAGAAGTTTTCTATCCTCGACTACCAATGCCAGGCGGCTCATATTCAGCGAAGCGGACGGTCTACCCGGACTTATCGTAGACCAGTATGATGATACGATAGTGTTCCAGATATCTACTCTCGGTATGGAGCGCATGAAAGAGGGCCTGCTTAAGGTCCTGGCAGACACAGTGGATCCTAAATTCATATATGAGAAGAGCGATTCTCCTTTCAGAAAGAAAGAGGGCATCAAGACCGTAAAGAAATGGTGGCTCTATGACGGCGAAACTAATATCGAGATATATGAGGGCGGCGCAAAGTTCATAGTGGATATAGAGAGTGGCCACAAAACGGGCTTTTATCTCGACCAGCGCAGGTCGAGGGCCGCATTGAAAGAGATCTCCAAAGATAAAACGGTCTTGGATCTCTTCTGTTATACGGGGGGTTTTTCCGTCAACGCCGCATTGGGCGGCGCGAAAAAAGTAGTGGGCGTCGAGATAAAACCGGAATGGCTTATCCTGGCCCGTAAAAATGCCCAGCTTAACGATGTGTCGGATAAGATAGAGCATAGAGAGGGCGATGTTTTTGAAGTATTGAATAATATCTGTGATTCCGGAGAAAGATTTGATATCATAGTCCTGGATCCTCCTTCATTCGTGAAGGAGAAGAAGTCCATAATAAGCGCGGCCAAAGGCTATAAAGAGCTGAACACGCTCGCCATGAGATCTCTGAACGAAGGCGGGACTCTCTGCACGTTTTCATGTTCTTATAACATGTCCGGCGATATTTTTTCCGACGTGATAAAGAGTTCGGCCGCCGAAGCCGGAAAGAGCCTGACGGTGCTGAAGAGGTGCCATCAGGATAAGGATCACCCGATAGTCAGGTCGATACCGCAGACAGAATATCTGAAGGGCTACTTTTTAACTGTTAATCTATAAAAAAGTTTGATTTTTTCTGTTGACAATCGCACTTCGTATGATATATTAATGACTATGAGAACAGCGGATAAAGCTTTTCTGATTTTGGCTTTTATTGTTTTCTTAAGCCTGTCTGCATTGGCGCAAACATATGCCTTTGCTCAGAGTGATGCGGATCTTGATCCCGATGGTGATAAGCTGACCAACCGCGACGAATTTTTCGCGGGGACCAATCCTGATGTTTACACCGCCGTAAACAGTATGACGGAAAAACAACTGCTGGATCTTTTTGCGGGTAAGGCGTTTCTTTATTTCTGGGAGCAGTCACGGCTCTCTTTTTATTTCACACCCGATAAAGCGAATTATAACGATTCCCTCGACTATAGCGCCAACTTTAACTCGATCGCAACGACAGGATTTAGCCTCATGGCGTATGTTGTCGCCGACGACCGCGGCTGGGTAGATCACGATGCCGCGTATGAGCGTATCCGCGCTCTGCTTTCGCGCGCAGTTACGCTGCAGAGTTCGGCATACGACAGAGTCGGTGTGCCTGCGAATCAGGAAGGTAACCGCCACGGATACTTATATCACTTTGTAGACGATCAGGGCTTCCGTTGTCCCGGTAGTGAAATATCCACGATTGACCACGCCCTGTTTGTTGCGGGCGCATTGGCGGCAGGGGAATATTATAAGGGAACCGAAGTCGAACAATTAGCCCGCCAGCTTTATTTGAATACAGACTGGAACTGGCTCTACAACGGGACGTTTCTGTATCAGGGCTGGGCCGAGGACAGCGCGGGCGGATTTGAGGGAGGCCGGACGCTCGATTCATGGAACAGGTACTCGGAACTTATGATACTGCTTTTTTTAGCCATGGGCTCCGGTGACGCATCCATGGCGATACCGCCGTCCGCATGGGATAATCTGACTTACGGGACGGGCCGGATGTTCCCTTTTGAATACGCTCATCTATTCCCCGGAGACGCGCCGCAAAATTTCGCGTTTGTTTCTAACATGCCGAATACCATCCATGAGAGCGGCTACACTAACTCTGCGTCAGAATTTCATTATATACACGCGGGATCGCTGCACAACCATCAATACTCGCACCTTTTTGCTAACTTTCGGGCGCGGCGCGACAGATGGCAAACAGATTACTTCGCGAACTCGATCAGCGCCGCTATGGCCAACCGGCAATACTGCGTTAATTTGAGTACTCATGCATTCGGAGGCGACCCCTCCAGCCCGGATCAATATACGCGCCAACCGTATGAAACATACGGCCCGAACAGCTGGGGGATCATGGCCGGCATCCCTTCATTTACAGGTTACGCGGTGCTGCAGCCAATCGTAATGTCATATGATAATTTTTCACCCGATAATATTGCCGTTAATAATGACAGCGGGACGGTAGTGCTTTCAGCGCCTTTGGGTTCGACGCCGTTCACGCCGCGCCAGACGATAGATTTCACGCGCAACATGCTCATGCGTTTTCAGGCAAATGAGTGGGGTTACGATGCTCTGGTCGGCCGTTACGGTTTCATGAATTCTTTCAATCTGGGTAGGCCTTATAATTCATTACAGGTAGGCCATTTCGCGGTTAACATCATAGGTTTGGATATGGGACCGGTGATAGGCAGCGTGGAAAATTATACAGGCGGTCTTGTTTGGAAGATGGCGATGCGTAATCAATTCATTCAGACAGGGATGCAGAACGCGGGATTCAATACCGGCGTGGTAGAGCCATTTATTCTGAATTTTGACGATAATTCACCCTTGCCTCAAGAGGATCCGAATGGCGGCGGGCTAGATCCTAATTCATTCGGCGGCAGTTCGTACCAATTCGGAACCGGCGCAATTAGCTACGCCTGGATCGGCGATCCGTTCCCGGGCCTTCCCTACGGGCCTCAGCAATGGGCCCAACAAATTTCAGCTTCCGATAATACCGATTCGGGAGCATTCATTACATTAAGCAGTCACGATGTGAGCCGTTGGGATACGCTCTCATTCTGGATCAAAGGAGATATTGGAACAGAGGAGTATAGCGTAGGATTGAAGGGGGGCGTTGTTGACCGTCTTGGCAACCCGCTCGAAGCGATTGAAGTAAAAATTCCCATCGCGGAATATCATTCCGAAGGAGCTATTACGTCACAGTGGACAGGGGTCCGAATTCCATTGAGAGACTTTGCCGAAAAAGGCGTGCGCCTGACGGCGCTTGATAATATTTCCTTTACCAATACGAAGGAAGGCGGCGGCGCTATATACGTCGATGACATCGCTTTTTTGGGCGACGAGTTTAAACCCTCAAGTCCTCAAGGCCTTCAGGAGACGATAAGCGGAAATTCAATAGAGCTCTCCTGGGATGCCAATACTGAACCCGATCTTGTCGGCTACCGCGTATATCGCAGTGACGACCAGGGCGCGACATTTAACCCGCTTAATACGAATCTTGTAGTCCCTACGGTATATACGGACGCAAATCATCCTTACAGCCGGGAGCTCTACCGAATTACCGCGGTAGATAATGCGCAGCCGGCCAACGAAAGCGATCCTTCGGAAACTATTTCTGTCGTAATCAACCAGCCGCCGCTTGCAGGCACTATCATTCCTTCTTCAGGTTCATCCCGTGTAAATAAAAGCGTAAATTTTACCACTACTTATAGTGATGGTGACGGGTGGCAGAATATACAGTCCGCGAATCTTTTAATAAATACCTCAACAAGCGGCTCAAAGTGTTTTTACGGATATTATGATCAGAATACAAACAAGCTCTATATACGTAATGATACCAACACCGCATGGTTGGGCGGTTATGCTCCCGGCTCACACAAAGCTATTAATAACTCATATGTGAAACTTAACTGCGCTTCAACAACCGTCTCAGGATCAGGTAATACCTTGACCATCAAATGGAATATCATCTTTAAGTCGACCTTCGCTGGCTTAAAGAATATGTATCTATACGTAAAGGATGATCGAGGCGCCTATGATGGTTGGGTTTTGAAAGGAACATGGACCATTAGGCGGTAACAGCGGTCAAGCCCGACACCCCCCACTTCTCGACCACCATATTTACAAATCTTCACGTACAAGTTTACCGTAGTTTGTGGTATACTTACCTCATGGCGCAGCAAAGATAAACAAAGGAAAGGCCGAGGGCACAGCCGAAGAGGGCGAAGCGAATGCAGAATTCGGGGCAGGAGAAGCAATGACTTTATAATGAGCTCGGTATAAAAAGGAGAAGATGATCCATGTTTATTTATATGAGTATTCCGGTCTTGATAATTTTAGGATTATGTTTTTTCTCTTATAAGGCGGGTGAATTTATCGGCAGAAAGAGGCCGGAGCTGGAAGAAGAGATCAAGAGATTAAACGGAGTGATTGGAGGCAAGGACAGGGAGCTGAAAGCCGGCAGCACGCTCGCCAAATCCGCCGCAGAAGATTATCAAAAACTTTTGGCCCAGCAGCAAAAAGAATCCGATGAGAGACTGGAGGCCGAAAGGGCGGACGCCTTGACCATAGACGGATTAAAAAACCGCGTATCGCAATTAGAGGTTGAGCTGAAGAGCAGGTCCGAGCTGAAGAATGAGACCAAGTTGAAGAGCGGGCCCGAGCCGAAGAGCAGACCTAAAAATAAAAGACCCAAGAAAAAATAAAATATGAAAAAGCTCGCCATTGTCTTATTGCTTGTTTTAGCGATCGCCACGCCCTCCTATGCGATGAATATTATCGAGAAGATGCTATACAAGCCGGTCGCTCTGCGCAATAACAACGGTGTCACCGTATTGGTAAATCGTCTGACGGGGAGAGTCGAATTTGTAGCAAGCGGCAGGCAATACGTGCCTATTCCACGCGAACTTAAAGATCAATTCCAGTCGGTATATAAAGCTCAGGAACAACCAGGAGGATAAATATGGCATGTCCACAGTGTAATGGCGAAGTTATAGTAGAAGGAAAGATCTATAACCAGATCGATTATTTTAATCCCCCCGCATACTTCAGGCCCATGTATGCGCCATTTTATAAAATTTTATCTTCAAATATCAAATTTCCGAATATTTTTTCTGCATGTTCATTATGCGGCTTCATATGGTCAAAGCTTGACGCCGAGGCGTTTAAACAACCCTAATAAAGGGGACGGTTCTATTTTTTGATATTACACACCCGTCCCCGATAATAATTACTTCTGATATGAGAAAAACTATTCCGCTGTCGATAGCATACAGGCTGATAGTCTCTGGCCCGGTGGTACTTGTGAGCTCTTTATCAGGGAAAAGGGCCGGTATCACGCCCATAGCATGGCATATGCCTTTATCGGATGACCCGCCCATAGTGGCGCTCGAGATATGGAAGGACCATTTTA
>JAUYPN010000017.1 GCA_030695725.1 Candidatus Omnitrophota bacterium
TGCTTTCGCAAGAAAGCATGGGGGCTCGCAATGACGTTGTTAAAAAAAAGGAGTACGCATGGAAAACAACATTCCGGATAGAAGAAAGAATTATTATATAAAAAAAAGATTTCAAAGGAATTTCATCCTGAAATTCCTCACCCTGGTCGTTTCGGGAACTCTCATCTCCGGGGCGATAATATATTTCATGTCGAGGTCCACCCTCACGACTACATTCGATAATTCCCGCCTTGCTATCAGGAGCACCGCGGACTATATACTTCCCTCCGTATTATTGAGCAGCGTAGCGGCCATGATAATAGTAGGTTTCGCGGCCGTTATCATGACGCTCTTCGTGTCGCACAAGATAGCCGGCCCGCTGTACCATATAGGTAAGGATATCGATACGCTGGCGTCCGGAAATCTCAATGTGAGATTCGTCTTAAGGGGAGGCGATGAAATTAAGGAGCTCGCCTCCAGGCTCGATGACATGGCCCGGTCCCTAAATTTGAAAGCCGCCGCCATAAGGAGGGCGCTCGGTGACCTGGAAAGTTCATCGAAGGACGCTTCACCTGAAACGAAAAAAAATATTCAGAGTCTCAAAGAGGCCATTTCAAAGTTCAATGTTCAATAATCGCGCCTTTTCAAAGATCGCCGCGTCGCTAGCCGCAGCAATACTGCTCGGCACCGTCTTATCTTATTCAACGCTTTTTGCTCAGGACGACGAGACTCCTCCCGACAACAGAGATTGGAGCTCCATGACGAGCAATTTTTTTGTCGTCTATTACGATCCTTCGGCAAATCTTGAGGATATAGAGACGGAGCTTAAAAAGAGGCCGCTCTATTTTGATCAGGCGGCAAGATACGGCGAAGTCACCACAGAAGTGGAGATATGCCAAAGGCTCGACAAGCTGTACACCAGAGTGCAGGACGTGCTCGACATGCATCCTAATGCACCCAGGATAAAGATAAGGATATTTAAAGGCAGGTACGAGCTGAACGACGAGTTTGCTAAAATATTCGGTAAACCGGGGGACTTTAAGTCATTTTACGTATATAAGTACAACACCATATACACATCCGAAAGCGATATAGAGGACTCCGTGATCATACACGAGACGGCTCACGCGGTCATAGACCATTATTTCTCCGTAATCCCTCCGGAAACCGTAAGAGAGATCCTGGCCGCCTACGTCGACGCGCATCTCGAAGGTTAATCCTTGACTATAAGTTTACGGCGTTATAATCTATATCAATATGAATATTAGGGGACCGTATGCCGCTACAACCTGAACTCATCGGACAGCTTTTGATCTCCAGGGGGCTCATCAATATGGAGTCCTTAGAGAGGGCGCTCCTGGACCAGGAACAGCACAAGGATCTTCTGGGTGAGACGTTAATAAAATTGGGCCTTATTACCGCCGATCAGTTCTATGCCGTATTGGCAGAACAGTTGGGTGTGGAATATGTAAAGTTGAAAGAGGCCCGGATAGATGCCGCTATAGTAAATGAGATACCCGCCAAATTCGCCTGCCATTACGAGCTGATGCCGATAAAAATAGAAGATAATATGATAACCGTCGCCATGGCCAATCCCATGGACATACACACCACTGACGATATAAAACTTCTGCTGAAGAAAGAGATAAAGACCTGCTTGGCCAGCCGGAAGGATATCCTGGAGGCGATAAAGAAATATTATGGAGTGGGCGCGGAAACAATAGAGAAGATGACGCCGGAGGCATCGCAGGAAAATATCGTAAGCGTTCAGTATCAGGAGACGCAGGACCTTGTCGAGAGCGCGGAAGACGCCTCCATAATAAATTTCGTGAATCAGGTGTTGCTGGAGGCCTACAGAGACAGGGCCACGGACGTACATATAGAGCCTTTTGAAGACGAGCTTATGGTCAGGTACAGGATAGACGGGGTCCTCCACGAGACGAAGGTGCCGCAGGCCATCAAAAATTTTCAGTCAGCGATAATATCGCGCATAAAGATAATGGCGAATCTCAATATAGCTGAGCGCCGTCTGCCTCAGGACGGGCGCATAAGAATAAAGATAAGGGATGACAGAGTAGACCTCAGGGTATCGATAATGCCCACGCCGTTCGGCGAAAGCGTCATGATAAGGCTCCTCTCCTCAAATATACTCTTTGGCATGGAGAACCTTGGGCTTTTAAAACCCGATCTTGAGATACTGGAAAAGATGATAAAGAAGCCTCACGGCATCATATTTGTTACCGGTCCTACGGGAAGCGGCAAGACCACGACTCTTTACGCGTCATTAAACAAGATAAACGACAAAGACAAAAAGATAATAACGATAGAGGATCCGATAGAATACCAGCTCAAAGGCATCATGCAGATGCAGGTCCAGCCAAAGATCGGTTTTACGTTCGCCAACGCGCTCAGGTCCATGCTCAGGCACGATCCGGACGTCATGATGGTGGGGGAGGTCAGGGATTACGAGACCGCGGAGATAACGATAAGGGTAGCCCTGACGGGCCACTTAGTATTCTCCACTATCCATACCAACGACGCCGCGGGCGGCGTTACGAGGCTTATAGATATGGGCGTCGAACCGTTTTTGGTCGCGTCCGCGGTAGAATGTTTTATAGCTCAGCGTCTTGTCAGGGTCATATGCGATAAATGCAAAAGAGAATTTAAGCCGGATAAGGAGATCTTAAAGGAGCTGGGTGTATCGCGCCTGAACCTGTCCAAGGTAAAATTATATGAAGGTAAGGGCTGCGAATCCTGCAGATTCACAGGCTACAAAGGCCGGACCGCCATCTATGAAATATTGGTCATGAGCGAGCCGATACGTGAGCTTGTGTTGAAGAGGTCGTCCTCGGACCAGATCAAGAAGAAAGCCTTAAGCCTCGGCATGAGGACGCTGCGCCAGGACGGATGGGAAAAGATAAAGGCGGGCATAACGACCCCGGGCGAAGTTATAAGGGTAACGCAGGAAGAGAGTTTAGAAGAATAATAAATGGCAAGATTTGTATATGAGGCCAAGACGAGCCCTAAAGATGTAATAAAAGGCACGCTCGTCGCCGACAGCAAAAACGCGGCGATCCAGAAGGTAAGCCGCATGGGATATTATCTCCTGTCTCTCGAGGAAGAGACTGAGGCCTTGAGCCGCTCCCAATCTCACGGATCATTTTTTTCCGAAAAAATAAGCGTCAGGGATATTACCGATTTTACAAGGCAGCTTTCCGACCTTCTGGAGGCCGGCATAACTATCGCCAAGGCGCTCGATATACTGCATGATCAAACCGGCAACAAGAGGCTGAAAAAAATGATCCTAGATATCCGGGACTACTGCGTCAGCGGCAATCCTTTATCCGGCGCCCTCTCAAGACATCCCAAGGTATTTTCAAATCTGTATGTGAGCATGGTGAGGAGCGGAGAGACCGGAGGCATGCTCGATAACATCTTAAAGAGATTGTCGGATTTTAATGAAAAACAACTTGATATTCAGACCAAGATAAGGACCGCGTTAGCTTACCCTATTCTTATGACCGTAGTCGGCTTTACCACTATAATAATCCTGATAACTTTTGTCATGCCGAAGATGACGGTCATGTTCTCCGATTTTGGGCAGGCCCTGCCGATTCCGACGCAAATATTATTGGGAATAAGCGGCATAATACAGAATTACTGGCTGATCCTTATACTCTTTATTGCAGGGATCACGATGACCGTCATGAAGATATACAATACTCCCCAGGGCAAGCTCGCGATAGACCGTTTCAAATTAAACTCTCCTTTGATGGGCCCGTTGATAAAAAAAGTGGAGATCGCCAGATTTACCAGGACGCTTTCCACGCTTCTGGATAATGGCGTGCCTATACTCGGCGCGTTACAGATAGTCCTGGAGACGGTGGGCAATGCCGTCATTAAGAATGAGATCGAAAAAGCGTCCGTTGCCGTCAAAGAAGGTTCGAGTCTTGCCGAGGGCCTCAGCGGCTCAAGATCGATACCTCCAGCGGTTATGAATATGATAGCTATAGGAGAAGAAGGCGGCCACGTAGAAAAATCTCTCCTGAAAGTAGCCTCAGGTTACGAGAGAGAGTCCGATGAAGCTATCAAAATAATAATGTCTTTGATCGAGCCGTTATTGATATTGACGCTCGGTATGGTAGTCGGCTTTATCGTCATATCGATGCTTCTGCCGATATTTGAGATGAACTTTCTGGTAAGATAATTCACCGTAAAATGGAGGATAAAGATGAGTGCGCCGAGTAAAGCGTATCGGTTCCTGTTGGTGAAAGTCCAACTTGGGCAAAGGTTAGCCGCCAGCCCAATACTAAATTCCACATTTAGGGAGGTAACGAACTAGATGAAGCTGGAAGGCGGGAGACATCGGGA
>JAUYPN010000052.1 GCA_030695725.1 Candidatus Omnitrophota bacterium
CCGTCCTCGTCTTTTTACTCTTGTGCTTCACGATATCTTTGATGCTCGGCCCGGGAGATCCTGTCTTCACAAACGCGAAATCGTCAAAGTAGAGTGTGCCCGCCGGAATGTCGACGCGCCGCTTCTCGAACGTGATCACGAATTCCCCCATCTGCTTCCAGTCGGTTATCCCGTTCATCACGTTTAAGGGTGTCGATATCTTCTGCCATTCACCGGTGATGCCCTTTACTATGAAAGTGCCCTTCGCGGTCTCCTCAAGTCCGTCGGATGTCTTCTGCAGCTTTTTGAACTCTACCTTGAATACGCTGGTCGAGCCTTTCGGCCTGTCGGGCCTCACATAGAACTCAAAATGGTCATACGGCGAGGCGTCAAAAAATTTCAGCTGCATCCAGAAGCCGTTCACGGCGTTCTTCGGGGAGGCGACATTGTAGTCGAGCTTTAACGAATAGCCGCTCTTACCCACCTTTACGCTTCTGTCCAACGAGGCAACTATACTCTGAGATTCATCCTCGGGGTCTATCTCCCATGTGCCCATTTCGGCCTGCAGATTATTCCGTTCCATGCTGCCGTTGTTGAAGTCGGCTATTGTAAAAAAGTTGGGAGTTGGGAGTTGGGAGTTGGCTTGCCCCGAACCCGAACGCAGTGAGTGGTTCAGGGGAGTTTTGGGTTTGGAGCATGGAGCCTGTGTTTCGGGGAAAACCTGAGGGATGAAAATAAACAGGCTTATAAAAACTATTAAAAAAGCGGGCCTTATCCTATCCATAAAAAGTGCCATGAATTATTTTTCTACGCTGATATGCGCGGTAAGGGTCTTTGCAGGATCCTTTTTTGTTCCGGTATCGGGTGGACGCACAAGGGCCAGGTCGCTTATATTGACGGTCATGGTGTAATCGCCCGGCGCGTCAGGCGCTTGCCAGACTCTCGATAGCGTCTGCTTGTCATCCATGAACTTGCCGCCCTCAGGGCCGCTCCAAGAGAAGAATACCAGGTCCTTCTCCGTCTGGTCCCGTACTTTACGCGGCAGCCTCGACTGGTCGTCTTTATCCTGCATGTATTCACTGAATCTGTCCATATCCTCGAGGCCCGTCATATTAAAAGTGATCTTGGTTCCGGGCGCCGCTTTTATGAAAATCTCTCCCGGCTTCGAATCCTTATTCTCAACGGTCTCAGCCCCTGCGCCCACGGCTATATCGCAGTTTGTGTACATATAAGGCTCCCAGACCTTATAAAGGTCTTTTGAGCCGAAGCTGTAAGACGGGCCTGAGCCCTTTTTTATCTCATCCATATCCTGCATGAGCTGCCCTGCCGCGTAGATATAGGCGCTCCTCGGAAAATCGCTCTGTATCTTTTTGAGCGCTTCCATCGACCTGTCATAGTCCGCATTATTGTAATGGAGGGCGCCTGTAAGCAGATACGCATAGTCCCTCGAATCCCTCCGCGGATATTTGTCCGCCAGGGCCTTCAGGGCCTCCATGGCCGGGCCTGCGCTCAGATCTTCGTAATATAACCTGCAGAGATTTTCAAAAGCCTTCTCGAACCATACGCTGTTGGGGTAGGTATTAAGGAACTCCTCAAACTTCTCTACGGCCTTCGGACGTTCCTTGTTTTGATACAGCGACATACCCAGTTTATAGCTGCAGTAATCGGCGACCGGTGAATCGCTGCACTTGAACAGGTACATCGAATAATATTTTACAGCCTCTTTATAACGGCCTTTATCGAAATATTTCTCGGCCACATCCATTATCCGCGGGGCGAACGCGGCCTTATCATAATAATTTTCCGCAAGCTGCAGATATGTATCATAAATCGCAAGCGCTTCTTTGGCGCGGCCCGTATCGAAATATTTATCGGCGCTTGCCTTTATATCGTCGGCGATCATCCTGGCGGTTTCTGAGTCAACCCTCGAGGCGTAAAGAAGCTTCAGCTTCATCGCGTAGTCTTCCAGGCCTTCATTGCTGAAGAGCCGCGAGGCTTCGTTCATCTTCAACACGTTCTTCGGCTTATCCAGAGTATAGGAGGCTATTTTTTCTACCATTTCACTGAAAACCGCATCCGCCTTTTCAGTATGGAACATCTCTTTGAATATCAGGAACCTTAAAAAACATATGTCGAGATCCAGGTCCTTGGACTTCGTGGCGCGGGACGCTTTATCGAGACAGGCGAGGGCGTCGTTGTAGTGCTTTTCGCTGACGGACATGTATATGCGGCCCGAATCTATGTCGTTCTTTTTTGTGAGATAGGAGAGCTCTTTGACTCTTGTCTTCGCGCACATGTAGTGGAGTACGTCGGAGTATTTGGGCTCTCTTTGCCTCAAGACCGATTTCTTTATCTCGGAAGCGAGCTTCTCGTAATCATCGTAGGATTGACAGGCATTTATCGCTTTTTCGCTTTCCGTTCTGGCGCCGTCCCAGTCCCGGGCGCTCCTTACGGCGTCGATGGGCGAAAGAGCCTCCATCTTGATATTATTTTCCTGCGAAAATAACGAAGGCGCGCCAGAGACGACCAGCAATGATGCGCACAAAATAATCGCGGCCGGGCTTCTTCTCATAAAATTACCTCCGCTTCTGAACCTTGGTAAATCCCGCCTTGTCGAGCGCGTCCTGAATGAACGGGCTCTTCATGAAATATTTCCATATGAACCCTGTCCGGAAATTCTCTATCGGCAGAAGTATCATCGCTTCGCCGATGCCGTAATACGTCGTCGAGTACCAGTTCTTATCCGCGTCAAAGGAGTCTTTCATGCCGTACTGGCCCCAGAGCCGTGGATAATTCAGGTACATATGTTTCAGCGCCGAGAGCGACAGATACGGGGTAAAGATTATCGATCCGGACGGGCCCGTGGGCGATAGTGTGCCGTCGTACTCCGGCTCGCCGCTGCCTGTGGGAGGGGCGCCAAAATGCATGGTGTAGGCCTCCGGCCTCGCCATTGAGGTTATGCCCCAGCTGTTCGGGCCGTACCCTTTGAACTTATCGGCGTTATCGATGCAGAACTGCCTGTTTGCGAGGGTTGCGTTCGTGGAATTATCGAACCAGTCGACGCCGTTTTTGTCCGCCAGACCCCTGAAATCGAACCACGCGTTGGCGTACTGATAAGAGAAGAGGGCGCCATGCCACGTGTATATGAATTCTTTCCCGCCGCCGTAAGAACCCTTGTTTCTGGTCCACACATAAAAGGCGTCCGGGCTGACCGAATGCGTGCCGGACCCTATCGCCAGGAGATCTATGATCATCACCTCATCGGTATAATAGTCCCAGTACGACTCCAGCATTCCCCGCTCAGGGCTCCAGCCCATGGAGAACATATTGAGGAAAGGGCCTTTCTCCAGGCATAAAAATTTATCCCATTCGACTCTTCCATATATCTTATCCGCCTTCTCCTTGATATCGCCGCCGAAATATTCTCCTGTCATGATGGCACCGCACACAAGTATGGCGGTATCGACGGTGGATATCTCGCTCTTTCCGGCGCGTTTACCTGTGTTTATATCCAAAAAATGATAGAAAAATCCGTACTTGCCTTCGGCCATGGACTCTTCGCTTCCCGTCCTGGGCAGAAAGGCGTCGAGCGCCAGCATCGTCCTCTTTTGGGCGTCATACTTCGATATCCAGCCGCGCTCGGCTCCTATGCATAGAGCAGCGAGACCGAAACCAGTAGAGGCAATGCTCGCGTCACCGCCGCCGGTCGTATCGGAAAACAAGCCCGTGCCCAGGTTCTGGTGGTCCAGGAAGAAGTCAAAGGCCTTCTTCTCTACCATATCGAGAAATTCATCGTCGGTGATGGGCTGCACGGGGCAGTCTATCAGGATCCCCGTCGCTTTTTCATTGCCGCGGATATCAGTCAGGACGGCTCTCACCTGACAGCGCAAAAGCTCTCTTGAGTTATCCGGGTTCCAGTTCAGATTGTGCGTATTTTTTGAAACATCGTAATCGGCGGCTATGGTCCTCCACGTATTTCCTTTATCGATACTGTACTCAAACCTGAAGCTCTCGATATACGGATTGTCGTAAACGCTTTCGGTGTTTATGGCGAGTGAGTTCGAGCCCTTGAACGTAAGGCATTGTTTGGAACTTACACCGTTCACCTTGAACGATGATTCCGCCGGAGCGGCCATCTCTTTTATCTCTTTGGAGATCAGCATGGGGCTAGAACGGTAACCGAGGATCATATCATCTAGGTATAAAGTGCCCTTTAACGTGCCGTTCTTATTTTCAAAGACAAATACGATCTCGATTATCTTGGACCAGTCTTTTATCGCTTTAAAATCCGCCAGAGGTATCACTACCTTCTTCCAGCTCTTGTCCACGACGCCGTTGGTGTACAGATCCGTATATACGAGGGCCGCTGTATCTTTACCGAATACGAATATACCGTTATTATCGGTATCCTGATGCACCTCCACCTTCACATTCTTGATATCGGGGTCGGCCTTCATCCAGAAAGAGAGATAGTTGTAGAGGCTCATGTCGAACAGGGCAGTGACGCCGGGCTTGCCGTACAGCTCCTTGCCCATCTTGATCCAGTAGAAAGAATAATCGCCCGGCAGCGGCACATCATAATCTATCCTTAAGCCTGAACCGGATTCGCCGCGGCGGAAACCGTTATCTGAAACTATAGCGGCATACGCCGTGCCGGGCAGCTCGGCGTCCCCTCCGGAGATGCCTCCGAGATTGTTCATGGTGGATTCATCGTTATAATCGCTTAATACAAGAGGTGGTATGAATTTATAGTCCGCGGCATCCTGCGCGAAGGATAGGGTATTTAAAAAGGCGGTGAAAAGTATACAAAAAAATGAAACTCTCCAGCCTAAAGCCCGGAGTTTCCGTCCGCTTATTAGTGGAATCCCGCTGCTTAGATTTGCGAAGCAAATCTGGCGGGATAAAATTTTTCTCATAACTCTTTTCTTTTTAACTAAGCAGTAGGACACTTTTTAGGGTGCCCTACTGCCGTATGCAAAAACTATTATCTGCTTTTCGTGAATCTGACATCATCTATGTAGATGACGCCCTTCTTATTCGAAGCTATCCTATCCTCAAACACTATGACAAACTCTGTCAAGTTGGAGGTATCAGTCAGGCCTTTGAATTCAGACAAAGGTATGACCGCTTCCTGCCATTGATCGGTGACATTCGTCACATAATAACGGCCGACCTGTTTTCCGGCGTTTTTGAGCTCTACTTTGAATACGGTGGTATAACCCGTCTTCGCGTCGCCTTTTACCAGGAAAGCAAGATTGTCGTATCCGGAAACATCGATATTTGGAAGCGCCATCCAGAATCCGTTATACGCCGGGTTTTTGGAATCCACGCTGTATTCCAGCTTCATCGCGAACCCTGAGTCGCCGTGCCTGTTGGCGCTGTCGAAAGCTTCAATGCAGCCCTGGGTGAAGTCCGCGGGATCTTTGTTCCACGCTCCGAAATCACCTCCGATGTTGCTGGGCTTTTCGCCGGTATTGAAATCGGCTACCATGAGCTCGCTCGAGCTCGACTTTGCCGCCGCGAAAGAGCTGGCCGGCGCGAACGCAGCCAACAAGACAGCGATCATCGCGATACATATGCATCTACTAAACATAACTACTCCCCCTTTCTATTTTCCCCCGAATTTTTTAGTCCTTCGGCATGCTCAGGACTAAACCCTGAGCCTGCCGAAGGGTTTAGTAACTCATTCACTTTGGCGGTAAAATTCTTTACCGCGTCCACTGCGCTTCTCTTCCCGCTGAAGACCATATCAAGTTCAGGATTTATATATAACTCCTTGGCTTCTCTCCATGCCGGATGAAAAGGCTCATAGATGACATATTTCATGGCTTCATCAAGCATCGATTTATTCTTAGGCTTTTTATTGTCAAGCGCCCAATGTCCGCTCTCCGCGATATCCTTTATGGCCGGCTGGGCGAGGCCTGTATCGGCCAGCACGATCTGGCCCGATCTGCCGGCAAGCGCTTTAACTACTTCAAATGCGGCTTCAGGGTTCTTCGTTTCTTTCAATATGCAATAGCCTGAGCCGCCCGTCCCGAAAGCTCTTATTCCGGTTGGCCCCTTAGGGAACATCGCCACGTCCCAATCGAGGTCAGTCATCTTTCTTAAGCCCGGCGTCTCCCATATACCGGACGAGAACATCGCTAATCTACCCGTCATGAACATCCCCTGGACGCCCATGGCGAGGTTCGTCATCGCGGTCGAGGTCGGATGAACTTTATACTTATTTATCAGGTCCGAATAAAACTGCAGCCCCGCGATAGAATTTTCGGAATCGAGCGTGCACTTGGACGGATCCCTGACATCATCCACCATACTCCCGCCAAAAGTGTATACGAAATTAGGCCACGCCCATGCGTAGAACCCGTATTGAGTGACCCTACCGTCTTTATCCATCTTTGTAAGCTTCAGGGCCTTGTCCAAAAGATCGTCCATGTCCCAATCATCCTTCGGATAAGGAAGACCGGCTTCGTCAAAGAGCTTTTTGTTGTAGTAGACACAGGCAAAAGGCGCCGTGTCCCTGGGTATCGCGTACAGCTTACCGCCCACCGTGAATCTGTTAACTATTTCAGGGTAGAACTGCTTCGTGCTGAATTCCGGATCGGCTTTCACGAAAGGCGTCAGGTCCAACAGCACATCCTTTGCCTGAAATGTCACAAATAGGTCCACCTCCGTACATATTATATCGGGAGCCGAGCGTCCCGCGATCCTCGTAAGCAGCTTATCAACATAGCCGCGATACGGCGTATGATCCAGCTTCACCGCTATCTCAGGATGTGACTTCTGCCAGGTGCTAATGGTGTCGGTTACAATGTTAACTTCATCCGGCGAGCCCCAAAAGGCGACTCTCACCTCGACCGGGCTTTTGCCGCTCGGCATAGAGGTATTATCGGGCGACTTGCTCCCGCATCCCGAATTCACTGTTATTAAAGAGCATGCCGCTAAAACGAAGATCGAAGATCTGATAGATCGCATAGCGCACCCTTACATGAACAGATAGAACTTAAAGTAAATGGAGGAGAGGAAATCCTGCAGATTATAATAATAGTTTCCTGCCCATCCGAAGTCCACCCTTATCATACCCGGCGCGTAATATTCGAGGCCCGCCAAAAGGCCTAAATTATCGAAAATAGACCAGTTGAGGCCGTTCGCAATATCTAGGCCCGCCTGCAGATACAGCCTGTCGTAAACGTTGTAACTGAACCTGTTCTCCAGCGCAATGG
>JAUYPN010000053.1 GCA_030695725.1 Candidatus Omnitrophota bacterium
CCGTCCATGCCGGGCATCATTATATCTAGCAGCACCGCGTCGGGCTTATTATTTTTGATGCGGATTAGCGCTTCCTCACCGTTGGCGACCGTTGTAACCTCATAATTATTGGCCTCTAATCTCGCGCGCATAACCTCCAAAAAATCCGGCTCATCATCCACGATCAATATCTTCCTCTTAGCCATATTTACCTCGCATCTCGTTGTTCGCGCCTTATAATCTTTTTTTTACGAGATACGATCGACGAGCTTCTCGCCTTCTCGATTAACCCCATACCGTCCTTCGCGTCATATGGATAGGTCGCGTGTCCGTAATCTACCCTGATCGCGCCGTTGGCGTTTTGATCAGCCAAATATTTGCCGACCACCCCTTCGAGCCTGCGCTGCACCTTCGCGGCGCTATCCTTATCGCAATTGGTCAGCATAACGATCATCTCGCTGCCGCTCTCCACAACGTCATCGTATTCGTGCCTCAAGATATTCTTTATTAGCCTGACGCTGTCACGCATTATATCACTATATTTTCTGTTTATCACGCCCGATGCGTCCTTTCCAACAAGGCTCAAACTCACGGCTATTATGGACATCTCGGAGTTTTTGTCCGCGGCTCTTTTTACCGCTTCCGAGACATGTTCTTTAAATAGTGACTGCGAAGTGTATTTATGCAGCTTGAACGTGAATTTGGCTCCTTTTCCCGATTCACTCTCCACCCAGATAGAGCCGTTATGCATATCAACTATACTTTTCGCTATAGAAAGGCCTAAGCCCGTTCCTTTTTCACCCGGGCCCGCTACCCGGCCGAACTGTTGGAACTTATCGAATATCTTCGGAAGATTATTTTTGGATATGCCCACTCCAGTATCGGAGACCGAACAGGTTACGCCGTCAACTTCATCTTTACAGGAGATATCTACGCGGCCTGAAGAAGTAAATTTTACGGCGTTATCAATCAGGTTTGTCAGGACTTGCGTAATTCTATCGGTATCCGCCCAGACATTTCCGGTCGTCTTGTCTATGTCGAGGCACATTTCGAGACCCTTCTCTCTGATGTCGGGCTCAAAAGAGGCCGCGGCCTGCTTTATGATTTCGGACATGCTGATGAGGCTCCTATTTAATCCGACTTTTTTCGCCTCTATCATGGCTATATCGAGAAGGTTATCTATGATGCGGGCGAGCCTGTCTATATTATACTTGGATATGTCCAGTATCTTGGCCTGTTTTGCGTTTAAATCTCCGGGTATCTTGTCGAGCACCAGGCTTATCCCTTCTTTTATTATGGATAGCGGCGTTCTAAGCTCGTGCGATACCGTGGATATGAATTCTGATTTTAATTCGTCAAGCTTCATATACTCCGTGTTGTTTTTAGCGATGCGTAGAGCATCATCCAGCTCTCTATTCGCCTTCTCAAGCTCCGCTACGCGTTTCTTCAGGGTGTCTATCTCATTCATATGAATAATATGATTAGCTTATGTATAGCATAGGCACAACACGAGTGCAATACGAAAAGTATACCTGCATACTCCCCATAAGTCAAGCCGAGCACTTTGGGGACGTTTCACTTTGTCCTAACGCATTGTATATCAATATGTTACAATCGCTGTCAATCCAAGCATCTAATTTAGAAACTGTTTCTATCTTTTACGGGGCACTGTGGGTGGCGAAGAGGTTGACGCCCAGGCCAAGGAAGCCCTCGACAATCACGGAGCCGGATTTGACCGGGCTTTTGAGGCGGATCTTCTTCGCTTCCTCCATCGCCGCGGCGAGCATACCCTTTGGTATGGGCTTATCCGTGCGGACCGGCACCATCTTCAACGATAGCCCTTCAGCGAGGACGGCGGATGTAAATATCCTCATGGGATTTTCCATCTCCTGCACGGCGTACTTCTCTCCTTTAGGGCATTCGTTACCGCTCACTTTGACTACGCGACAGTTTTCTATGTCTATGGATAGCAGACACCCTTTCGGGCACTCTATGCAGGTTATTTTTTTGATCATCTCAAGCCCTTGATGTACTCCGCGGCCATTTTTCCGGCAAGCGCCGCATCTTTCGAAACAGAATCCGCAAGATCATAGATCTTAAACGAATTCCCGCAGCAAAATATTCCCGGGATCGACGTCCTGTTCACCTCTCTCGAGACCGGAGAATTGGTCTTCCTGTCCATTTCAACACCCGCCATCTCTATCAATTCATTCTCCGGAATCAGCCCGACCGATATCAATACAGTGTCACACTCGATCTCAAAACTCGACGACGGGATCTCGTTAAAATTCTCATCTACCCTTGCAACGCTCACCTTCTCAACTCTGTCGGCTCCGTAAATCCTGGATATCTTATGATTGAAATAGATCGGTATATCAAAATCTTCTATGCACTGGGCCACGTTACGAATTAGCCCTCTCGATTTACTTTGTATTTCAATAACGGCCTTTACTTTTGCGCCCTCTAACGTGAAACGGCGCGCCATTATCAAGCCTATATCCCCGGAACCGACTACCACGACGGTTTTACCCGGTAGAAGCCCTTCTACGTTTATCAGTTTTTGAGCGAGCCCTGCTGAAAATATTCCTGCCGGGCGAGTTCCCGCTATATGCACCATTTCGCGCGTCTTCTCACGGCAACCGGTCGCCATTATTATAGCCTTGGCCCTGACATCCTCCATGACACCGGGCTTTATGTAAGTAAGGACCTTATCTTTGGTAAGTTTTACGACGAAGGATCTAGTGCTAACCTCGATCTCAGGGACGGCGTTAACTTTTTCGATAAAGCGATCGCCGTATTCCGGCCCGGTCAATATCTCTTTAAAATATTCTATTCCGAAACCGGTGTGAAGACATTGGTTAAGTATACCGCCCAGATATTGATCTCTCTCTAAGAGCAATATATCTTTAACGCCGGATTCGTGCGCCAAAATAGCGGCCGCCATGCCCGCAGGGCCTCCGCCAACTACAACCAAGTCTCTTTCAATCATATCTTCTCTTAAAGGGGGTCAGGCGCTTTTTTAGGGTGTACCTGGCACTTTTCTTCAAAAAGCGCCTGACCCCTTTCTTCTTTAACTACTTCCGAGCCCTTACCCCTCTTCGTTATCTCTGTCGGTTTCTTGCCTGTTTCTCCGGCGAGGATCTTCATCAGCCTCGTCGTACAGAAGCTTCCATGGCAGCGGCCCGCCTGGGCTCTTGTCCTAAACTTTATCCCGTCGAGGGTCCTGGCGCCGCGCTTTATGGCGTCGGCGACCTCTTTGGCCGACACCATCTCACACCTGCATACGATATCGCCGTAGCCCGGATCCTTTTTTATCATCTTCTTTGTACTCGACAACGGAATATTGAATAGATGCATCTTTTTTTTTCTACATTTATGAAAAAATAGCTTCCTCTTTAATTTTAACCCATTCTTTTTTAAGATCCCTGACACCGTGAGCGCTATAGCCGGTGCCGCCGTCAGGCCGGGCGACTGGATTCCCGCGACATTTATAAACCCGGGGGCCTTCGCCTCATGTCTTATTATGAAATCTTCGCCGGAGGCCGGACGCAAGCCCGCGAAGTACGCTATAACGTCATTTCCATTTATTGACGGAACTAATTTTTGAGCCAGAGATAATACTTTTTTGAAACCCTCATCCGAAGTAGAGAGATCTGTCTTACTCTCAACGTCTTCGGCCGTTGGACCTATCATGGGATTCCCATCGGAGGTCTTTATAACCAGGACGCCTTTTGAATTTTTTGACGGCAGGGGGAATATCAGATGATTGGTTATATTTTCTTTCTTCTTATCTAAGAGGAACTCTTCGCCTTTCCGGGGGCGTATCTTAAAATCATCTATGCTAACCATCCGCGAAACATCGTCCGCGAAGAGCCCTGCGGCATTTATAACATATCTTGACTTGAATTCGCCCTTTGAAGTATATATTTCAAAATCCCCACCCCGGGCGTGGGAACGCGGTAAGATCTTTTCAACTTTTGTTGATGTGCGGATCTCAACACCGTTCTTTACGGCATTTTCTGCCAGATCATAGACCCATCTGTACGGGCTTATTATGCCAGCTGTAGGAGCGTAGAGCGCGGCGGCGACTTCATGCGAAAGATTAGGCTCATTTTTCCTTAACCACGCCCTGTCGACCACGCTCAGGCGGGGAACGCCCAGGGCCTCGGCCTCATTCTTCAGCTGAACCAATCTTAACCTATCCTCTTCGCTGAAGGCGACTATCAACTCTCCGACTTCTTTGAAGTCTATGCCGAGCTCCTTTGACATTTTCCGGGTCAGCGCGTTACCCTGGACGCACAATCTGCCCTTTAGTGAATTTACGGGATTTTGTGTTCCGGGATGGATTATACCGCTGTTAGATTTTGAAACACCGAAGGCGAGCTCTTCTCCTTTTTCGAGGATAGCTACTTTTAATTTATAGCGCGAGAGTTCACGGGCTATCGATGTGCCTATGACACCGCCGCCGATAATGATTACGTCGTAGAGGACCATTTAGGATAGCGCTCTTTTTACCGCATCAAGCCAGCCATCGTACAATTTCTCTGCGACGACCTTCGTCATTTTTGGCCTAAAGACCCGGTCGACCTTCCAGCGCTTCTTTAGATCGCGCGCGCTTTTCCAATAGCCGACTGCGAGACCGGCCAGATATGCCGCCCCCAAAGACGTTATCTCTATTCCCTTCGGCCTCACAACTTCCCTGCCTAATATATCCGACTGTAATTGGCACAATAGATCGTTCGAAACCGCGCCGCCGTCCACTTTTAAACTCCTTATCTTAAGGGCAGAGTCTTTTTCCATCGCTATCATTACGTCCTTGGACTGATAACAGATGGCCTCAATAGCAGCTCTCGCTATGTGGCCTCTCTTTGTCCCCCGCGTAATTCCCGATATGAGTCCGCGCGCGTCATGGTCCCAATAAGGCGCGCCGAGCCCTACAAGTGCCGGCACGAAATAGACGCCGCCGTTATCCTTTACAGAGTGCGCAAGTCTTTCGGAGTCAGACGCTTTTTTTATTATCCTGAGCCCATCTCTAAGCCATTGTATCGCCGCGCCGGCTGCGAAGACCGCGCCTTCAAGCGCATAAACCGGTTCACCTGAAGCCCCGCATGCCAATGTCGTAATAAGGCCGTGCCTTGAAACAGGCCTCCTTGTTCCGGTGTTTAACAGAATGAACGAGCCTGTGCCATATGTATTCTTGATCTGGCCCGGGCCAAAACATGTCTGTCCAAATAGCGCCGCCTGTTGGTCCCCCGCTATTCCGGATATAGGGATGCCGGAGGGCAGCGCTCCTGTTTTTATGGTCCTGCCAAAGATACCGGATGACCTCTTAACCTCAGGCAGAATATTTTTTGGTATTTTAAAATATTTAAGTACATCGTTGTCCCACTTTAAAGTTTCAATGTTGAAGAGCATCGTGCGCGAAGCGTTCGTATAATCCGTGGCATGGACTCTTCCGCCGGTAAGCTTCCAGAGTATCCATGTGTCGGTAGTCCCAAAAAGGATCGAGCCTGTTTTTGCTTTTGCCATGGCGCCCGGTACATTCTTCAATATCCACTCTATTTTTGTGGCGGAAAAATACGCGTCTATCGGCAGCCCTGTCTTCTTCTTAAAAAACTCCGGCAAGCTCTTCTTCTTTTTTAGCTCGTCACAACGAGGCGCCGTTCTCCTGCATTGCCACACTATGGCATTATGAACGGGCTTACCCGTATCTCTATCCCAAAGAACTGTAGTTTCGCGCTGATTGGTGATCCCTATGGCCGCTATTTTATTGCAGGGTACCTTCTTCAGCACTTTCTGAATTGAATTATTTACACTGTTCCAAAGATCATGAGGGTCATGCTCCACCCACCCGGGCTTCGGAAAATGTTGGGGAAACTCCTCGTAGGAACTCACCGCTTTCTTACCAGATTTATCGTATAATACGACACGGCTGCCCGTCGTACCCTGATCTATCGCCAGTATGTACTCCATCTAAATCCTCTTATCGACCCAGAACCATATATCCTGAAATACCTTCTCTTTACCGAGCTCTATCGAGAGCGCATGATACATCCCCGGGTACTCGATCAGCGTCTTATCCGGGCATTTTAATCTGCCGAAAACCTTTACGCTCGCTTGGCTATAGACGAGCAGATCATGCCCCGCAACGAGAAAGAGAAGCGGTGAGTCTATCCGCATTCTAGATAACCTCATGCGTAACTGCGTGATAAATATATCGAAGAGCACCTGCGAGGTGGACATCACGTCCTTATCGTAAGTCGTTTCTATCATCTTTAAATAGGCGGGATCGCGCGTACACATATCGGAACTTACGGGTAATGTGCATCTTTTATTTCTATCATAGAAAAGCGGAAGGAATATCCTGAAATAATCTTTTAACTTCAAAGGCGTTTTGCTGTTGAAGGCGGGGGCGATGCATACGAGGCCGTCGAAAAGAGCCTGGTTTTTTAGCGCCATCAATAATATTATGAGAGCGCCCATGCTCTCTCCTACGGCGAATATCTTCTTCCCAGGGTTATCTTCCTTTACTTTGACGAGGAGATTATTTATGACATCAAAAAATTCGGCGAAAGATCTATGTTCTCTTAGGTCTACGGCGTATGAAGAGAGATTGTTCTTTAGAGATTCCGAAGCGAAGGATTCCCACCACGAAGAATTAGCGCCCAGGCCGTGGATCAGAAGAAGTTTGGCCTTAGGCGACGGAGAAGCCCAGACTTTATAGGATATGCCGCTGCCTGGTATAGCCATTATTCCTTATTTGGCGTATTTTACCTTGAGTTCGGACAGATAGATAAGATGCTTCTTCTCTTCGCTTATAAGCTCTTCCACTTTCTCCCTGTTCGGGCCCATCATGTATTTTAAGAGCTCCGAAAAAAAGAGTATCGCGTCCTTTTCAAATCCTATTCCGTACTGTATGGCGGTGAGAGAGTCTTTCACATTTTTAGCGAACCACTGGGCCGATACCTGCTTATAAAGCATATCGTCGACCACGAACTTCATGTAGGCGGCAAATTCGCCCTGATAAGATTCCTTGATCTCGTATGTCTCGGTAGAATTGCGTATATCCGTAAATTTCTTCACGTGTTCGTCTTCCCAGCCGCGCAGGCGGGAGAAGAGGTCCTTCATATCTTTCTCTTTGAACTTGTCCGCCGCGTAACCGTAGAAGTCCCTGCGCTTCTTTTCCTTCGCTATGCCCATATCTATGATCTCAGCAGCATTGAATACGTTCGCCACCACAAACCTCCTATTAACATGATCGCCCCAATTATACGGCCTAAGGCGTCAATTTAATAACTCTAATAGCTCTTCGAAGTCTTTTTCCGTTTTCATTCCTTA